>NZ_DATIGV010000071.1:0-8808 GCF_035481345.1 Hydrogenophaga sp. | reverse complement strand
GTCAGGGGCGGCGGTGCGGGCGGCTGAGCGGGCGGCGGGGGTGGGGTGTGCAGGGACGTCATGTCAACTTCTTGCGCTCGTCGCGCGGATGGGGAAGGGGGTCGTTGCCTTTGTCGTGGGCCACGATGGCGATGCTGCCGTCGGGCTCGAGAACGGCCCACTTGACCTCGCTGAGCAGTTCCATGCCGGCCTTGTGCATCTCGGTGAAGACCTCGTCCGGCGTGACGCGCATGCGGTTCATGGCGTCGGCGATGAACTGGCCGTCGTACACCAGCAGCGTGGGTTCGCCCGCGATCAGGTGCTCCACGCGCTCGAAGCGCTGCACCAGCAGCGAGGTGAAGAACACCAGCACGAGCAGGGTGCACACGGCGGTGATGGCGGTGGTCAGCGAGTAGTCGCTGCCGATGAGGGCTTGCGAAACGATTTCCGGAATCATGAGCAGCGAGACCAGTTCCAGCGGGGAGAGCTGGCCGAATTCGCGCTTGCCGAGGATGCGCAGCCCCACCAGCACGAACAGGTAGATGACGGCGACGCGCAGAACGGTGTCCATGGGCGATGGGGATGGGACGCGGCCGCTTCAGGGCAGCACCAGGGTGGAGAAGGCGAGCCGCGTGGGGGCGGCCTGGCCGGCCCCGCCCAGTTCCACCCAGCCCGGCAGCCGGCCCCAGTCGTCGGCCTCGAGGCGCACGCGCACGCTGGCGCGTTCACCGGGCGCCAGCGGGGGCAGGGGAACCCGCACGCGGCCGGCGACGATGGCACTGGGCGCGGGCGTGGTCTCGGCGCCCAGGAAGCGCGAGAGATAGGCCTCGTCGAGCGACACCACCAGGTCCTGCGCGGCCTGGGTGCCGGTGTTCGTCACCGCGACCACCAGTTCGCCCGTGCCCTGGTGGCGCAGGCGCGACGGGTGCGTGAGGTTCACCGCGAGGGCGCCCGGGGTCTCGGCGGCGAGGTGGTCCTCGGACGGCCCGAGCAGGTTGGCCAGCGAGAGCAGGGGCAACAGGGCCAGCAGGGGAATGCCGACCCATTCCAGCGCACCGAGCCGCACCACGCGGGCGTAGCTGGGTGGGGGGCGCGGCAGGGGAGGCAAGGACTTGGGCGGCATGGCAGGAGATGCCCTGGCAATCGGCGTGCCCGCCGCGCCGCGCGCGCCTGGGCGCGCCGCTTGCCGCCGGGCGTCCATCCCCTCAACCCATCAGGAAAGGAGCTTTCCCATGAACCAAGTCAGCGAAGTGATGACCCGTGGCGTGCGCACCCTGTCGCCGGACGACACCCTGCGCCTGGCCGCGCAGGCCATGGAGGAGATGGAGATTGGCTCCATCCCCGTGTGCGACGGCCAGCGCCTGCTCGGCATGGTGACCGACCGCGACCTCGTGGTGCGCGGCGTCGCCCAGGGCCTGGCGCCCGAGCGGACCGCCTTGCGCGACGTGATGACGCCGCAGGTGCAATGGTGCTACGAGGACCAGTCCATCGAAGAAGCGGCGCAGCTGATGTGCGACGCGCAGATCCGCCGCCTGCCGGTGGTGGACCACGACAAGCGCCTGGTAGGCCTGCTGTCCCTGGGCGACATGGCGGTGAAGTCCAGCCCCGAGGAAGCCGCCCAGGCCCTGCAGGACATCTCCCAACCGGCCAAGCCCGAGCGCAGCGGGCTCTCGCAGGCCAGCGGCACCGCGGGCGGCGGGGCCGACGCGGGTCGGCGCTCGTCCTGAGGTCGCGAGGCCGCGCGGCGCCCCGCCAGGGGGCCGCCGTCACGGCCGGTGCGACTCAGCGCGTGCCGCCCGGTGCCGGGCGGTCCGCGCCCGCGGCGGGGGGGCTGCCCTTGGCGTGCGGCAGTTCCCGCGCCATCGTGAGGTGGCGCTGAAGGCCGGGCAGGCCGCGCGAGGCGAAGGCCTTGATGTCCGGGTCATCGGCGCCGGCGGCGGCGTCCTCGAACAGCTTGACGGTCTCCTGGTGGGCGTCGACGCCAAAAGCCTCGACGTAGCGGCGTGTGAAGGCCTCGCCGTCGGCGGTGGACAGCAGCTTGAGCCGGCCCCGCTGCAGCATCGACGGCTCGGTCGGCAGCTCCACGCCCTTGGCGCGCGCCAGTGTCCGCAGTTCGTCGCCCATGCGCGTGTGCTCGTTCACCATGGTCTGCGCGAAGCGCTGGACCTGTGGGTCGGCCGCCTTCTGCACGGCCAGGCGGCTGGCCTCGATTTCGGCATGGCCGTTCTGGGCGGCCTGCTCCATGAAGCCGCTGTCGGCGCGGCTGGGCCGCATGGCCCCGGCGGGTGGCACGGGGGATGAGCCGCTCGTCTGCGCGAAGGCGGGCAGCGACAGCAGCGGCAGGACGGCCAGCGCGATGGCGTGCCGGCGGTGAAGTGTGGTCATGGCGGGATCTCCAATGAACGACAGGGCACCGGAGGCGGCAAACCATGTGCCCCAGGCGGTCCGGACGGCACGGGATGGCCATGTAAACCGTGCCGCAGCGGCTGCTCACCGCCGCTGGCTCGCCGGCGGATTCCCCGGCTTCATTGGCCGACCGGCGGAATTTGACCGGCTTTGTGTGCGCTGCTTGACGCATGGCCTGTTCCGCCGGGCCGCACAATAGTCCCTGGCGGTATCCACCGCCCGGCCAACCGGCGGTGTCCCGGACGGCATCGGGGGTGGGGCGCGCTCGCTAGAATGAATTTCATGGCTTCGCAGATCCCCAAGAAACCGGAAACCCCGGCGGCCCCGCCCGCCACGGGCAGCGACGACTCGGTCGTGCTGGAACGGCGCACGCAGCGTGTTCAGCCGCCGCAGATGTACCAGGTGGTGCTGCTCAACGACGATTTCACGCCCATGGAATTCGTTGTCCAGGTCATCCAGGAATACTTCAGCAAGGACCGCGAGACGGCCACGCAGATCATGTTGAAGATTCACCTGGAGGGAAAAGGGGTTTGCGGCGTCTATTCGCGCGACGTGGCCAGCACCAAGGTAGACCAAGTGCTGCAAGCCGCCCGCTCGGCGGGACACCCCTTGCAATGCGTGAGCGAACCTGTTGAATAAGCGTTCAAGCTCCCCATCTAGACCCTACATTCGTCTCAGGACGTGCTTATCCCGATACTCCCAGCCAAAGGACGTGCCACATGATTGCCCAGGAACTTGAAGTCAGCTTGCACATGGCCTTCGTCGAGGCCAGGCAGCAGCGGCACGAATTCATCACGGTGGAGCACCTGCTGCTGGCATTGCTTGACAACCCCAGCGCCGCCGAGGTCTTGCGCGCCTGCTCGGCCAACATCGACGACTTGCGCAAGTCCTTGACGAACTTCATCAAGGACAACACCCCGCAGGTGGCGGGCACCGACGAGGTGGACACCCAGCCCACGCTGGGTTTCCAGCGCGTCATCCAGCGCGCCATCATGCACGTGCAGTCCACCGGCAACGGCAAGAAAGAGGTCACCGGTGCGAACGTGCTCGTCGCCATCTTCGGCGAGAAGGACTCGCACGCCGTGTACTACCTGCACCAGCAGGGCGTGACGCGCCTGGACGTGGTGAACTTCATCGCTCACGGCATCCGCAAGAGTGATCCGCCGGAGCCGACCAAGTCCAATGAAAGCGCGGCCGAGAACGAAGAGGCCGCCGAAGCCAAGGGCAACGAGAAGGCCTCGCCGCTGGAGCAGTTCACGCAGAACCTGAACCAGATGGCCAAGGACGGCAAGATCGACCCGCTCATCGGCCGCGAGTACGAGGTCGAGCGCGTCATCCAGATCCTGTGCCGCCGCCGCAAGAACAACCCGCTGCTGGTGGGTGAGGCCGGCGTGGGCAAGACGGCCATCGCCGAGGGCCTGGCCTGGCGCATCACGCAGGGCGACGTGCCCGAGATCCTGGCCGAGTCCAGCGTGTACTCGCTCGACATGGGCGCGCTGCTGGCCGGCACCAAGTACCGCGGCGATTTCGAGCAGCGCCTCAAGGGCGTGCTCAAGTCGCTCAAGGACAAGCCCAACGCCATCCTGTTCATCGACGAGATCCACACCCTGATCGGGGCCGGCGCGGCCTCGGGCGGCACGCTGGACGCGTCCAACCTGCTCAAGCCGGCGCTCTCCAGCGGCCAGCTCAAGTGCATCGGCGCCACCACCTTCAGCGAGTACCGCGGCATCTTCGAGAAGGACGCGGCCCTGTCGCGGCGCTTCCAGAAGGTTGACGTGGTCGAGCCGACCGTGGAACAGACGGTGGACATCCTCAAGGGCCTGAAGTCGCGCTTCGAGGAGCACCACAACGTGAAGTACGCCGTGGCCGCGCTGCAGGCCGCCGCCGAGCTCTCGGCCAAGTACATCAACGACCGCCACCTGCCCGACAAGGCCATCGACGTGATCGACGAGGCCGGCGCGGCGCAGCGCATCCTGCCGGCGTCCAAGCGCAAGAAGACCATCTCCAAGACCGAGGTCGAGGAAATCGTGGCCAAGATCGCCCGCATCCCGCCGGCCAACGTCTCCAACGACGACCGCGGCAAGCTGGCGACGCTCGAGCGCGACCTCAAGAGCGTGGTGTTCGGCCAGGACAAGGCCCTGGAGGTGCTCGCCGCCAGCGTGAAGATGGCGCGTTCCGGCCTGGGCAAGGCCGACAAGCCCATCGGCGCCTTCCTGTTCAGCGGCCCCACCGGCGTCGGCAAGACCGAAGCGGCCAAGCAGCTCGCCTACATCATGGGCATCGAGTTGATCCGCTTCGACATGTCCGAGTACATGGAGCGCCACGCCGTGAGCCGCCTGATCGGCGCGCCTCCCGGCTACGTGGGCTTCGACCAGGGCGGCCTGCTGACCGAGGCCATCACCAAGAAGCCGCACTGCGTGCTGCTGCTCGACGAGATCGAGAAGGCGCACCCGGACATCTTCAACGTGCTGCTGCAGGTGATGGACCACGGCACGCTGACCGACAACAACGGGCGCAAGGCCGACTTCCGCAACGTGATCGTCATCATGACCACGAACGCGGGCGCCGAGACCATGAACAAGGCGACCATCGGCTTCACCAACCCGCGCGCCGCGGGCGACGAGATGGCCGACATCAAGCGCCTGTTCACGCCGGAGTTCCGCAACCGCCTGGACGCGATCGTCAACTTCAAGGCGCTGGACGAGCAGATCATCCTGCGCGTGGTCGACAAGTTCCTGCTCCAGCTGGAGACGCAACTGGCCGAGAAGAAGGTGGAGGTCACCTTCACCGACACGCTGCGCCAGCACCTGGCCAAGAAGGGCTTCGATCCGCTCATGGGCGCGCGCCCGATGCAGCGGCTCATCCAGGACACCATCCGCCGTGCCCTGGCCGACGAGCTGCTCTTCGGCCGCCTGACCGAGGGCGGGCGCCTGACGGTGGACCTGGTCACCAAGACCGACGCCGACGGCAAGGAAACGCAGGACGTCGAGCTCGACATCCAGCCGCTGCCGAAGAAGGAAGGCAAGGCCAAGCCGGAGGAAGCGACGGAGGTCTGATCCGCGCCCGCGCGTCATCGGCGAAGAAGCCCCACGGTCGTGGGGCTTCTTTTTTTTTGCCCCTCGGGTGAGGTCCGACGGATTGTCTTGACGCCGTCATGGACGCACGTCATTGTGCGAGCCTTGCGTACGCCGACATTCCTTGGCAACTGCTGGTCATCGTCGATGAACACGAGGAGGCGTACATGTCAGCTCGCGATTCCACGCCACAGGGCGCACAGGACCAACTGCGCGCCATGCTGCACCAGCGCCGCGAACGGCTGGTGAACCGCTTGAGCAGCGGCGATCTGCCGGCCGAGCGGAACGACGAGATCGCCGAAGAGGTGGATTACCTCGACAGCGCCCTGGCGCGACTCGAAGACCCCGGCACCCCGTGCTGCATGCGCTGCGGCGAGCCCATCTGCCTGACGCGCCGCACGCTGGCGCCTGACAGCGAGCTGTGCACCGGCTGCGCCTTGGTGGCCGATCAGATGCCACGTGGCGGCCGCGAGGGCCCGACCTCCACCTGGGACGCGGAGTTCCTGCCGGAGATGGGCTAGGCCTCGGCGGGGTTTCCTTTTATCCGGGATTTGTGGATATGCTCCTGAGGGGTATCGGCGCCCAGGATCGAGGCTGCCGACCGCAGGAGGATGTTCATGCTGAAGCGGGTCGCGGGAGTGGTGTTGCTGTTGTCGCTGATGGGCTGTGGCCGCATCGAGGCCTTCTTTCTCGATCCCCATGAGAAGGTGCTGCAGGCTTTTCCACTCAGCGCCGCAGCGGAGCGGGCGCTGGAGTCCCTGCGGCGCCTACCGGCCCCGGACGGGGCTGCCTTGCCCGCGGGTGTGGCGGATGAGGGGGAGTTGATCCGCACCCGCTCGATGGTGTGCGCCGCGCCGATCTCCATCGCCGCCTGGGATCGCGCGCCGGACTTGAAGGAGCGCCTGCGCGACAAGGCCTGCTTCGAGCGCGAAGACGCCCAACTGGCGCAGACCCTTCAACTCCGGGCCGTGGCGCGGATGCTGCGAACGGGTGACCTGGTGGCGGCGGGCCCCATCCGCGAGGGGGCGGAGATCGCGGTCAAGCCCTCCCTGATGGGCGTGGATATCGCCGAGTCCGCCAACGTGCTGGTCGCTTTCGCCTCGGACGGTTCGGTGGAGGTGCTCGATGCCAACGACGGCCGCAAGCTCCATTCCTTGACGACGGGTGTCATGGCCGGCACCCGCGCGGCCCTGTCGCCCAATGGCCGCCTGCTCGCGGTGCCGCAGCAGCCACGCCTGCTGCGCGTGCTCTCGACCGAGACGGGTGAGACCGTGTGGGAGTCGGCGCAGAGCACGAGCCTCGTGCGATGGCTGCCCGAGGTCGATGCGGCGGTGACCCTGTCGCAGGAGTCGAACGCCGCGCAGACGCTTGACCTGCTGACGGGCGAGACGCGGCCGCTGTTGCCGTCCGAGCCCGGACTGCAATGGGCCTGGCGCCTGCCCGGGGAGCCGCCGCGCTATCTGTTCGCGGGCCGCCAGACCTTGATGGTGATCGAATTCTCGCGGGACGAGCGCGGCACGCTGAAGGCCAACACCGCGCAACGCTGGCCGCTCGACCGCTCGCGGGCGTACGGGGATCGGCCGGCGCTGATGCAGGAAGGTCAACGCCTGGTCCACCGCGACGCGTCGGCGATCCGCTGGTTCGATCTGCGCGATGGCAGCCAAGGGGCTTGGGAGCTGGACTCGAACAGCCTGCAGTCCCTGCAAAAGCTCAACGAGAACCAGCTTCTGCTGAGGGCACGGGTGGACAGCCAGGGCGTGAAGGCCTTCGTCGTCGACGTCCGCAACGGCCAGGTGGGCGAACTGCCGAATCCCCAGGGGCGGCAGGTCTTCATGCCGCTCAGCCACCGCTCCGTGGCGGCGCAGCGCGTGCACCAGGCGCTGGTGTTCCGCCATGAGGTAGCGAGTGAGAACCCCCGCTCCATGGACGATCTGATCGCGCAGGCCAATCTGGCGCGGCAGTTGGTGCAACTGGCGCGTGCGACCGGGGTGGGTACAGGGGCCGGCGCGGGCTTTGCCGGACTGACCGCGCCCGCCGCCGCCCCGATGATCGCCAACCTTCCCCCCAATGCGAGGGTGGTGGCGGTGGGCGTCTACGAAGGCGGCGGCGAGCGGACGGCGAATGCGCAAGCCTGGCCGGCGGCACGCAGGCCGGGCACCGTGCGGGTGACGGTGTTGCCGGACAGCGCGCCTTTGGTGCTGGTGTTGTCGTCCTACGAGCCGGTGAACTGGCTGGTTTCCAACCAGAATGGCCGCCGCATCGCGGCCGTTCTGGTGGCGGGTCACCACCAGGGGCGGGTCTTCGGCGTGGAGCCGGTGGCGCCCGTGGAGATCGGCCGGCATTACGCTCATGAACTGGGCTCGCCGGGCTATGCCAAATTGCAGCAGGCGGTGTCGGCCTACGTGGGTCGGCCGATCAACCTGTTCCAGGGCCGATACCAGGGCTCGGAGTTCTCGGTGCGCTGATCAGCGCTGGCCCGACGTCAAGGCGAGGGCTTCTTCCCCGCACTGGCGAGCAAGGCCATGCCGCACAACAGCGCGAACCCCGCGCCAGCGATGAATGTTGCCTCGGAACCCAGCCGCTCCCACAGCAGCCCCGCGATGGCGCTGGCCAGCAGCATCGCCACACCGCTCACCAGGTTGAACAGGCCGAAGGCCGTGCCCCGCAGGTCCTCGGGCGCCGTGTCGGCCACCATGGCCGCCAGCAGTCCCTGCGTCATGCCCATGTGCAGGCCCCACAGGACCACGCCGAGCAGCATCAGCGGCCAGTTCAGCGCAAAGGCCAGCACAAGGTCGGCTGCGATCAGAACGAGCAGGCCCCAGCCCAGCAGCCTGGCGTGGCTCATCGAATCCGACAATTTGCCGAACGGATAGGCGCTGAGCGCATAGACGACGTTCATCGCCACCATGACCAGCGGCACAAAGGACGCCGCCACGCCAAGCTGTTGGGCGCGCAGCACGAGAAAGGCCTCGCTGAAGCGGGCCAGCGTGAACGCAGAGCCGATGACCACCACGCGCCAGTAGGCCGTTCCCAGTCGGTGCAGCGCCTCGCGCCGGATGGGGCTCCCAGACGCGGCGTCCGCAGCGTGCTCGGGCTCACGCACGCCCACGACCAGGAGCAGCACGGCCAGCGCGCCCGGCACCACGGCGATCCAGAACACCGCCCGGAAGTCGCCCATCAACAGCACCATGAGCACTGTGGCCAGCAAGGGCCCGACGAAGGCGCCCACGGTGTCCAGCGACTGCCGCAAGCCATAGGCCGCGCCGCGCTGCTGCGGGCTCACCAGATCGGCCACCAGCGCATCACGCGGTGCGCCGCGCACGCCCTTGCCGATGCGGTCGATGAAGCG
>NZ_DATIGV010000070.1:0-1590 GCF_035481345.1 Hydrogenophaga sp. | reverse complement strand
CCTTCAGCAACAGCCTGCCGGTGCTGACGCGTGACGAGAACATCATCACCGTGTCGTTCAACGTGCAGTACCGCGTGGGCGATCCCAAGCTGTTCCTGTTCGGCACCACCGACGCCACCCGCGTGCTGGAGCAGACCGCGCAGAGCGCGGTGCGCGAAGTGATCGGCCGTTCCGACCTGGACGCCGCGCTCAACAACCGCGGCCCGCTGTCGGCCACGGCCGGCACCGCGCTGCAGGCCTCGCTGGAGGCCTACCGCACCGGCCTGGTCGTCACCGAGCTGAGCCTGCAGGACGCCCGCCCGCCGGAAGCCGTCAAGCCGGCGTTCGACGAGGTCAACAGCGCGCAGCAGGAGAACGAGCGCCTGGTGTCGCAGGCACGCGCTGTCGCGGCCAAGATCGTGCCCGAGGCGCGCGGCGACGCGCAGCAGATCCGTACCCAGGCCGAAGGCTACAAGACCGCCGCCATCGCCAAGGCGACCGGTGACGCGACCCGCTTCAGCCTGCTGCTGGACGAATACCGCAACGCCCCCGAAGTCACCCGCAAGCGCCTGTGGCTGGATACCGTGCAACAGGTGCTGGCCGACAACCGCAAGGTGGTCGGTGGCGACAGCCGCCAGCTGATCTACGTGCCCATGGGCAACGCCGCGGGCTCGTCCTCCGGCCAGCTGCCCGCGGGCGTGATTCCCACCGAAATGATGCCGCCCGTGGAAAGCACCCCGTCCAGTTCCCGCAATGCGGTGCGCTCCCCGCGCCCGGCCGGCCGTGAGGAGGCGCAGCCATGAGGAATTCCCTGATCGTCGGTATCGTCGTGGCCGTCCTGCTGGGCCTGATGGGCTCGGTCTACGTGGTGCGCGAAGGGCAGGTGGGCCTGGTGCTCAACCTGGGTCGCGTGGTGCGCAGCGAGATCGGCCCCGGCCTGCATTTCAAGCTGCCGCTGGTGGAAACCGCGCGCGTGCTCGATCGCCGCTTCACCGCCAACGAGTTCCCGCCGGAACGCTCGCTGACCTCCGAGCGCAAGGACGTCAGCGTCGACTTCATCGCCATCGGCTTCATCGTCAACGCGGCGGACTTCTACCGCGCCACCGGCGGCCAGGCCGAACTGGCCACCGAGCGCCTGGCGCCCATCATCAAGGAATCGCTGCGCAACGAGATCAACTCGCGCACGCTGACCCAGCTGGTGTCGGGCAACCGCAACGAGCTGATCGAGAAGCAGCTGCCCGGCATCAACGCCGGCGCCAAGAACCTCGGCATGCAGGTGGTGGACATCCGCTTCAAGCAGATCGACCTGCCCACCGACAGCGAAGTCATCGACCAGGTCTACAACCGCATGCGCGCCGAACGCACGCAGGTGGCGAGCGCCCTGCGCGCGCAGGGTGCCGAGCAGGCGCGGATCGTGCAGGCGCAGGCCCAGCGTGATGTCGCGGTACTGCTGGCCGAAGCCGAGCGCGATGCACAGAAGCTGCGCGGTGAAGGCGATGCCGAAGCCGCCCGCCTGTACGGCCTGGCCGCCGGTGGCGCGATAGAAGTCCGCCGCGTTGACGATGAAGCCGATGGCGATGAAGTCGACGCTGACGTCCTTGCGCTCGGAGG
>NZ_DATIGV010000069.1:0-18157 GCF_035481345.1 Hydrogenophaga sp. | reverse complement strand
TGCGCCACGTGCTCGCGCTCAAGGCCTTCCGCCAGGGCCAGCGCCGCAGCGAGCCGCACCTGCCCTCCGATCTTGACGTGCCCGCCCACCTGAGCGGCCCCGGACCGACATGAACCCCATGAACTCGCTGCTCAACGACCTGAAGAAGCTGCGCTACGCCGCGCCGCTGCTCGTCATGGCCCTGCTGGGCATGATCATCCTGCCGCTGCCGCCGCTGCTGCTGGACGTGCTCTTCACCTTCAACATCGTGCTCGCGATGATCGTGCTGCTGGTGGCCGTGAACGTGCGCCGCCCGCTCGATTTCTCGCTCTTCCCCACGGTGATCCTGGGCGCCACGCTGCTGCGCCTGATGCTCAACGTGGCCTCCACCCGCGTGGTGCTGCTGCGCGGCCACGAAGGCACCGACGCCGCCGGCTCGGTGATCGAGGCCTTCGGCCACGTCGTCATCGGCGGCAGCTTCGTCGTCGGCATCGTGGTGTTCGTCATCCTGATGATCATCAACTTCCTGGTGGTCACCAAGGGCGCCGAGCGCATCTCCGAGGTGTCGGCCCGCTTCACGCTGGACGCCCTGCCCGGCAAGCAGATGGCGATCGACGCCGACCTCAACGCCGGCCTCATCAACCAGGAAGGCGCGCAGGCGCGCCGCAAGGAAGTGGCCGGCGAGGCCGACTTCTACGGCGCCATGGACGGCGCCTCCAAGTTCGTCAAGGGCGATGCCATCGCCGGCATCCTCATCCTCGTCCTGAACATGATCGGCGGCGTGCTCATCGGCGCCTTCATGCACGACCTGAGCCTGGGCGAGTCCTTCAAGCTCTACGCCCTGCTCACCATCGGCGACGGCCTGGCCGCTCAGATCCCGGCGCTGCTGCTGTCGGCCGCCGCCGCCATCATCGTCACGCGCGTCAGCGACGCGGGCGACATCGAGAAGCAGATGGGCCAGCAGTTGCTGGCCTCGCCCAACGTGCTGTATGGCGTGGCCGGGCTGCTCATCATCCTGGGCCTGGTGCCCGGCATGCCCACGCTGATGTTCCTGGCCTTCGCGGGCGTGCTGGGCTACGTGGCCTGGCGCCTGGGCCAGCGCCAGGCCGTGGCGCCGCCGGCCGCGCCCGATGCGCTGCAGGCCGCGCTGGTGACCGAGGCCGCGCCCGACATCGACTGGAAAAGCCTGCCCGTGGTGGACCCGCTGGCCGTGGCCGTGGGCTACAAGCTCGTGGGCTTGGTGGACCCGGCCCAGGGCGCCGTGCTGACCAAGCGCCTCAAGGGCGTGCGCCAGACGCTCAGCGAATCGCTGGGCATCGTGCTGCCGCCGATCCGCACGCGCGACGAGCTGGGCCTCAAACCCACGCACTACCAGGTGCTGCTGCACGGCAGCGTCGTCGCCTCGGCCGAGATCTTTCCCGATCGGCTCATGGCCATCCCTTCGCCGCAGGTCTATGGCGAGATCGACGGCATCCCCGGCGCCGACCCCTCCTTCCAGATGCCCGTGGTGTGGATCGACGCGGCGCACAAGGCGCATGCCCTGGGCATGGGCTACCAGGTGGTGGACGTGCCCACCGTCATCGCCACGCACGTGACCAAGCTCATCCGCGAGAACCTGCCCGAGCTGTTCCAGCACGAAGACGTGCCCGCCCTGCTGGAGCGCTGCGCCGCGCAGGCCCCCAAGCTGGCCGCCGCGCTGGAGAAGGCCTTCAGCCCCAGCCTGCTGCTCAAGGTGCTGCGCACCCTGCTGCAGGAAGGCGTGTCGCTGAAAGACGTGGTGCCCCTGGCCACCACCCTGCTGGAGAACGCCGAGATCACCAAGGACCCGATCCTGCTGGCCGCCGAGGCGCGCCTGACCCTGCGCCGCCAGATCGTGGCCCAGGCCTGCGGCCAGGTCGGCGAGGTCAAGGCCTTCAGCCTGGGCAGCCAGTTGGAGGACCTGCTGATGCGCGCCCTGAGCCAAGCCACGCAGACCGGCAAGGCCGCGCTGGACAACTTCCCCATCGAACCCAACCTGCTCACCCAACTGCAGTCGCACCTGCCCATGGCGCGAGAGCAGATGAAGCAGATGGCCGCGGCCCCCGTGCTGATGGTGCTGCCGCAGCTCAGGCCCGTGATGGCGCGGTACGCACGCCTCTTCGCGCCCGGCCTGAACGTCCTTTCCTACAACGAAATGCCCGACAGCCGCAGCGTGGTGGTGGTGGGCTCAATTGGTTGACGTTGCAACCGATATACACCTGTTCCAACCCGGAGTCTCTCGAATGTTCAAGAACGTCAACATCGGTCCCCGCCTCACGATCGGCTTCGCGATCGTGCTGGCGCTGCTCATCGCCACCACGGCGCTGGCGTGGCTGGGGCTGCAGTCCGCGCTGCGCGCCACCGAAAGCATCGTCTCGGTGCAACAGCGCCTCAACATGACCCAGGAATGGGCGGCGCAAACCACGCTGAACGTGAACCGCGTCATGGCCCAGGCCATGTCGCGCAACGACCCGCGCGTGGTCGACCACTTCGCGCCGCTGATGGCCCAGTCCGCCAAGGACGTGGCCGCCCTGCAGAAGGAGCTGGAGACCCGCGTCGTCAGCGACCAGGGCAAGGCCCTGCTCGCCAGCATCGGCCAGAAGCGCGACGCCTACCTCGCCGTGCGCAAGCGCTTCTTCGACGCGCTGCAGATGGAAGACTACGGCGGCGCGCAGGACATCCTGAACCAGGAGCTCGCCCCCGCCGCCGAGGCCTACAGCGCCGAGCAGCAGAAGATGATCGCCGGCCAGCGCAACCTGATGGAGCAGACCGCCGCCGAATCCCGCACCGCCGTCACGCGCCAGATCACCCTGCTGATGGCGCTGGCCGCCATCGCCGTCGCCATCGCCGCTTTCGTGGCCTGGGCCATCACGCGCTCCGTCACCGAGCCGCTGAAGGAGGCCCTGAGCGCGACCGACGCCGTGGCCGAAGGCGACCTGACCCGCGAGGTGCGGGTGGACCGCCGGGACGAACTGGGCCGCCTGCTCGGTGGCCTGGCCCGCATGCGCGAGTCGCTGGTGAAGACCGTGGGCCAGGTGCGCTCGGCCACCGACAGCATCAACACCGCTTCGGCCGAAATCGCCACCGGCAACCAGGACCTGTCGGGCCGCACCGAGCAGACCGCCAGCAACCTGCAGGAAACGGCGGCCAGCATGGAGCAGCTCACCAGCACGGTGCGCCAGAGCGCCGACGCGGCGCGCCAGGCGAATCAACTGGCGGCCAGCGCCGCCGAGATCGCCCAACGCGGCGGCGCGGTGGTCTCGCAAGTGGTCAGCACCATGGACGAGATCAACCAGAGCTCGCGCAAGATCAACGACATCATCGGCGTCATCGACGGCATCGCCTTCCAGACCAACATCCTGGCGCTCAACGCCGCGGTGGAAGCGGCGCGCGCCGGTGAACAGGGCCGCGGCTTCGCGGTGGTGGCCGGCGAGGTGCGCAACCTCGCGCAGCGCAGCGCCGAAGCGGCCAAGGAGATCAAGGGCCTCATCAGCGCCAGCGTGGACCGGGTCGAGGCGGGCAGCCAACTCGTGGCCAACGCCGGCGAGACCATGACGCAGATCGTGGGCTCGGTGCAGCGCGTGACCGACATCATGGGCGAGATCTCGGCCGCCGCCGGCGAGCAGAGCGACGGCATCGGCCAGGTGAACACCGCCGTGAGCCACCTGGACCAGATGACCCAGCAGAACGCCGCGCTGGTGGAGCAAAGCACGGCGGCCGCGCAAAGCCTGCGCGAACAGGCCACGCGCCTGGCGGAGGTGGTGCAGGTGTTCCGGCTGCGCGCCTGAGTTCAGCGCTCCCGTAAGCTCTCGTCCGTGTGCCGCAGCAGCGGCGCCAGGAAGTACTCGATCACCCGGCGCTGGCCGGTCTTGACCTCCACCGTCACGGCCATGCCGGGCGACAGGCGCACCTCGGTGCCGTCCACGTCCAGGCTGGTGCGCGCCATGCGCACGCGGCTGGCGTAGATCAGGCCACGCTGCTCGTCGCTGATGGCGTCGTGCGAGACGCTCGTGAGCTCGGCGTCCAGCGTGCCGTACTTGGTGAACTGGAAGGTCTCCACCTTCACCTCGGCCACCTGCCCCTGGCGCAGGAAGCCGATGTCCTTGTTCTCGAAGAAGGCCTCCACCTCCAGCGGCTGGTCGGCCGGCACCACCACCATCAGCGGTTGCGCGGGCGTGACCACGCCGCCCTCGGTGTGCACCGCCAGTTGCTGCACCGTGCCGTCCACCGGCGAGGTGAGTCGCGTCAGCCGGCCACGCGCCTCGGCCTTGATGCGCTCCTGCGCCAGCGCGTCCAGGCGCTGCTGGGCCTGCTCCAGGCTGTCGAGCGCCGTGCGCCGCGTCTCCGCCGTCAGTGCGCGCTGCTGGGCGCGCGCTTCGTCCAGCGAGGAGGCGATTTCCTGCAGGCGGTTGCGCTGCGCGGCCAGGTCGGCCTCCATCTCGATGCGCGCCTGCTCCTGCTCCAGGTAGCCGTGGTTCGACACGAAGGCCTCGCTCACCAGGTTGCGGTAGTCCTGCGCGCGTTTGGTCGCGATGGGCAGGGTCTGCTCCAACTTGCGCACCAGGGCCTGCGTGGTGCGCCACTCGGCCTCGCGCCGTGCGATGTCGGCCGCCACGCGCTCGCGCCGCGTCTGGTACTCGGCGTACTGGCCCTGCAGCAGGCGGGCCGCTTCCTGCCGGCGGGTCGCGTCCACCTCTTTGAGCGGCGGCAGGGCGGGGACGCCAGCACCGTCCAGCGCGGCCAGGAGCGCCTGCCCCCGCGCCAGTTGCAACAGCGCGGCCATGTGCTCGGCCGCCAGCCGGTCGGCGTCCGCCGTGGGCGCCGTCGGGTCCAGTTCGATCAGTACCTCACCCGCGCGCACGAACTGGCCGTCGTGCACGTGGATGGCCTTCACCGTGGCCGCCTCCAGCGGCTGGATGGTCTTGGTGCGGTCGCTGGGCACCACCTTGCCCTGCCCCACCGCCACCACGTCCATGCGGCCGAAGGTGGCCCACAGCAAGGCGAGCAGCAGGAAGGCCACGATGAGCCCCATGGCCACGCGCGGTGCCGGCGACACGGGCGTTTCCTGCAGCGACAGCGCGGCCGGCAGGAACTGCGTCTCGTGCGCGGGGCGCGGCGGGGCGTCCAGCTCGGCCCGATGGGCCCACACGTGGCGCCACACGGCGCGGTGGCGGGCCAGTAGCGCGCGCAAGGCCTGCCATTGAAGGCGAAGTTTCATCGCTCGCTCCATCAGGCTTGTTGCAGGCGCCAGAGCTGCCCGTAGCGGCTGTCCGGCCGCGCCAGCAGCTCCGCGTGCGAGGCCGACTCCACGATGCGCCCGCGCTCCATCACCACGATGCGGTGCGCGTCGCGCACGGCGCTCAGCCGGTGCGCCACGATGATCACCGTGCGCCCCTGGGCGATGCGCTTCATGTTCTGCTGCACGATGCGCTCGCTCTCATAGTCCAGCGCGCTCGTGGCTTCGTCCAGGATGAGGATGCGTGGGTTGGTGATGAGCGCGCGCGCGATGGCCACGCGCTGGCGCTGCCCGCCCGACAGGGTGGAGCCGTGCTCGCCCACCATCGTGTCGTAGCCCTCGGGCAGTTCGGTGATGAACTCGTGCGCGCCGGCCAGCCGGGCCGCGTGCACCACCGCCTCCAGCGGCGCGCCCGGGTCGGCCAGGGCGATGTTGTCGCGGATGCTGCGCGCGAACAGCACGTTCTCCTGCAATACCACGCCCACCTGGCGGCGCAGCGAGCTCGCGTCGGCGGTGGCGAGGTCGATGCCATCCACCAGCACACGGCCGCGCTCGGGCGTGTACAGGCGCTGCACCAGCTTGGTCAGCGTGCTCTTGCCCGAGCCCGAGCGTCCCACCACGCCGATGACCGTGCCCGGCGTTATGTCCAGCGACAACTCGCGCAGCACCTCCGGCCCGTCGGGCTGGTAGCGAAAGCACGCGCCCTCGAACGTGACGCGCCCCACCAGCGGCGGCATGGCCGCCTTCTGACCCGCCACCTCGGTGCGCGCGTTCAGGATGTCACCCAGCCGCTGCACGGAAATGCCCGTCTGCTGGAAATCCGTCCACAGGTTGGCCAGGCGCATCACCGGCTGCGCCACCTGGCCCGCCAGCATGTTGAAGGCGATCAACTGGCCCACGGACAGATCGCCCTCGATGACGAAGCGCGCGCCGAAGTACAGCGTGAGCACCGTCACCGCCTTGGAAATCAGCGTGACCGCGCTGTTGGCCAGCGTACCGATGGTGGCCGTGCGAAAACTCGCCGACACGTAGCCCGCAAGCTGGTTGTCCCAGCGGCGCGTCCACTGAGGCTCCACCGCCATGGCCTTCACCGTGTCGATGCCGCTGATGGTTTCCACCAGGAAGGCCTGGTTTTCCGCACCACGGTTGAACTTCTCGTGCAAGCGCGCGCGCAGGATCGGCGTGCACACCGCCGTCACCAGCACGTAACACGGCAGCGAGGCCAGCACGATCAGCGTGAGCCAGCCGCTGTAGTAGGCCATCACGGCCAGGAAGACGATGGAGAACAGCAGGTCGAGCACCACCGTGAGCGCGTTGCCCGTGAGGAAGGCGCGGATGTTCTCCAGCTCGCGCACCCGCGCCACCGAATCGCCCACGCGCCGGGCCTGGAAGTACTGCAGCGGCAGCCCCAGCAGGTGGCGGAACAGGCGCGCGCCCAGCTCCACGTCGATGCGGCTGGTGGTGTGCGCGAACACGTAGCTGCGCAGTGCGCCCAGCAGCACCTCGAACACCACCACCACCGCGAAGGCGATGGCGATCACGTCCAGCGTGGTGTAGCCGCGGTGCACCAGCACCTTGTCCATCACCACCTGGAAGAACAGCGGCGTGATCAGCGCGAAGAGCTGCAGCGCGAAGCTCACGCCCAGCACCTCCAGCAGCAGGCGGCGGTACTTCACCACGGCGGGGATGAACCAGGTGAAGTCGAATTTCGCCATCTCGCCCGCCACGGAGGCGCGCGAGGTGAAGAGGATCAGCTCGCCGGACCATTGGGCCTGCAGGGCGTCGAGGCAGAGGGACTCCGGGCGGCCGGCGGCGGGCGACTGGATCAGGGCGCGGCCCTCGTCCACTCGGGCGAGGAGGAAGAAGCCGGGGTCGGCGGCGGGGCCCTCCCCCGGCTCGCTGCCCCGCGCCCCGCCCTGTGCACTGCCCGCCTGCGATGCACCGATCCCGATCGCCGGCAAGGGCGTCTTCGCCAGCCGAGCCGGGTCCACGCGCACGCGCTTGGCCACCAGCCCCAGATTCTTCGCTGCCAGCAACAGCCCCTGCATGTCCAGCGCACGGCCGCCGTGCGTGAACTCGTGCGCGATCTGGTCCGGGTCCGCCGCCACGCCGTGCAGGCGCGCGATCATCACCAGGCAGGCAATGCCGCTGTCCTGCGCGGCGGGGCGGCGTGAGGGCTGTTGCGGCAGGGGCGCCTCGTCGGCGCGCGCAGGCCCCGAGGCGTCCGGCGCCTCCAGCGTCGGGTCCGACATGTTCTTCTCCTCCCTGCGGGGGTCTTGTTGTCAGTTCCAGGCGGCGGCGATCACCGGGGCCAAGGCGGTCTGCTGCTCGGGGGTGAGCGTGGTCTGGCCGGGTGCTGGGGGCGCGAAGGCGGCCATGGCATTGACCAGGGCGTCAACCTGATTGAACAGCAGCGCCTGGCCGTCGCTCAGGCGCATCTCCTCGATGAGGTAGCTGGAACTGGCGTACCAGTCCTTGATCTGCACCTGACCGCCATCGCCGAGCACTTGCACCAGCAAATCATTGCCCGAGCGGGAGAACCACAGTTCCTCTTCGCTGATGCCTTCACCGAACGTGAGCCGATCCGCGTAGCTGGGGTTCGTCGGGCTGTGCGATCCGGTGTCGCTGATAAGGTCGGCTCCGTCGCCCCGATTGAAGCGGTAGTAGTCGGCATAGTTGGTGCCGGTGATGGTGTCGTTGCCCGTGCCGCCTTCCCACGTCATGTGGTACAGGCTGGAGTTGCTGCTCCTGAGCACGTCGTTGCCCGCGCCACCTCGAAGCGTGGTGTAGAGCCCTCCGGCGATCAGCGTGTCGTCTCCCACGCCGCCATCTAGCGTGTCGCCCTCGCCCGCCGAGGTCAGCGTGTCGTTGCCCTCGCCGCCTGAGATCGCTTCACTGTAGGAAGCGACGCCGGTGATCGTGTCGTCGCCGCTGGTGCTGGCGTTGGTGGTGTTCAAGGCCAGTTGGGCGAGTTGCTCATGGCTCCAGGTGCTGCCGTCGGCAAAGACCAGCTTTTCGATGCGGTAGGTGCCCGACGTGCCACTGAACCAGTTCTGGATGGTGATCTGGTCACCTTGCACACCGGCCACCGTGAGCACCAGGTCATTGCCCACGCGCCGCGCCCCCAGGTCGCTGGCACCGATGCCTTCGCCGAAGCGCAGTTCGTCCGCGTAGCTGGCGTTGGTCGGCAGGTGCGAGCCGCTGTCGCTGATGAGGTCGGCCCCGTCGCCCCGGTTGAAGCGGTAGTAATCGGCGTACTGCGTGCCGGTGATGGTGTCGTTGCCCGTACCCCCCTCCCACGTCATGTGGTACAGGCTGGAGCTGCTGCTTCTGAGCACGTCGTTGCCGGCACCGCCCCGAGCGGTGGTGTAGAGCCCCCCGGCAATCAGCGTGTCGTTGCCCGCCCCGCCATCGAGTACGTCGCCACTGCCCGCCGAGGTCAGCGTGTCGTTGCCCTCGCCACCTGAGACCACTTCGCTGTAGGAGGCCGTGCCGGTGATGGTGTCGTCTCCGCTGGTGCTGGCGTTGGTGGTGTTCAAGGCCAGTTGGGCCAGTTGCTCATGGCTCCAGGTGCTGCCATCGGCAAAGACCAGCTTTTCGATGCGGTAGGTGCCCGTTGTGTCGTAGAACCAGTTCTGGATGGTGATCTGGTCGCCTGCCGCCCCTGCCACCGTGAGCACCAGGTCATTGCCCACGCGCCGCGCCCCCAGGTCGCTGGCGCTGATGCCTTCGCCGAAGCGCAGTTCGTCCGCGTAGCTGGGGTTGCTCGGCAGGTGCGAGCCGCTGTCGCTGATGAGGTCGGCCCCGTCGCCCCGGTTGAAGCGGTAGTAATCGGCGTACTGCGTGCCGGTGATGGTGTCGTTGCCCGTACCCCCCTCCCACGTCATGTGGTACAGGCTGGAGTTGCTGCTTCTGAGCACGTCGTTGCCGACACCGCCCCGAGCGGTGGTGTAGAGCCCCCCGGCAATCAGCGTGTCGTTGCCCGCCCCGCCATCGAGCACATCGTCACTGCCCGCCGAGGTCAGCATGTCATTGCCCTCACCGCCTGAGATCACTTCGCTGTAGGAGGCCGTGCCGGTGATCGTGTCGTCTCCGCTGGTGCTGGCGTTGGTGGTGTTCAAGGCCAGTTGGGCCAGTTGTTCATGGGTCCAGATGCTCCCATCGGCGAAAACGATCTGTTCAATTCGCGAGTTGCCCGAAGCGTTGTCGAACATGTTCTGAATCGTGATCTGGTCTCCTGCCACGCCCGCCACCGTGAGCACCAGATCATTTCCAACCCGTCGCGCCCCCAGGTCACTCGCATCGATCCCTTCACCAAACACCAGTCGGTCCATGTAGCTGGCATTGGTCATGCTGTGCTGACCGCTGTCAATGATGAAGTCAGCGCCGTCGCCCCGGTTGAAGCGGTAGTAGTCGGCGTACTGCGTGCCGGTGATGGTGTCGTTGCCCGTACCCCCCTCCCACGTCATGTGGTACAGGTTGGCGCTGCTGCTTCTGAGCACGTCGTTGCCGGCACCGCCCCGAGCGGTGGTGTAGAGCCCCCCGGCAATCAGCGTGTCGTTGCCCGCCCCGCCATCGAGCACGTCCCCTTGGCCCATAGAAGTCAAGGTGTCGTTTCCTTCGCCTCCGTACAGGTATTCGACCCCATTGGCATTGCCTGTGATGCTGTTGTCCAGCGCATTGCCGATGACACTGAAGCCAGCCTGCGCCGTTGATACGACCAGGGTGGCCTCTTCCGCGCCCATTCGGACAATCTTCTCGGTAACCAGCAACGCGAACAGCTCCGGCGTCATTTCTACGGAGTACAGAACCGGCGCCAAGGCAGCCCCGAACGACCACCCCATGCCATCGAGCGTGTCACGGAAGTAGTGGCGAAGGTCCACGAGATCCGTGATGGCCTTGCTCGCGTTTGTCTGGGCTGTTTGCAGGGCCAGGACGCCTATTCCCGCCGCATCGAGGTGCACGCCGCTCTCATCCACGGTCAACTCCACGGCATCCAGGTACGGCTTCAAGCGCGTCTGCACGACCAGAGCTTCGTACACACTCTCCCTGAGCGCTTCATAAGCCTGCTGCAGAAACACCACCTGCCGCGCATCCGGGGTGACGCTGTACACCGTCACCCCATTGATTGCGCCGCCCCATTGCCCCACCGGCATCGCACTGCCCACCGGCGCATAGAACCGGCTGCCATTAAAAGCCTCCAGCACCCCAATGAGGTTGCGGTACTGCTCGGCCGTCATGCCCGAGGGCGGCGTCAGCGTCACCGAGCCACCCAGGTACCCCTCCAGGCTGCTCCAGTAGCTCGACGTCTGCGCCCACTCGGTGATCAGGTTGTCGATGAGCGCTAGCTGCGCGTCTCGCGTCGTGGCCGCCGAGAACGCCGCCACCGCCGCCTCCAGCTCATCGGCCTGCGTACCCGCCAGGCTCATCGCCGCCCTCAGGTTCCTCACCATCCCCGAGCCGTTCATCTGCGGCAGCGCCTGCGCCGCTTCGCTGATCACCACCGGGTTGCCCTCCTCGTCCACCACCTCCGGCGGAATCTCCGAGAAGAACCCATTGGCCTCCAGGTCGATCGCACCCACCGTGCGGGTGACGCCGTTGCGCGTGAACGTGGCGCTCAGCGCCACGCGGTTGTTGTTGATCGTCTGCCCGGCCTGCGGGCCGCTGCTGCTGCCGTCGAGCCCGATGCGCGTGATGCCCAGCGCATCGAGCGCGCTGAGTTCACCGGCCTGGCTGATGCCGTCCTGGTTCACATCGCGCCAGACCTGCAGCTGGCCCCAGGCGGCGTCGGCGCTGGTGATCTGGCCGTCGCCGTTGGAGTCCAGGTCGGCCAGGGCGTCGAAGCCCTGGGTGGCGAGCTGGCCGTTGCTCTTCTCGGTGTCCACGCCGAAGAGCTCGCGGCCAGAGTCGATGCTGCCGTTGCCGTTGAGATCGCGAACGAGAAAGCCATCGTCGGGGCGCGCCCAGCCGGTGCCGGTCTTGATGCCGTCGGCGTTGTGGTCGAAGAGGACGTTCGACGATGCCGCTGTCAGCTCGAGGCCGTCGCCGTCCAAGTCGAGGACCAAAGGGTCGCGGACGGGAATGACGGAGCGGGCGGCGGCAAACAGATCATTCACCGAGCGAGCAACGTCACCAGCAAAGGTAGGCTCCTGCGCGGCTCGCTCCAGTGCGGCCATTAACTCATTGCCTGCCCAGACAAAACTTTCGCGGTTTTGCCAGACCAGTTGAATCGCAGTTGCAACCACCGTCAGCGGAACAGCCCAAGGAAATAACCGCACAGCCCATCCTGCCCCTTTAAGCAGGGTGTCGGTAGACGCAGCCAGCCCTCCCATAGCCGACAAGACGCCCAAACCAGAAGTGATAGCGGTCTCCCTATCGGAGTTGCTTAGCGCCATGGTCAACTGTGTAACGTTTGCCCCCAAAGCGACCAAATTTGTGGCAAAGCCAGCCTTGCCTAATTCTTGAGCAAGGGGTGGAAATCTGTCTAGAAGCAGTTGTGATGAAGCCGCCAACGCGCCAAGCGCGGATGCGGTCTGTGCCCACACCTCTGGTGCCTGCGTCCAATCAAACTGAGCCTCATGTTCGGATAGACGATCCAAGAATACTTTTGCATCATTGAATGCCGCCCCAAACGACGCGACAAATTCTCCAACCTCACCTAGCGATGAACCACTCATATCATCCCCTTAACAAGTACAAGAACCATTGACAAAAGCATCCAACCAAACGCAAACGCCGCAACAAGCAATCCAGTAAGTTGAGCAGAGAATGCGAACTTTGCGGGCAAGCCCATTGAGTCAAACTGCTCTCTGCTCAAATCAGACCAAGGCGCAGCCCCAATTGATCTTTGCACATATTTCGTCATCCCTTGCGAAAGCAGTCGAGCGGTCAATGTGACTGCAACCGCGCAAACACACACAACGACTGCGATAGACATTTGTACGCCAGCCGTACTTCCCATCAAGACTGAAAAGAGTAGTGCGCCCAACACGCCCAGCAGAAGAAACGCTCGAAACAAGGTCACTGAACGACCATTCATCCAATACAGCATCACGCCTCTCCTTTAGATTTAATGTGAGTTGAATTTCGATGTCGAGTACCACGTGCCGCGCATTTTGTATGTCGCTGCGGCAGACGCCAGCATCGCCGCCCTCAGGCTCCTCACCATCCCCGAGCCGTTCATCTGCGGCAGCGCCTGCGCCGCTTCGCTGATCACCACCGGGTTGCCCTGCTCGTCCACCACCTCGGGCGGGATCTCCGAGAAGAAGCCATTGGCCTCCAGATCGATCGCACCCACCGTGCGATCGACTCCGCCTCGCGTGAACGTGGTGCTCAGCGCCACGCGGTTGTTGTTGATGGTCTGCCCGGCCTGCGGGCCGGTGCTGGAGCCGTTGAGCCCGATGCGCGTGATGCCCAGCGCATCGAGCCCACTGAGTTCACCGGCCTGGCTGATGCCGTCCTGGTTCGCATCGCGCCAGACCTGCAGCTGGCCCCAGGCGGCGTCGGCGCTGGTGATCTGGCCGTCGCCGTTGGCGTCCAGGTCGGCCAGGGCATCGAAGCCCTGGGTGGCGAGCTGGCCGTTGCTCTTCTCGGTGTCCACGCCGAAGAGCTCGCGCCCGGAGTCGATGCTGCCGCTGCCGTTGAGGTCGCGAACGAGGAAGCCGTCGTCGGGGCGCGCCCAGCCGGTGCCGGTCTTGATGCCGTCGGCGTTGTGGTCGAAGAGGACGTTGGCCGAAGCGGCTGACAACTCAAGGCCGTCGCCGTCGAGGTCCAGGACCAGGGGGTCGCGGATGGGGATGACGGAGCGGGCGGCGTTGAAAGAATCATTGACCAGTTCGGAGATGCTTGCCCAAGTTCTTTGCAAACTGAATTCATCGCCTTGTTGAATTTCATAGAACTCGGCTGCTCCGTTGCTCCACATCCACTCCCAAACCTTTCCCGCAGCGAAGCCGGCAACAATAGCAGCACCGCCAAGAAGCCAAAAGGGCGCAGCCGGCAAAGCAAAGGCCGTTGTCACAGCCCCAATGGCTGCCACCGTCAATGCTCCAAATGCCATTCCGGCCAGCACGCCAACGGCTTTTTGCGCTACGACATACGCGTCGCCCGTAGCTGCCGCAGCGCCAAGCTGTGCAATATTGATAGCAGGACCAAGAACACTGGCGACCGTCGCGACCTTCGAAGCCAATGCGCGATCAACACCAGAATCTCTCAGAATCTGTCCAGCATCGTTTGCCGCTACTTTTGCAACATTCTCATATGCGATGCGACTCGCAAGTGCATCTCGAAAGAGGGCGGAGTCAGGCTGATCTGCATAGCTGAGCGCCCTGACGCCTGCTTCAGCCGCCAATTTCATTGCCTGCTGCGAATCATACATTCGAGCCGCAGCTGCACTTAATGCCGCCTTCTCTGCCGCCGCTATGCCACCTACACCAAACGTCGAGTCGATCAACTGATCCACCTCAGCTGCAACCGCTTCGGCAGCCACACCGAGCGCATCCCACCAGTCGGGCTCAAAGTCACTGTAGTTGATTTGATTTTCAGACATTCTTATTCCCTTTTCCAACTATTGATTTAAAAAAAAGCTTGACCAACAAATGAAGGTAAGCGGCCAACCCGGAAGCTGTCAATGAAAATGCGCACCCCAACGCCAATTGCGCCAAGCGATCGGTATTCACACAAACTCGACAAGGCTCACTATCCACAATTGCGAAGAAGTACGGCAATGCAAAGAATGCGAACACCACCACTGTGAACTGAACAAGCACAAGCACCCTCTTCCATTGCGAAACAGCGGGCACCGCCCTCATCTCTTCAGGCACATACTTCACCAGCGCGCGGGAGGAAATCAGCCAATAGAACTGAACTGGAATCATCACCCAGACAAACACGGCGAATAGCTTAGTATTGCCAGGCCATGGCGAAAGCTCGCCCCAACGTGAGATGGAGGGTATGAAGGATGCCAAGCGGTCGACGACTATTCCCAGATCCGCCCAGCCCGTCTGACCAGGATCAGGCAGCACGTACAAAATGACCGCGCCCACTACCACTATCCACCACGGCCGAATTGCCGAAAGGCTCGAATCCGAAGCAGCTTGATTGGGGTTTTTGATTGGAGGTATGTACATACAAATTACCGTACAAAAGCTTGCTGAAAATACGTTCTCACCATCCCCGAGCCGTTCATCTTCGGCAGCGCCTGCGCCGCCTCGCTGATCACCACCGGGTTGCCCTCCTCGTCCACCACCTCCGGCGGGATCTCCGAGAAGAAGCAATTGGCCTGCAGATCAATCGCACCCACCGTGCGGTTGACCCCATTGCGCGTGAACGGGGCGCTCAGCGCCACGCCGTTGTTGTTGAGGGTCTGCCCGGCCCGCGGGCCGGTGCTGGCGGCGCCGAGCTCGCTGCCCAGGGCCGCCCAGCCTGGGTCCACACCTGCCCAAGCGCTGGCGCCGTGCCATTCGTCCATGAGTTCCTCCCCTTGTGGGTCACCGGTCGAAGGCTTCGCAGAGCCTTTCTGGGCGTGACCATCCAGCAACACAATACCTGTATCCGGTATATCACCCGTTCAATGAACTTCGCGTGACGTGATTTCGGACCTTGGGCACCAAGGATGCGGAACTTACAGCCTCCGTCAAAAAGGAACTCCCCCGGTGTTCCACCCCCAGGCGGTGTGGTAGGCCCCTTCCGGCCGAGCGCAGGGCCGGTGAAAACCCGCGAAACGGCGGTACCCGCCGGGGTTTAATACGGTCCCCTGTCAACCCTGACAGGGATTGACAAAAAAAGTCTTTTCCCGCGTTTCGCGGGTCGCTCAAACGCCGGCCAACGCGGCGTTTCTTTCTAGCCCGCGGCCGTTTCCACCGGCCCCATGCCCACCGGCCAGATCCGCATCAGCGCGGTGGTGAATTCCGCGCCCAGTTGCAGCAGCGCCGACGACACCGGCCCCGGCCGATAACCCATGCCACCCGCCGGCACGGCCGTCAGCGGCGAGCCCAGTTGCACCACCGCCGGTGCCGCACCCGCGCGGGCCATGGCGGCCACGATGTCGGGCAGCACCACGCGCAGCAGCTCCAGGTGTTCGGGCTGGCGCGGCAGCACGGCCATGGCCAGGCGCGATTGGCGCCAGCACAGTTGCAGCAGCAACTGCCCGCCGCCGGGCAGGCTCAGTTCCAACTCCAGGCCGGCTTCGGTCTGCGGCGCGGGCGTGGCGGGCGCTTCGTCACGCCCCCACTGGCGGCGCGCGGCCACCCGCAGCGCCACCGCCAGGCTGCCCAGTGAATACAGGTGAAAGACCCAGTGCGGCAGTGCCTCGGGCACGGCGCGCACGGTCGCGCCTTCGGTGCCGGACGCGGCCATCGGCAAACGAGCCGGGCCTTCCATCAGGGCCAGGCTGCGCAGGCCCAGCTCCATGTGGCGCGAGGACAGGATGGCGCGCCACGCGGCCGCGAGTTCGGCCGCCGAGGGCAGGCGCCACTGGTGCAGGCGCTGCGCGGCCTGGTCGGGGCGCATGGCGGCCACGTCGTCGGCTTGCGCGGCGGCGTCCGCGCGCGCGGGCGTCGGCGGGCGCAGCACCCATTCCAGTTCCAGCGCGGGCTCGGTGGCGCGCACCTGCATCCACAGCATGTCGCCCACGCGCAGGTGGCGCGACCAGGCCGCGTCGGCCAGGCGCCAGCGGCGGCCCTGCTCTTCGCTGAGCAGCACGCCGTCGCCGTCGTGGCCGTCGAAACGCATGCGCAGGCGCTGGCCGACCTCGGGTGGCGCCGGGCGCACGGGCGCATCGGGCATGCGGGCACCCAGCGCGCTGAGGGCGGGTGCGGCGTGGACGCGCTCGAGTTGCATGGGTCAGGCCGGAGAAGCATGCAGCGGTGGGCCGCCGCTGCGCGAATTCGATGAAAAAAGGCCAGCCGGATCGCGGCTGGCCTTGCTGCTGGCGGGCCGCGGTGGCGGCCCGGGGTGCGATTACTGCACCAGCGACATGACCAGCTGCGACATGCTGCTGCTGGAGCGCAGCATCGAGGTGCTGGCCTGCATGAGCATCTGGTTCTTGGTCATGTTGGCGGTTTCGCTGGCGTAGTCCACGTCCATGATGCGGCCCTTGGACTGCTCGGTCTGCATGCGCATGTTGCCCAGGTTGTTGTAGACGCTTTCCAGGCGGTTGCTGGCGGCACCCATCTGGGCGCGCACGGCGCCGATGGTGTCGAGCGAATCGCCGATGGTGTCGATGATGGTGTTGGCGGCGGCCGAGGTGGCGATCTCGGTGCCCGGGGCGGCCGGGTCGGCGCCAGCGGCGTAGGAAGCGGCCAGGCCGTCCAGGGCCGTGGTCAGGTCGCCCAGCGCGGTGGAGATGTCGACTTCCATCGTTTCGGCCGTGGAGGCGCCGATCTGGAAGGTCACGGCGGCGGACAGCTTGCCGCCCGTGCCGTCGGTGGTGGTGCCGTCGGAGAAGGAGCGCTCACCGGCGAAGGCCGTGTTCTTGATGATGTTGCCGAGTTCTTCGCCGAGCTGGTCGTATTCGGCTTGCAGGGCGTCGCGGTCTTCCTGGGTGGAGCTGCCGTTGGCGGCTTCCGTGGCCAGGTCCTTCATGCGCGTCAGGATGTTGCTCATCTCTTTCAGGCCGCCTTCGGCGGTCTGCATCATCGAGATGCCGTTCTGCGTGTTGCGCATGGCGACCGTGATGCCGCGCGATTGCGCGTTCATGCGGGTGGCGATCTGCAGGCCGGCGGCGTCGTCCATGGCCGAGTTGATGCGGAAGCCCGTGCCCAGACGGGTCAGCGAACTGCTCAGGTTCTTCTGGACGCCACCGAGGGCGTTCTGGGTGCTCAGCGAAGCGGCGTTGGTGTGCAGACTCAGCATGGTGGATCTCTCCTGTGGGCTGTTGGTCGGGTCCGTCGGACATCGACGTCCTCCCCCTTACTGGGCGACCGCTTCGCGGAGTTCCTTAAGCGCGAATCGAAAAAAGATTCGCGTCGAGCGGGATCAGCCCAGCAACGAACGCACGCGCTCGCGGCTGATGCCGGCGATGGTGGGGGCCACCGCTTCGTAGCGCGCGAAACCGGCTTCGCCCAGGCGCGCGGCGAAGCCCTCGGCCAGGGCGCGCGCGCGCTCGGGCGAGGTCTTGGTGGCACCGGCGGCCTGGCCCAGGGCCTGGTGCTGTTCCATCAGCGCCACTTGCGCGCGCTGCTGCGCGCCCTGCACCACCGCGATGCCCACGCTCACGCGGCCCAGGGCCTCGCGCAGCGAAGCGGGCTCGTGCCCCGGCGCCTCGAACATGGCCTCGCCCAAGGCCGCGGGCAGCGCGGGCGTGCGCACGGGCTGGGCCTGGCCGTCGGGGAAGCGGCGGCCCTCGCCCTTGATGAGGATGCGGTCGTGAAAGCGCGGCCACTCGGCTTCGGGCGCGCTGAACACCGGCTCGCCGCTCTCGTCGGCGCGCACGCGCAGGCCCACGGGCGCCAGGGCCTGGTCGAGCCGGCGCAGGTTCGCCTGGGTGCCGAGTTCGGGGTCGAGCGTGGCGGTGAGCGGCGCGGGCGCGTTGCCGGTGACGACGGTGAGCACCTCGCGCGTGCCGCTGGTGAGCGTGGCCTGAGAGAGGCCGCGGATGCGGAAGTCCTGCCGCGCCTGGCCGGGTTCGCCGATGCGCAGTTGCGCGTCCAGCGCGCCGGCGGTGGCGCGGGCGCGCTGCGCCCAGGTGGCCTTGAGGCCGGCGCGCAGGGCGTCGGCGCCCGCCGCGCTGGCCATGGGTTGTTCCGGATCGGCGCTGAGCTGGGCGGTGTAGTGCTGGCGCAGCGCCTGCAGGCCTTGTTGCAGGCGGTCGAGGAACACACCCGAGAGCTGCGCGCCGGCCACGCCGCTCTGGCGCGAGAGGTCGAAGTCCTTGAGGCCGCGCGTGAGCGCGGGGCGGGCGATGGGCGCCGCCTGCGAGGCCTGAGC
>NZ_DATIGV010000068.1:0-14135 GCF_035481345.1 Hydrogenophaga sp. | reverse complement strand
GCGGTGCCACAGCATCCCCAGCGCCAGGCTGGGCGTGCGCAGCAGCGCGCCGCCGGGGAAGCGGCGGTGCTTCAGGCGCGCGTACAGGTCGAAGCGGCCCGCCTGGCCCAGCACCGCCTCGGCCACCAGTTGCCCGGCCAGGCCCGTGAGCGCCACGCCGTGGCCGCTGAAGCCCTGCAGGTAGTACAGGTTGTGCCCCAGGCGGCCGAAGTCGGGCGCGCGGTTCATGCTGATGTCCACGAACCCCCCCCACAGGTGCTCCACCGGCACCGTGCGCAGCTCGGGAAACACGGCGGCCATGCGCGCGCGCATGGTGCCTTCCAGGTGGCGCGGCGTCATGGTGGTGTAGCTCACGCGGCCACCGAAGAGCATGCGGCGCTCGGCGCTGAAGCGGAAGTAGTCGAGCACGAAGTTGTTGTCGCAGACCGCCGCGTCGCCAGGGATCAGGCGCTCGGCGAGCGCCGCGTCCACCGGCGCCGTGCCCAGGATGTAGGTGCCCACGGGCATGATGCGCGCCGCGATCTCGGGCGCCACCTGCGGGCCGTACTCGGGCAGCATGCAGTTGCCCGCCAGCACGCCGAAGCGCGCCGACACCTGGCCGCGTGCGGTGCGCGCGATCAGCGTGTCGCCGCGCTGCAGCGCGGTGACGGCCGAGTGCTCGAAGATCCGCACGCCCGCGGCCTCGGCCGCGCGCGCCAGGCCCAGGGCGTACTTCAGCGGGTGCAGGTGGCCGCTGCGCTGCTCGCGCGCCGCCGCCGCGTAGTGGTCGGTGCCGATCAGCCGGCGCACATCCGCGCCCTCGGCCCAGTCCACCGCGATGCCACGCGCCGCCAGGCCGTCCATTTCCGCCCGCAGCTCGCGCGCCTTGCGCGCGCTCTCGGCCACGTACACATAGCCGAAGCGGCGGTCGCAATCGATGCCGTGCGCGGCGATTCGCCGGTCGATCAGGTCGATGGCCTCCAGCGACATCGCCCAGGCGCGCTCGGCGTCCTCGCGCCCCAGTTGCTGCTCGAAAGGGCCCTGCCCGCTCGCGTAGCCCACGATGGCCTGGCCGCCGTTGCGCCCGCTCGCGCCGCTGCCGATGCGCTCGGCCTCCAGCACCACCACCGACAGGCCGCGTTGCGCCATCTCCAGCGCGGCCGACAGGCCCGAGAAACCCGCGCCCACCACCAGCGCGTCCACCACCAGGTGCTCCTGCAGCGGCGCGCGCGCGGGGCCGCGCTGCACGCTGGCCTCGTAGTAGCTGCGCTGGTTGAGCTGCGTGTCCGAACCGACAAGGGACATCTCAGGCCCCCGCCCGCGCCACGCGGCCGGCCAGGTAGGTCCAGACGAAGCAGGCCGCCGCGTTGCTGGTGAGCTCGGCGTGGTCATAGGCCGGCGCCACCTCCACACAGTCCATGCCGATCCAGTCCAGCGGGGCCAGGTCTTCCAGGAAGGTGAGCACCTGCGAGCTCGTGAGCCCGCCCGGCTCGGGCGTGCCGGTGCCCGGCGCGAAGGCCGGGTCCAGCACGTCGATGTCGAGCGTGAGGTACACGGGGCGCCCGGCGAGGCGTTCGCGGATGGCGGTGATCACCGGCCGCAGGGCCGCGCCGTCCAGCCCGCGCAGCTCGCGCGCGGTGAAGATCTGTCCGCCCTGGTCGGCCACGTAGTCGCGCGCGGCGCGCTCGCCACTCGATCGGATGCCGATCTGCACCGTGTGCGCCGCGCTCACCAGGCCCTCCTGGATGGCTTCGTACGTCCACGTGCCGTGGCCCGAGGGCTCGCCGAAGTGGTCGCTCCAGGTGTCGCAGTGGGCGTCGAAGTGCACCAGGGCCAGCGGCTCGCCGCCGTGGCGCGCCTTGGCCGCGCGCAGCAGCGACAGCGTGACCGAGTGGTCCCCACCCAGGAACACGCAGTGGTGCTTCGCCATCAGCTCGGCCGCCTGGCGCTCGATGTGGGCGCGCACCTCGGGCAAGGGCGAGGCGTTGGGCAGGCGCATGTCCAGCGCATCGCCCAGGTGCTCCAGCGGCGAGACGTCGAACACCGGGTGGATGCCGTCGCACAGCATGAGGCTGGCCGCGCGGATGGCCTGCGGCCCGAAACGCGCGCCGGGGCGGTTGGTCACCACGCCGTCGAAGGGTATGCCGCAGACCGCGTACGGTTGCCCGGCCAGCGGCGCGCAGGCCAGGAACCGGTTGCTGTTGTTGGCGTAGGCGAACTGACCAAGGGCCATGGGAAAACCAATGTCATCAAAGGGCGCCGGGCGGCGGGAGCGGCGACGATAGCCCCGCGCCCGCCGGCCGCAGGGAGCCACTTGGGCGGTGCCTCCGCCGTCCACCCCGCATCCCGCCAGACGGCAGGGCGCGGCGCCCGTCACGCCCTGCCTAACGGGCCAGTTCGAGCCGGTAGCTGAAGGCCTCTGGCCGGTAGGTGCTGGCCTCGAAGTGCAGCGGCCGATCGCCCGTGGTGAACACCGTGCGCTCCACCCGCAGCACCGCCGCCGGCTCGCCCAGCCCCAGCAGCTTGCGCTGGCGCGCCGTGGCCAGCGCCGCGCCGATGTCCACCGCCGCGCGCGTCACGCGCAGCTTCAGCGCGCTTTCGTAGATCGTCAGCAGGTCGGTCTGCGCCAGCGCCGCCTCGTCCAGCGTGTCGCCCACGGTGGGCTCGATCCAGATGCTGTTGAGCGACAGCGGCTGCCCGTCCGCGAAGCGAAGGGTCTGCAATTCGACGCAGGGCGTGCCCGCCGGCAGGCCCAGGGCCTGGGCGGCGCGCGCCGGCAGCCCGGCCTGGCCCAGGGAGAGCACGCGCGTGAGCACCTCGCGCCCCTGCCCGCCCAGCGCCTCCGACAGGCCCTGCAGGCGCGAGAGCTCCTGGCGCACCGGTGCCGGCGCCACGAAGGAGCCCTTGCCCTGCACGCGCACGATCAGGCCGTCGCCCGCCAGGTCGGCCAGCGCCTGGCGCACGGTGATGCGGCTCACCCCGTGCCGTTCGATCAGCTCGTTCTCGCTCGGCAGGCGGTCGTGGGTGTGCCAGTCACCACGCAGAATGCCCGCGCGCAGCGCCTCACGCACCTGCGCACGCAAGGTCAGGCCGTTGCCTGCCGGTGTCGCTGATCCTGGAACGGTGTTTGCTTCACTTGTCATGACTTGTTATATCAAGTTGAATAGCCCACCCGCCGGGTGCCCCTCCATCCTGTCAGGAGTTTCCCATGCCCACCCCCAACGCTCCGTTGCGCGCGCTCTCCCGCCGACTCATTCTTGCCGCCGCGCTGGCCAGCGCCGCCGGCACCAGTCTGGCGCAGGCCGGCGCCTACCCCAGCCGCCCGGTCACCGTCGTGGTGCCTTTCGCACCGGGCGGCAGCGTGGACGCCGCCGCGCGCCTCACCCTGCAGGCGCTGAGCGAGCGCATGAAGCAGCCGTTCGTCGTCGAGAACGTGGCCGGGGCATCCGGCACCATCGGCACGCAGCGCGTGGCGCGCGCCGCGGCCGACGGCTACACCCTGCTGTTCGCCGTAGCGAGCCCGATCAACGTGGCGCCCGTGGTCAAGCCCTCCATCGTGCGCTACGACGTCTTCAAGGACTTCGCGCCCATCGCCACCGTGGCCAGTTCGCCCTTCGTGCTGATCGGCAGCCCCAAGCTGGCCGCCGCCGGTACCGCCGAGCTGATCGCCGCCGCGCGCCAGGCCCCCGGCAGGCTCAACTACGGCACCGACGGGGTGGGCACCTCCATGCACCTCACGGCCGAGATCATCAAGCTCGGCGCGGGCGTGGACATCGTGCACGTGCCCTACAAGAACGGCCCGCAGGTGCTCACCGAGCTGTCCGCCGGCCTGATCGAGCTCGCGGTCATGCCGATCTCGCTCGCACAGCCCTTTATCAAGGACGGCAAGGTGAAGGCCTACGGCGTCACCACGCGCCAGCGCTGGCCCTCGCTGCCCGAGATCCCCGCGCTGGCCGAGACCCCGGCCCTGAAGTCGGTGGACGTGGACTCCTGGTACGGCCTGTTCGCGCCCGCCGGCACCGACGCCGCCATCGTGCAGCGCGTGGCCGACGGCCTGCGCGAGGCGCTGAAGGACCCCGCATTGGTCGAGAAGATGAACACCGCCGGTCTGCGGCCCCTCAGCGTGGAGCGCGACGAGTTCACGGCCCTGCTCAAGCGCGAGCGCGAGACCCTGGCCGCCGCCGTCAAAGCCGCCGAGATCAAACCCGAATGACAAACCCTGCATGACCGGCACCGACGCCCTCGCCTGGGCCGTGATCGCGCTGGCCGGCGCGGCCATCGGTGCCACCTCCATCGGCGGCGTGCTGGTGGTGCCGGCGCTCAGCACCCTGCTGGGCGTGCCCTTGCCCGAGGCGATCGCCGCCTCCAGTCTGGCCTTTCTCGTCACCGGCGCCTACGCGCTCACCGGCAACGCCTCGGGCGCGCTGGCGCACCTGCGCCGCGACGCGCCCCTCATGCTCACGGCCCTGCTCGGGGCGGGCGCGGGCGCCGCGCTCACCGCCTGGGCGCCGGGCGACGCGGTGCGCGGCTGGATCGGCCTACTCGCGCTCGCTTCGGGCGCGCACGCGCTGTGGCGCCTGCATCGGCCCGACCCGCGCGCCGACCACCCCTGGCCCGGCCTGGGCGGACAGCTCGCGCTCGGCCTGGGCGTGGGCCTGGGCTCGGCGCTGTCGGGCACGGGCGGGCCGGTGATGCTGCTGCCCATCCTCCTGCTGATGCGCCGCCCGCTGTCGCGCGCCATCGTCGCCGCGCAGGTCATCCAGTTGCCCATCGCCATCGCCTCCAGCGCCACGCACGCCCTGGCCGGCCGGCTCGACTGGCGCCTGGGCGCCACCATCGCCGTCGCCCTGCTGCTGGGCGCCTGGGCCGGCCGCCGCCTCGCGCGCCGCGCCAACCCCCGGCCCTTGCAGGCCACCACCGCCGCCGTGCTGCTGGCCACCGGCGCCTGGTTCCTCCTCGCCTGACCACGAAAGCCCGCCATGGACCTCCGCACCGCCCTCGGCGCCCCTGAAGCCCTGCTGCGCCCCGAACTCACCCTCATCGACGAGGTGCCGCAGCCCGGCCTGGCCGTGCTGCTGCGCGACGGCCGCTTCGCCGACCTGGGCCCCGCCGATGAGGTGGCGCGACGCCACCCCGCACTCACGCCCATCGACCTGCCGCGCCGCCTGCTCATGCCCGGCTTCATCGACACCCACCACCACCTCACGCAGTCCTTCGGCAAGGCCCTGGCCTTCGGTGAACCGTCCGAGATCTTTCGCCGCATCTGGGTGCCGCTGGAGCAACACCTCAACGAAGAGGCCCTGCACGTTTCGGCCCGCCTGGCCGCGCTGGAGGCGCTGCGCGGGGGCTTCACCACCGTGTGCGACGCCGGCACGCGATCCGAACTGGGCCTGCAGGCGCTGGAGGCCGCCGTGCAGGAAAGCGGCATCCGCTGCGTGCTCGCGCGCACCTGCAACGACGCCGGCCTGGACGAGGCCGCTGCCGCGAACATCGTGCGCGAGGCCGAGCGCCACCTGAGCGCCCACCACACCGGGGACCTGCTCCATCCCTCGCTGGCCATCTCCATCCCCGAGGCCGCCAGCGATGCCATGCTCGCGCGCGTGGCCGCGCTGTGCCGCGAGGCCGGCGCCGTGTTCCAGGTGCACCTCAACGAGCACCTGGCCTCCATCGAACGCTCGCTCATCGCGCGCGGCCGGCGTCCGCTGGAGGTGCTGCACCACGCGCGCGCCCTCGGCCCCGAGCTGCTGGCCGCTCACGCCACCATGGTCACCCCGCACGAGCTGGCCCTGCTGCGCGACAGCGGCGCGGCCGTGAGCTACAACCCCGTGGCCAGCAGCTGGAAGGGCAACGCCGTGGCGCCCGCGCTGCTGATGCACGGCCTGGGCATCCGCCTGGGCCTGGGCACCGACGGCACCCGCAGCGATGGCTTTCGCCTGATGGACGCCGCCGAGACCGCGCAGCGCCTCACGAACGGCATGGACGTGGGGGACTTCTCCACCGGCGCCGGCTGGACCTGGCTCGCCATGGCCACCGGCGCGGGCGCCGACGCGGCGGGTCTCGGGCGCATCACCGGGCGCATCGCCCCGGGCCTGGCGGCCGACGCCCTGCTCATCGACCTCGACGTGCCCGAACTGACGCCCTCCTGGGACCTGGGCTGGGAGCTGGTGCGCCTGGCGCACCGCGGCCAGATCGAGGCCGTGCTGGTGCAGGGCCGCCTGCGCCTGTGGCAGGGCTGGCCTGTGGACTGGGACGCGCGCGCCCTGATGGACCGCGCACGCGAACTCGCGCGCGAGGCCGTGGCCGCCGCGCCCATCCAGCGCATCCATCCCACTTCAGCGCAGGCGCCGCGCGCCATGTGATCACACCTTCGTCATGATTGCTCGCGCGTCTTGCGCGAGACTGCGCCCCCGAAGCAACAGGGTGGGGACGAGCGCATGGACGCATGGCACAGGCACTGGCTCGGCCGGGCACAGACCGCAACGAACCGACAGGAACTGACGTCGATCGCCAGCGACGCCGCGCGAGCGCTCGGCTTCGAGCGCTTCTGCTATCTGCAAAGCACCTGGCTGCTGAACTCGCGGGCGGTGGTGCTCACCCTGCACAACCACCTGATCTCGCCGCCCCCGCACGACCTCAGCCGCGCCGACGCCGATCCAGCCATCGCGCACTGCCGGTTCTCCAACCTGCCCTTCGTGTGGCAGGCCTGCGCCAACGGCGCGGGCTGGGCTCAGGGCGCGTCCTCCCCCCGCGCCCTCGGCGTGCGCGGCATCTTCAGTCTCACCCGCGACGGGCCGCCGCCCGACGACGGCGAACTGCAGCACGTCGAGCCCCTGCTGTCCCTGGTCAGCAAGGCCATTCACGACGCCATGCTGCGCATCGAGCGGCCCGCCCGCAGCGAGGCCCTCACCGAACGCGAGCGCGAGGTGCTGCGCTGGACCGCCGTCGGCAAGACCTCCACCGAGGTGGCTCAGATCCTCACCGTCTCCGAGAACACCATCAAGTTCCACATCAAGAACGCCACCCACAAGCTGGGCGTGGCCAACAAGACGGCGGCGGTGGTCAAGGCCGTGCTGATGGGCCTGCTGCACTGAGCGCGGGCAAGGGCCGGGCGCGGGCCGCGCCACTGCCCGATCGGGTAGTAGGCGGTGCCCGGCCCGGGTGCTCGAATGCGACCCCGCCAGCACCGATCACCGCCCGCCATGACCCCCTCCGCCACGGCCTGCAGCAAGGGTTTGAAGCTCATCGCCGAGCGCGAGTCCAGCGCCCGCACCTACGCGCGCACCTTCGACCGCCTCTTCACGCGGGGTTCGCTCTCCACCGTCTGGGACAGCGAAGGCCGCGACTACATCGACCTGCTGGCCTGCGCGGGCGCTCTGCCGCTGGGCCACAACCACCCCTACGTCATGGCCGCGGTGGGTGAGTTTCTCGGCGCCGGCCACCTTCAGCAGGGTCTGGACCTCGCCACGCCCACCAAGCTCGCGTTCGTCGAGCAGCTCCTGCGCACCCTGCCCTCCGCCTTCGCGCGCGACTGCCGCCTGCAATTCTGCGGCCCTACCGGCGCCGACGCCGTCGAGGCCGCGCTCAAGCTCTTCAAGACAGCCACCGGGCGCCACGCGGTCATCGCCTTCCACGGCGCGTACCACGGCATGACGGCCGGTGCCATGGGACTCATGGGCAACCTGGGCCCCAAGACACCCGTGCCGCACGCAAGCGCCGATGCGCATTTCTTCCCGTTCCCCTTCCCCCACGCGCGGCATTGCCCCTTCGGCGTCGGCGGTGAAGAAGGCGAAACCCTGGGCCTGCGCTACCTTGACCGCGCCCTCGGCGACCCGGAAAGCGGCATCACGCCGCCCGCGCTGGTCATGGTCGAGGCCATCCAGGGCGAAGGCGGCTGCATCCCCGCATCGGCCCGCTGGCTGCGCGGCCTGCGCGAGATCACCGCCCGCCACAACATCCCTCTGGTCATCGACGAGGTGCAGACCGGCTTCGGCCGCAGCGGCCAGATGTTCGCGCACGAGATCGCGGGCATCGTGCCCGATGCGATCGTGCTGTCCAAGGCCCTGGGTGGGGGCTTCCCGCTCGCGGTGCTCGCCTACCACCAGCGCCACGACGCCTGGTTGCCCGGCGCACACGCCGGCACCTTCCGCGGCAACCAGATCGCGCTGGCCGCTGGCGCGGCCACGATGCGCTTCCTGCGCAACCACGACCTGCCTGCGCGCGCTGCCGCCAGCGGCGAGCGGCTGCGCCAGGGCCTGCGTGAACTCGCCGACACCTTCCCCTGCCTCGGCGACATCCGCGGCCGCGGCCTCATGCTGGGCCTGGAAATCGTGAACGCACGGGACGGCACGCTCGACGGTGCCCTGGCCCGCCGCCTCAAGCGCGCCTGTTTCCACCAAGGCGTCATCGTGGAAACCGGCGGGCGCCACGGTGCCGTGATGCGCCTGCTGCCGGCACTCACGATCAGCGACGCCGACATCGACACCGCCGTGCGGCGCATCGGCGAAGCCCTGCGGGCCTGCGTCGCCGAACCCGAACCCGCCGCCGCCTGATCTCACTTCATCACGTACCCACCACGTACCCATTTCGAAACCAGTCCCATGCCCGACCCCATCCGCCCCTACGCCCGCTTCACCGTTCCACCGCTGTCCGACGACGCCATGCGCGAGTTCGACACGCTACCCTTGGACCCCTACACCGGCGGCTCCCAGCGCTACCGTCGCTTCTCGCAGTTCCGCCTCTGGTACGAAGGCGACGACTGGCGCACGGAACGTCTGCCGCACCGGCCCTTCATCCAGTCCCGCCAGTACAACGGCGTGGTGGGCGGCGTGCGCCGCGAGTTCGAGCCCATCCGCTTCGACCCCACGCCCCAGGTGGCGGCGGGCGCCCGCGCCGCCTGGCTCGACCAGGAGCAGCTCTACCAGATCAACGTGCACCAAGTGCGCGTGATCACCTCACGCGACATCAAGGGCATCGCCGTGCCCGAAGGCCCGCACCGCGACGGCCATGACTTCGTCATGAACGCCATCTTCTCCCGCCACAACATCACCGGCGGCGTGAGCCAGCTCATGCCCACGGGCGGCGGCCCCTGCTTCTTCGAAGACGTGCTGCAACCGCAGGAAGCCATCGTCATGGCCGACGACAAGATGTGGCACCACGCCACCGACATCCTGCCCGCTGGCCTGGGGCCGGGGCATCGCGACATCCTGATCGTCTCGTTCAACGCCTGGGAACGGCGCCGCTACGGCGAGGAGTTCGAGCGCCGGCTGGGCGCGCTGAACCACGAGCCCGTGCCCGCATGAGGAGGGCCTTGCGGTGAGTGCCCGGCGCCTGACGGCGCTGCTGTGGGCCATCAACCTGTCCGCCATCTCGGCGAGCATGTTCGTCTACCTCTACCTCGCCCAGCACGCGTACCATGCGCTGGGCAGCCTGCTGGTGTCCGAACTCGTGCTCGTCGCGCCCCTGGTGATGCCGGTGCTGCTGGCCTTCCAGCTCAACCAGGTGGCGGCGCGCGTGGGTCCACGCAAGCTGCTGTTCGCAGCCAACGCGGCGGGCGCGTGCTGCTGCGCCGTCCTGTTCCTCGCCACCGACCTCGGCACGGTGAGCGTGCTGCTCGGCGCGGCCGTGGTGGGCGCGCTGGACGCCTTGCAGCGCGTGGCCCGCATCGTGGCCATCAAGCGCTACTTCAGCGCACAAGACGTGCGGCACACCGTGCCGCTCACGCTCACCGCACAGTTCGTCGCGGGCGCCCTGGCCGGTGCCATGCTCGCCTTCTTTCCGGGCCGGCTCACCCTCGCGGGCGCGGCCATCGCCACCACGGTGCTCATGGGTCTGGCGGCCACCTGCGCGCTGCGGCTGCCGCGCCCGGTGCCCGATGCCGCCGACGCCGAGCGCACCGCGGCCAGCCTGGCCCACGCCGTGGCGCTGCTGCGTCGCACGCCCGCACTGCGCGACAGCCTGCTGGGCTTCGTGCTGCTGGGCGCCTGCTTCCAGGGCTTCTACAACCTCTCCCGCGTGGCGCTACCCGCTCACCACCTAGGGCTGCCCGGCACCTTCCACCTTGGCGTGCTGCAGATCATCGCCAGCCTCGCAGCCGTGTCGGGCGCGCTGGCCTACAGCGCGCTCTGCCGCCACCAGCGCGCACCCGGCCTGGCGGTGGTCACCCCCGTTTGCGCCATCGCCATGCTCGCGGCTTGCGAACTGCCCGGCGTCGCCGCCAGCTTCGCCAGCTACTTCGTCTTCTTCTTCTGCTTCGAACTGGCCTTCTTTCGCCTGCAGGGCGACATCGTGCTTGCCACGCCCCCGGCCGACATGCCGCTCGTGGCCACGCTGCAATACGCGCTCGTGTATGCGGGCCTGATGCTCACTGGAGGCGTCGGCGCCCTGCTCATCGGGCCCATCGGCCTCAGCGGCACGGCTCTGTGCCTGGCGCTGGGCTACTTCCTCGGCCAGGCGCTGCTGCGGTGGCTGGCACGCCGCGTCGCCACGCCTGCCTCCGTCCGTCCCACGCTGCCCGAACCATGAGCGCTCCCCACATCGCCTTCGTCGACTCCACCCTCGCCGGCCTGAGCGCCTTTCGCACGGCGCGCGAACTGGGGTGCCGTGTCAGCTTCATCGAGCCGCGCGACAGCTCCTTCCTCGCCATCTCCAGCGCCAACGCGACGCGCCTGCGACCGCACCTGAGCCACCTGCACGAGCACCTGCGCATTCCCTCCCTGGGTGGCGACGGACTCCTTGCCGCGCTGCGCGAACTCGGCGAACGCCATGGCCGCCTGGACGCTGTGATCACCACCTCCGAGGCCGCCATCCTGCCCGTGGCCCGGGCGGCCGAGGCCATCGGCGTCCTCACGCCGGGCGCCAACGCCCTGGAGAACGCCGTCTTCAAGGACCGATGCCGCACCGCGCTGTCGCACGCGGGCCTGCGCTCGCCCGACTTCGAGGTGATGAGCGAAAACCAGTTGTTGAGCGGGCGCGCGCCGCGCCTGTGCGCGCCCCTGGTGGTCAAGCCCACGCGCGGATTCGGCAAGCAGTTCTCGGCGGTGTGCCGCACCGAGAGCGATTTCCAGCGCTTCGTCGCCACGCTGCAAGACGCGCGGCGCCAAAGCGACCCCATGATCAACCACATCGTCAACCGCGAGTACATCCTCGAGGCCTACATCAGCGGCTCGCTGCATTCCGTCGAGGTCGTCGTGGTCGACGGCGACGTGCGCATCTACGCCACCACCACGCGCTACCGCTCGCGCCACAACGAGCTGCTGGAAATGGGCTACTGCATGCCCTCGGGGTTGAGCGCCGAACGCCTGGTGGCCCTGGAAGCGTATGTGCGCGAGGTGTTCCGCGCCGTCGATCTGCGCTTCGGCCTGTACCACGTGGAGGTGATCCTGGGGGAGGACGGGCCCTGCCTGGTCGAGATCAACGGCCGCATGATGGGCGGCGTGGGGCCACAGGCCTACGAATCGGTCTCGGGCCAGGACGCGTTCCGCTGGCTGGTGCGCCTGCACCTGGGCGAGGACATCACGCCCGACCAGGCCGCCATCCAGGGCGCGGCTACCGTCGTGCTCATCGGCGCGCGCGAGGCGGGCACCGTGTCCGGCGCGTTCACCCAGGCCCGGCTGGACGCGCTGCTGCAGCGACACGGCATCGGCTTCTGCACCTTGAACCTCGCACCCGGCCAAGCGCTGCGGCGCTTCGAAGGCAATGTCTCGGTGCTGGGACACGTCATCGTGCCCGGTGCGAGCGCCGCCGCATCCGCACGGCAAGGCCAGCGTTTCCTGCACGAACTCGACGAACTGCTGGGCGTGGAAGTCGCCAAGTACGAGCTGGATCCCGAAGCGGGACACTGACCCACAGCCCCGAGCGGCGCGGCGCCGCGCAGTGTCTACCGCTTCCCGCCGAACAGATCCTGGAGGCCCTCACCCAGGCGGTCGCCGAGGTTGGCCCCCGCCCCGGTGCCCACGCCGGGCATCACCGCCGTGCCGATGGCCGCGCCCAGCAGCGCCGCGCGCGTGAGCGTCACCTCGGGGTCGTCCAGCGTGCCGCCCACCGCCAGCGGCACGCCCACCACGCCGGCCGTGGCGCCACGTGTCACGTCCACGCGCACGCGACCCGACAGCGCGCGGCTCGGCGAAATCGCCACCTCGCCCGTGGCCGTCAGCAGGCCCGAACTCGCCACCAGGTTCGACAGCTGGATGGCCTTGCCCCGCGTCGCCACCTGGCCCGCCAGTGTGTCGAGCTGGGTAACTCCGCCGCTGGACAGGCCCACGGTGCTCACCGCCCGCGCCAGGTCCAGGCCGTGCAGCGTGGCGCCGGTGACGGTGAAGCGCGTGTCGCTGCGCAAGGCGTTCACCAGCGCGTCCGCGCTCACGCGCTCGGGAAAGCGCGCGCCCAGCGTGGTCTCGGCCTGCAGGCGCCCCGTGAGCGGCTTGCTCGGCGCCGTCAGGGCAGACACCTCCACGTTGTCGGTGCGAAGCGAGCCTTCGAGCACCACGCGCCGCTCCTTCGCGCCAGGCTCGGGCAGCTGCACCGCGACAGGCCCGCGCACCCGGCCGCCGCCCACGCGCGCGTCCAGCGCCCAGGCCGTGGCCTCGCCCTCGCGCCGCAGCGTGGCCGTGGTGCCGCGCAGCGCACCACCCACCACGGCCAGTTCGGCCTTGGTCGGCCAGCCGTCCTCGGCGAAGCGCAGATCGGCGTTCACGGTGGTGCGCGCGCCATCGGCCGCCAGCCAGCTCACCTCGTCGAGCACCAGTTCGCGCGGCAGCAGAGAAAAATCGATCGCTTCGTCGGCGTTCTCCGGCGGTGCCTTGGTCTTCGCGGCGCCGATGCGCGCCCCCAGCAGCGCGATGGTGGCCTCGGGCAGCACCGCCTGGCGCACCACCAGGGTCTGCACGCGCAGTTGCCCGGCCAGCAGAGCCGACCAGCGCGGCCGCAGTTCCACCCGTTGCAGCGACAGCGGCGTTCGCGCCTGCACGCTCAGGCCATCCACCGCCACCCCCGGCACCGGCCACAGCGCCAAGCCGATGGCCTGTGCGCGCACCGGCGCACCCAGCAACTCGCTCGCCTCGGCGGCCAGGCGATCGCGAAAGTCCTCGCTCGTCACCCAGTGCTGCAAGGCCAGCAACAGGCCCGCCAGCAAGAGCACGGGCAGCAGGAACCACAGGCTGAGTCGGGCGGATCGGCGCATGCCGAAATTGTGCCCAGGGCTTTGCGCAACGGCAGCCAGACGCCCTGCCGTTCGAGGCGCCGCCACGCCCTCACAGCGGGCGCTGGCGCCACGCGAACCCGGCCCCCAGCGCCAGCGCCGCGGCCGAGAACACCAGGCCGCGCGCCAAACCGCCCGGGCCGTCGCTGATCAGCCCCGTGAGCATCGGGCCGACGATGTGCCCCACCGCGAAACAGATGGTGAAGCGGCTGATGCCCCGCGCCCACAAGGCCGGCGGCAGGTTGTGGCGCACGAAGGCCGTGGTCGAGGCCACCACCGAGAGAAACCCAACGCCGAACAGCAGGCCCGAGACCAGCGCCACCGCCCAGCCGCCGGCCAGCACCGGCAACAGGGCGGCCACCGCCAACAGGGCGTTCAGGCGCGCGAAGGCCCCACCGCCGCGTTCGCGGTCCAGCAGGCCGGCCCACACGCGCGGCGCCACCACCACCGCCACGCCCAGCAAGGTGAAGTAGGTCGTGATCCCCAGCGCCGACAGGCCCTGCTCACGCAACAGCGCGACCGAGAAGGTCATGTAACCGATGTAGCCCGCGCCGAACAGGCCATAGCCCATCAGCAACCAACCCATGTCGCGCGGACTCGCCGACGAACGAGCGAGCGATGCGCCCACCACCTCGCCCACGGGTGCCGGCGAATCGTCGAGCACCCGCATCGGCCAGGCCATGAAGGCCGAGGCCAGCGCGCACAGCAGCGCCAGCCCCCACCACGCCCAGGCCCAGGCATGTGCCTGGGCGGCGGCCATGTGCAACAGCAGGGGCACCGCCAGTGCCGAGGCCACGATGCCCAGGCCCGCGCCGCCGTAGTACAGGCCCAGCAGCAGGCTGCCGCGCGCCGTGTCGCGCGCGGCCAGGCGCGCCGCGAGCAGGCCGCCCGCGATGAACTGGAACGCGCTCAGCACCCCAGCCAGCAGGCGCTGCGCGAGCAGTGCCTCCGGCGCCACCAG
>NZ_DATIGV010000067.1:0-2416 GCF_035481345.1 Hydrogenophaga sp. | reverse complement strand
GCAGCCGGCGTCCTTCAGGCTGTAGACGTTCTCGGGGATGGCCCAGCGCGTGTTCAGCGGCACGATGACCAGGTTCGCCCAGGCGGCGGCGAAGAAGAGCTCGATGTAGTTGTCGCTGTTGAAGGCCAGCACCGCCAGGCGCTCACCGGGCCGAAGGCCCAGGGCGCGCAGGCCGGCGGCCAGGCGCGGCACGCGCTCGCCCACTTCGTGCCAGCTGCGTTGCCGGTTCTGGTAGATGGTCGCGGGAAAGCGGTGGCGCGTCTGCACCGCCCGCGTGAGCGCCTGAGTCAACTGCATGTTCCTGTCTCCTGCTCTCGACTTTATAGCGCCGGGTGCTTCTGCGGCCCAGGGTACTTCGGGTACCCCGCGGCCACGCCGTATTCGCTGATGCCGATGCCACTCTCGCCACCGGTGTGCACGCGCAGCACGTGGTCGCCCAGCGTGCGGGCGCGCTCGCGCGTGAGCGCATCGTCCAGGTTCCAGGCGTCGTGCCCCTCGGCGTAGGCGCCCTTGTCGTCGCCGTGGTTCCAGCCGCCGAAGCCGCCGTAGAGACCACCCTTGAGGTAGAAGCGCGTGGGCAGCGGCTCCAGCCGCAGCACGCGCGGCGCGCCGTGGTCGAAGCTCAGGCGCAGCTCACCGCCCGCCAGGGTCTGGCCCAGGGGGTCGTCGGCCCACTGCAGCTCGTGCTCGACGCCGGTGATCTCGCGCTGCGTCACCGCGCCGTCGGGCTGGCGCTGGAACTCCGCGCCGGACAGGTAGAAGGGTTTGCCTGGCTCGCGCTCCTTCAGGAACAGGCACACGCCCATGGACTCGGTCTGCAGCATGCTCCAGGTCCAGAAGAATTTCTTGTGGGTCTGCATGGGCGGCGCGGCCCAGTCGGTGCGCATCTCGGAACGCACGCCCCAGGAACGGTCGCGCTGGCCCCACCAGGTCTCGGGCTCCAGCGCATGCCGCTCGCCATGGACTTGCAGCCACCCGCGCCAGCGGCCGAACTGCGTGACACGCGCGAGGTCTTCTTCCACCACGCCGTCGCGCTCGCGCCGGCTCTGCTTCTCCTGCGCGGCGGGCAGGCAGGCCTCGAACCGAAGTTCGAAGGACAGGCCCGAGGCGTTGTCCTTCAAGCGAAGGCGGTGCACGCCTTGTGCGGGCGATATGTCCAGATGCAGCGGTCCGACGGTCAAGTCCAGCGGGTTCGCGCCGAGCTGGCGCGAGGCGCGAAAGTTGTATTGCGTGCGACCCACGGTCACGCCCGCGAAGGCGTCCATCACACCGCGGTTGGGGTAGTAGCCGAAGCCGATGTCCAGCAGCAGCGGCCGGCCGTCGATGGGGTGCGCGGTGTACCACCAGCGCTCGGTGAAGCGCGGATCGCCGTTGCCGGCCTGCGCGAAGGTGCCGGGCGTCTGGTGGCCGGGCAGGTCGTCCTGTGGGGTCAGCATGAAGATCAGTCCTTGGGGGCAGCGGCCGTCATGGCGCTGAAGTCGGTGAGGGGGATGCGCTGTCGTTCCACGCGCAGTTGCTCGCGCAGGGCCTGGCGCAGGATGGCGTCGAGCTCGGCGGCCAGATCGGGCGGCAGCGAGGGGCCGTGTTCGTCGAGCCAGTCGGTGAGCGCGCGCGTGCGCGCCTGCGCGGCGTCCAGGTCGGCGGCCTCGCCACCCGCCGGCAGCGCCACGCCCACGCGCGCGGCGCGTTCGGCGAAGCGCTGGTTGCCATCGATCAGCGCGCGGGCCTGGGCCTGCAAGGCGCTCGGGTCCCACACGGTCATGCCGGCGAGCTTGCCGAGGATGTCGTGCACCGCGGCGAGCTGGCCGCGCGCGAAGTCGCTGCTGAGCTCGGGCGCCACGGCGTCGTTGAGCGTGCGGCGCAGGGCCTCGATCAATCGGGGCAGGTCCGTCTTCATGGTGTCACTTCCACGCCGCGCGCCTCGTTGGCGGCTTCGGCCATCAGGCGATTGAGTTCGAGCAGGGTGGACGCGACCTGAAAGCCCATGGACGCCATGCGCACGTCCTGCGCGCGGCCGCTCTCCACGCGCTGCGAGGCACTCAGCAGCATGGACGCGCTCTTGTACAGGCCCAGCACCTCGTAGTACCGCCAGGCCAGCGGGTCGGGCGTGAAGCCGGCCTGGCGCGCGTAGCGCTCGGTGAAGGCCTCTCGGGCCATGATGCCGCCCACGCGGCCGGTGCCGCCCGAGAACACGCGCAGCGCGGCCCAGGCCAGGTCCTCGTGCGGGTCGCCGGCGTGCACCAGCTCCCAGTCGAGCACGGCGGTGATGCGGCCGTCCTGCTGCAGGAAGTTGCCCACGCGGTAGTCGCCGTGCACGATGACCACGCGCGGCGCGGTGGGCGCGTGGCGCAGCAGCCAGCGCATGGCGTGGTGCATCTGCGGCGGCGCGCGCGAGGCGTCGTCGGCGAAGCCGGCG
>NZ_DATIGV010000066.1:0-4398 GCF_035481345.1 Hydrogenophaga sp. | reverse complement strand
CCGCCGGTGAGCTCCCCGCCCCCCGTGAGCTCGCCTCCGCCAATGGCGCCGCCGCCCACGATGCAACCCACGCCGGTGCCGCCCATCACCACGCCGCCAAGCCCCATGCCGTCGCCGGCCCCGGTGCAGCCACCCACGACGCCGATGCGCCCGGCCGGTTGAGCGCCTTCTCGCCCTGCGCCGGGCCAACCCCCTCAGGTCACCGGCGCGGGGTTGAACAGCACCAGCTGGTTGTGCAGCTTCCAGCGCTCGGCCCAGGTCTTCTGGCGACCGCTGGCCACGTCGAGCATGAAGCGGAACAACTCCCAGCCCACGTCCTCGATCGTGGCCTGCCCGTCGGCGATGGTGCCGGCGTTGATGTCCATCAGGTCGTGCCAGCGCCGCGCCAGATCGCTGCGCGTGGCCACCTTGATCACCGGCACGGCCGCCAGGCCGTAGGGCGTGCCCCGGCCGGTGGTGAACACGTGCAGGTTCATGCCGGCCGCCAGTTGCAGCGTGCCGCAGATGAAATCGCTCGCGGGCGTGGCCGCGTAGGTCAGGCCCTTGGTGCGCAGCTTCTCGCCCGGTGACAGCACGTGCCCGATCGGCGCGCTGCCCGATTTCACGATCGAGCCCATGGCCTTCTCGACGATGTTGGACAGCCCGCCCTTCTTGTTGCCCGGCGTGGTGTTGGCGCTGCGGTCCACGCTGCCGCGCTTCAGGTACTCGTCGTACCAGGCCATCTCGCGCACCATGGCCTGCGCCACCTCGGGCGTGGTGGCGCGCGCCGTCAGTTGCGCGATGCCGTCGCGCACCTCGGTGGTCTCGGAGAACATCACGCTCGCGCCGGCGCGCACCAGCAGGTCGGTGCAGAAGCCCACGGCCGGGTTGGCGGTCACGCCGCTGAACGCGTCGCTGCCGCCGCACTGCACGCCCACCACCAGCTCGCTGGCGGGCACGGTCTCGCGGCGGCGGGCGTTCAGGCGCTTCAGGTGCTGCTCGGCCTGGCGCAGGATGGAATCGACCATCGACATGAAGCCGACGTGGGCTTCATCTTGAAGACAGACCACGTCCAGGCCTTCTTCTTCATCGGCACCGCGCGCGTCGCTGATCGGGATGCTGCCCGGCGGCAGCAGCCGCTCCGGCTGCAGCTTCTCGCAGCCCAGGCTCACCACCATCACCTCGCCACCGAAGTTGGGGTTCTGGCTGATGTGGCGCAGCGTGCGGATGGGGATCACCGCGTCGGGCGCGTCGATGGCCACGCCGCAGCCGTAGCCGTGTTCCAGTGCCACCACGTCGTCCACGTTCGGGTACTTCGGCAGCAGCTCGGCCTTGATGCGCTGCACCGCGAAGTCGGTGACACCGGCCACGCACTGCACGGTCTGTGTGATGGCCAGGATGTTGCGCGTGCCCACCGACCCGTCGGGGTTGCGGTAGCCCTCGAAGGTGAAGCCGTCCAGCGACGCCAGCGGCTCGGCACCGCGCGTGGCCATGGGCAGGTCGTCCAGGCCGCGCGCCTCGGGCATCTTCAACAGGCGCTCGTGCACCCAGCTGCCGGCGGGGATGTCATTGAGCGCGTAGCCGATGGGCACGCCGTAGCGCAGCACGGCCGCGCCCTGCGGCAGGTCCACCAGCGCCAGCTTGTGGCCCTGCGGCACCTTGTCGCGCAGCACAAGGCCACCAGGCAGTTCCGTGCCGGGCGGCAGGCCGCCGTCGTTGGCCACGATCGCCACGTTGTCGTCGGCGTGCATGCGGATCGTCAACGGGGAGGTCGGCGGCGCCACGGCCGCGCGGCTCGCCAGGGTCTCGGACATTGGCGTCTCCTATGATTCGGCGCGCTCGCGACGATCCGGACCCGGTGCCGGAGGCCTTACGTCAAGCGCTTGGTACCGGTACCATTCTACGCCGCACATGAAAGAATCCGACAACTCCCGGCGTTCCCGACGCGGCAGCGGGGCCATCACCGTGCGCGACGTGGCCCGCCTCGCGGGCGTCGCGCCCATCACCGTCTCGCGCGTGCTGAACACGCCCGCGCAGGTCTCGCCCGACGTGCGGCAGAAGGTGCTGGAGGTGATCCAGAAGACCGGCTACGTGCCCAACCGCATGGCCGGCGGCCTGGCGTCCTCGCGCAGCCGGCTCATTGCGGCGGTGGTGCCGAGCACGGTGATGTCGGTGTTCATGCCCACCATCGAGGCGCTGAACGAGACCCTGTTCGACGCCGGCTACCAGTTGATGCTGGGCCAGTCCGACTACTCGGCCGAGCGCGAGGAGGCGCTGCTGGAAGCCATCGTGGGCCGCCGGCCCGACGGCATCTTCCTCACCGGCATCCTGCGCCCCAGCCAGGGGCGCACACGGCTGCTGGCCTCGGGCATTGCGGTGGTGGAGACCTGGGACCTCACGCCCACGCCGATCGACATGCTGGTGGGCTTCTCGCACGCGGACATCGGGGCCGAGGTGGCGCGTTTCCTGATCGGCAAAGGGCGGCGCAAGCTGGCGCTGATCCGCGCCGAGGACGAACGCGCGCAGCGACGCGCCACCGCGTTTGCCGAGGTGGTGCGCCGCGCCGGCCTGAGCGAGGTAGCGACAGTGAACGTCGGCGCCTCACGCTCGCTGCGCAGCGGGCGCGACGCGCTGGGCCGCCTGCTGACACAACAGGCCGACGTGGACGCCATTTTCTGCAGCTCCGACCTGCTGGCGCTGGGCGTGGCCACCGAAGCGCGCGTGCGCGGCATCGCCGTGCCCGACGATCTGGCGCTGGTGGGCTTCGGCGACGTGTCCTTCGCGGCGGACATGGCGCCGGCCTTGAGCACGGTGCGCATCAACGGCGCAGAGATGGGACGGCTGGCGGCGCGCTGCCTGATCGACCGGGCCGAGGGGCGCGAGGTGTCGCCTTCGGTGATCGACGTGGGATTTTCGATCGTGGAGCGCGAGACTTCCTGAGAGGGTTTCTCCGGGGCCGCGGTGGTCGTTCCGCTTGCCCCGGCTGGTCCTGTCATCGGCGCGATTTCTCGCCGGGCAATGGCACACGTGCCAGTCGCTCGGCCATGCGCGTCTGCCAACCCGGGCCCGTGGCGCGCCATCGCTCTATGACGTCGGGCGGCAAGCGCAGGCTGATCAGTTGCTTGGGCTGCTCGGATCGCGGACGGCCGGCCTTGCGCACCACACCGCGCTCCAGCATGTCGTCCGTGAGTTCAGGCAGTTCCTGGTACTCCCGCGGCCGAATGCGATGCGCGTCACTTCGCTTCAGATCCGAACCCAAGGTACGGGGCGAGACGTTCTTGCTCACGGGCATTGGCCTTTCGCATGCATAGTCCTTGCGCACATCCTCCACCTCAAAGGTGTGCCCGTCGAACACGGTGGCGGCATCCTCGAAATCCAGGCCCCGCTCGGTCAATGCACGCTGGCGTTTGCCTGGATCGTAGGTGATGCGCATGAATTTTCGTAGATACGAAAAAGCCAGTCAACGGGAGCAAGGGCCGAAAGACGCGCATCTTCATCGCAGCAAAAGGACCATGCCGCCCGGGGGTATGGCTCGAGCGCGGGTTCCGACAAACCCCCGTTGACGAAGGAATTTGGTACCGGTACCATGCCCACCGGATTCACTTGGTACCGGTACCAAATGGAGACCCCATTCCCACCCAACAGGAGACAAGCCACATGAAAAAGATGCTGTTCGCGCTGGGCGCGACCATGACCCTCACCACGGCCATGGCCTGGCCCGACAAGACCGTCACCATCGTGGTCCCGTTCCCGCCCGGCGGCTCCACCGACATGATCGCCCGCACCCTGCAGCCCAAGCTGCAGGAAAAATTCGGGGGCACCTTCGTCATCGACAACAAGCCCGGCGCCACCGGCACCATCGGCGCCACGCTCGTCACCCGCGCCGCACCCGACGGCCACACCCTCTTCGTCTCCTCCCTCGGCCCCTACGTCATCGCGCCGCACCTCACCAAGGTGACCTACGACGCGACCAAGGACTTCGACTACATCACCGTCGCCGTGCAGGCGCCCAACGTGCTCGTGGTGCCCGCCGCCTCGCCGCACAAGAGCATGGCCGACGTGTTGGCCTTCCAGAAGGCCAACCCCGGCAAGATGACCTTCGCCTCCTCCGGCAACGGCAGCAGCGACCACCTCACCGCCGAGCTCTACTGGCAGCAGACCGGCACCAGCGGCGTGCACGTGCCCTACAAGGGCGGCGGCCCCGTGATGACCGACCTGCTGGGCAACCAGGTCGATTCGTCCTTCATGAACATCAACACCGCCATGCCGCAGATCAAGGCCGGCAAGCTGCGCGCGCTGTCCATCACCAGCGCGCAGCGCTCCGCCCTGCTGCCCGACGTGCCCACGCTCGACGAACTCGGCATCAAGGACGCCAACGTCTACTCCTGGCAGGCCGTGGCGGCGCCCAAGGGCCTGCCC
>NZ_DATIGV010000065.1:0-13788 GCF_035481345.1 Hydrogenophaga sp. | reverse complement strand
GGCTTCTCCTCGATGCTCAAGGCCTTGCCCTGGTCGTCGAAGGCCACCACGCCATAGCGTTCCGGATCGGTCACGTGGTACGCGAACACGGTCGCACCACTGGCCTGCGCGTCCGCCCCGCGCAGCAGGCTGGCAAAGTCGTGTCCGTAGTAGATGTTGTCCCCCAGCACCAGTGCGCTTGGGCTGTCGCCCAAAAAGTCGGCGCCAATGATGAAGGCCTGCGCCAGTCCGTCCGGGCTGGGCTGCACCGCATACTGCAGGTTCATGCCCCAGGCGCTGCCGTCGCCCAGCAGTTGCTGAAAGCGCGGCGTGTCCTGCGGTGTGCTGATGACCAGCACCTCGCGGATGCCCGCCAGCATCAGCGTGCTCAGCGGGTAATAGATCATGGGTTTGTCGTACACCGGCAGCAGTTGCTTGCTGATGGCCAGCGTGGCCGGGTGCAGGCGCGTGCCCGAACCGCCGGCGAGGATGATGCCCTTGCGTTGCGTGCTGCTGCTCATGGTGTCCCCAGGTACTCCGTGAGCATACGCCGCACGCCACTGTCCCAGGCCGGCAGGCGCAGATCGAAAGCTTCACGCAGGCGCCTGGTGTCCAGTCGCGAGTTGAGCGGGCGTCGGGCCGGCGTCGGGTAGTCACTGGTGGCGATGGCCTCGACGGTCTGCGCTTTCCATGCCATGTCGGGCCGCAGCGAACGCGCCTCGTCGATGACGAAACGCGCCAAGCCATGCCAACTGGTCTCGCCGGCCGCTGCCACATGGTAGGTACCAGCCCGTTCGGGCCGCGCGCTCAGGGAGCGAAGCGCGTGCGCGCTGACGTCGGCCAGCAGTTCCGCGCCGGTGGGGGCGCCCACCTGGTCGGCCACCACGCGCAGTTGCTCTCGTTCCTGTGCCAGGCGCAGCATGGTGCGCGGGAAGTTGGCGCCGCGTGCCGCATACACCCAGCTCGTGCGCAGGATCAGGTGGCGCGCGCCGCTCTCGCGCACGGCCTGCTCGCCCGCGAGCTTGGTGCGGCCATACACACTGAGCGGTGCGGTGGCGGCGTCTTCGTCGCGCGGGCTGTCGCCGCTGCCGTCGAACACGTAGTCGGTGGAGTAGTGCAACAGCAATGCGCCGCGCGCAGCGGCGGCGCGGGCCAGCACGCCAGCTGCCTCGGCGTTGATGGTGTGCGCCAACGCGGGCTCCGACTCGGCCTTGTCCACAGCCGTGTAGGCGGCCGCATTCACGATCGCGTCGGGCGCCACGCGCTCCACCAGTGGGCCCAGGCTGTCCACCCGGGCCAGGTCCACCGCGTCCGCGTCGCTCGGGTCGCGGTCGAAGGCCAGCACCTCGCCCAGCGGGGCCAGGCTGCGCCGCAGTTCCCAGCCCACCTGGCCATTAGCGCCCAGCAGCAAGATCCTCAAGCGGCCCCCCGGTACTGCGTGTCGACCCATTCGCGGTACGCGCCGCTCTGCGCCTCGGCCACCCATTGCGGGTGGTCCAGGAACCACTGGACGGTCTTGCGGATGCCGCTGTCGAAGGTCTCGGCCGGGCGCCAGCCCAACTCGGCTTCGATCTTGCGCGCGTCGATGGCGTAGCGCCGGTCGTGGCCCGGCCGGTCCTTCACGTGCGTGATCTGCGCCGCGTAGGATTGGCCTTCCGCGCGCGGGCGCAGTTCATCGAGCAGCGCGCAGATGGTCTTCACGATGGCGATGTTGGGCTGCTCGTTCCAGCCGCCCACGTTGTACGTCTCGCCCACGCGGCCGGCCTCCAGCACACGGCGAATGGCGCTGCAATGGTCGCCGACATAGAGCCAGTCGCGCACCTGCAGGCCGTCGCCGTACACGGGCAACGGCTTGCCCGCCAGGGCATTGACGATCATCAGCGGGATGAGCTTTTCGGGAAAGTGGAATGGCCCGTAGTTGTTGCTGCAGTTGGTGGTGAGCACCGGCAGCCCGTGCGTGTGATGCCAGGCGCGCACCAGGTGGTCGCTGGCGGCCTTGCTGGCGCTGTAGGGGCTGTTGGGCTCGTAGGCGTGCTGTTCGGTGAAGGCGGGGGCTTCGGGCGCCAGGCTGCCATACACCTCGTCGGTGCTCACGTGCAGGAAGCGGAAGGCGTTGCGGTCGGCCTCGGACAGTGCCAGCCAGTGCGCGCGCACGGCCTCCAGCAGCCGGAAGGTGCCCATCACGTTGGTCTGGATGAAGTCTTCCGCACCGTGGATCGATCGGTCCACGTGGCTCTCGGCCGCGAAGTTGATGACCGCGCGGGGCCGGTGCTCGGCCAGCAGGCGCGCCACCAGGGCCGTGTCGCCGATGTCGCCGCGCACGAATACGTGGCGCGCATCGCCTTCCAGGCTCTGCAGGTTGCGCAGGTTGCCCGCGTAGGTGAGTTTGTCGAGGTTGAGCACCGGCTCGTCGCTTTGCGCGAGCCAGTCCAGCACGAAGTTGCTGCCGATGAAGCCAGCGCCGCCGGTGACCAGGATCATTCGAGTCGTCTCCCTGTGCGGTGCCGGGTCATCACCGCCCGCCTTCGTCCGTGTTCAGTGGCCGTGGGCCACATGCTCGCCCGCGGCCAGCCTGTACACCGTGCCGCAATACGGGCACATCGCCTCGCCCGTGCTCGCCACGTCCAGGTACACCTTGGGGTGGCTGTTCCAGAGTTTCATGTCCGCGAGCGGGCTGGGGCAGAACACCCCGCCGTGGGAGTTCAGGTCGCGGGCCTTGAGTTCGACGATCGCTTGGCTCATTGCTGCGCTCCGCTCAGACCTGGGTCAGCCAGTGGGCGTACTTGGCGTTGCGCCCGTTCACGATGTCGAAGAAGGCCGTCTGGATCTTCTCGGTGATCGGCCCGCGCGAGCCGCTGCCCAGCTCGATGCGATCGAGTTCGCGGATGGGTGTCACTTCGGCGGCGGTGCCGGTGAAGAAGGCCTCGTCGGCGATGTAGACCTCGTCGCGCGTGATGCGCTTCTGCACGATCTCCAGACCCAGGTCCTTGGCGATGTGGAACACCGTGTTGCGCGTGATGCCGTTGAGCGCGCCGGCCGAGAGGTCGGGCGTGTAGATCACGCCGCCCTTGATGACGAAGATGTTCTCGCCAGCACCTTCGCTCACGAAGCCGGAGGAGTCGAGCAGCAGGGCCTCGTCGTAGCCCTCGTCGGTGGCTTCGGTGTTGGCCAGGATGCTGTTGGTGTAGTTGCTCACCGCCTTGGCCTGCGTCATGGTGATGTTGACGTGGTGGCGGGTGTAGCTGCTGGTCTTGACGCGGATGCCGCGCTTGAGGCCTTCGTCGCCCAGGTAGGCGCCCCAGGCCCAGGCGGCCACGCTCAGGTGGATGGTGTTGCCCTTGGGGCTCACGCCCAGCTTCTTGTCGCCGACCCAGGTGAGCGGTCGGATGTAGCCGCTCTTGAGGCCGTTGGCGCGGATCACTTCCTTCTGCGCCTCATTCACCTGCTCCATGGTGAAGGGAATCTTCATGCGCAGGATCTTGGCGCTGTTGAACAGGCGCTCGGTGTGTTCCTGCAGGCGGAAGATGGCCGTGCCGTTGACCGTGTCGTAGGCGCGCACGCCCTCGAAGGCGCCGCAGCCATAGTGCAGGGTGTGGGTCAGCACGTGGATCTTGGCGTCGCGCCAGTCCACGAGTTGGCCATCCATCCAGATCTTGCCGTCGCGGTCGGACATCGAGGGAACGGGGGAGCTCATGGGTTTCCTTGAGGGTGTGGGGGTATTCGGGTCAACCGGCGATTTTACGGTGGTGCCCGCCCTCAGCGTTCGGCCGCGGCGTCGGCTTCGGGACGCTTCAGTCCCCATTCCTGCAGCTTCCCGTTGACAAGACGCGCCTGCACGCTGCTGCCTCCCGGGTCCGTCCAGCGGTAGACCTCCGGCTGCTCGCCCTCGGGCGAGACCCGTTCGCCCAGCGCGCGGGCCAGGCCGATCACGCTCACCAGCGGCATGCCGGCGTGCAGGCGCGAGTTCAGCATGACGGCACTGTCGACGTGGCCGATCGGTCGCCGCGCCGCGCGCTGCATCACCGTCATCAGCCGGGTGAAATGCAAGAGTATCCACAGCACCAGGCCGCCGGCGACCGCGGCCACGCCGGGCCAACCGAACTGCCGGTAACCCCAGTAGAGAAGGGCGACGCCGATGACGGCCGCCGCGATGCGTCGAAGTCCCATGAAATCCTCTGTCAGTCGATGCGGCGCACCAGCTCCAGCGCCTCTTCGATGCGCTCGACCCCGTGCACGGTCAGGCCGTCGAAGGCCTTGTCGTTCTTCTTCGGCAGGTTGGCTTTGGGCACCACCGCCACGGAAAAGCCCAGCTTGGCCGCCTCCTTCAGGCGCTCCTGGCCGCGCGGCGCGGGCCGCACCTCGCCGGCCAGGCCCACCTCGCCGAAGGCCAGGAAGCCCTTGGGCAGGGGTTTGCCGCGCAGGCTGCTGGTGATGGCCAGCATCACGCCCAGGTCGGCCGCCGGCTCGCTGATGCGCACGCCGCCCACGGCGTTGACGAACACGTCCTGGTCGAGGCAGGCCACGCCCGCGTGGCGGTGCAGCACGGCCAGCAGCATGGCCAGGCGGTCGCGCTCCAGGCCCACGCTCAGGCGGCGCGGGCTGGGCCCGCCGCTGTCCACCAGGGCCTGCAGTTCCACCAGCAGCGGGCGCGTGCCCTCCAGCGTCACCATCACGCAGCTGCCCGGCACGGGCTGGGCGTGCTGCGACAGGAAGATCGCGCTGGGGTTGCTGACGCCCTTGAGGCCCTTCTCGGTCATGGCGAAGACGCCGATCTCGTTGACCGCGCCGAAGCGGTTCTTGATCGCGCGAATCAGCCGGAAGCTGCTGTGCGTGTCGCCCTCGAAATAGAGCACGGTGTCCACCATGTGCTCCAGCACGCGCGGGCCGGCCAGCGCGCCCTCCTTGGTCACGTGGCCCACCAGCACGATGGCCGTGCCGGACGCCTTGGCCGCGCGCGTGAGGTGGGCCGCGCACTCGCGCACCTGCGCCACCGAGCCCGGGGCGCTGGTCAGTTGTTCGGAATAGACGGTTTGAATCGAGTCGATCACCGCGATGGCGGGCTTCTCTGCGTCCAGGGTGGCCAGGATCTTCTCGAGCTGGATCTCGGCCAGCACCTGCACCTCGGAGCCCTCGATGCCCAGGCGGCGCGCGCGCAACGCCACCTGGGCGCCGCTTTCTTCACCGGTGACGTAAAGCGAGGGAAACCCCGCGCGCTGCAGGCTGTCCAGGGCCTGCAGCAGCAGGGTGGATTTGCCGATGCCCGGGTCGCCGCCGATCAGCACCACGCCGCCCTCGACGATGCCACCGCCCAGCACCCGGTCCAGCTCTTCGTGGCCGGTCGGTGTGCGCTGCACGTCCTTCGCCTCGATGCGCGAGAGCGGCATCACCTCGCTGGTCTTGGCCAGCGCCGCGAAGCGGTTCTTCGACGGCGCGCCGCCGCCCTCGGCCACGCCTTCCACCAGCGTGTTCCAGGCGTTGCAGTGCGGGCACTTGCCCAGCCAGCGCGGGCTGGTGCCCCCGCACTCGCCGCAGGTGTAGATCGTCTTGTCCTTGGCCATGAGGCCGGGACTATATCGGGCCGAACCCCTCGATCAGCCCGCGCGTGATCTCGGCCGCGCCCGCCGCGCGGCAGCCGCTGGCGTTCTGGCCCGACCACAGCGGCGTGAAATCGCCCTCGCCCTGCTTCTCCCAGTGCGCGCGCAGCGGCGCGATGGCGGCCGTGGCCAGCGGAAACTCGGGCGCCAGCGGATTCAGCGGCCCCAGCTCGCGCATCACCCGGTTGGGCACGCCGCGCGCGGGCCGGCCGGTGAACAGGGTGGTGAGCTGCGTGTGGCGCGCGGCCTCGCTCTGCAGCACGGCGCGGTGCAGGGCGCTGGTGGTGGCCTCGGTGCTGCACAGGTAGGCGGTGCCCACCTGCACGCCGTCGGCCCCCAGGGCCATGGCGGCGCGCACGCCCGCCGCGTCGGCGATGCCGCCGGCCGCGATCACCGGCACGCGCACGGCGGCCTTCACCTGCGGCAGCAGGGCGAAGGTGCCGGTCTGGCGCGACAGGTCGTGGCTGAGGAAGTGGCCGCGGTGGCCGCCGGCCTCCAGGCCTTGCGCGATCACCGCGTCCGCGCCGTTCGCTTCCAGCCAGATCGCCTCGTCCACCGTGGTGGCTGAGCTCAGCACCTTCGAGCCCCAGGCCTTCACACGGGCCAGCAGATCGGGCGCGGGCAGGCCGAAGTGAAAGCTCACCACGCGGGGCTTGAAGGGCTCCAGCGCGTCCGCTGCCGCGTCGCTGAAGGGCAGGCGGCCGGGACCGGCGGGGATGCTGGCCGGGTCCACACCGATCTCGGCGAAGTAGGGCGCCAGCGCCGCGCGCCAGGCGGCCTCGCGCGCGGCGTCGGGCTCGGGCGGGGTGTGGCAGAAGAAATTGACGTTGAACGGGCGGCCGCTCGCGGCCAGCAGCGTGAGTTCGCGCTGCATCGCGTCGGGCGGCAGCATGGCGCAGGGCAGGGAGCCCAGGGCGCCCGCTTCACCCGCCGCCAGCGCCAGGGCCGCGCCCTGCACGCCCGCCATCGGCGCCTGGATGAGGGGCCAGCGCGTGCCCAGCAGTTCGCTCAGTCGGTTCATGGCGCGAGTGTAGGCAGGTGGCAATGCCCCTGGCATCGACCCGGCGCGGCTCAGCCGCCGCGCCCCATCAGCTCGGCAAAGGCCTGCGCCGCGGGCGAAAGCGATCGCTCGCTCTTGAACACCACGGCGGTGTCGCGCTCCACCCCCGGCCGCGCCAGCCGCCGCGCCACCAGCTCGGGGTGCAGGGCGGGCGCGAACACGCTGCCCGGCACCACCGCCACGCCCAGGCCGGCGGCGGCCAGGGCCACCGCCGTGGTGAGCAGGGACACCTCGTGCGCGATGCGCAGCTCCACCCCCGCCTCGCGCGCCGCCGCGTCGATGCGCCGGCGCACGCCATAGCCCGGCCGCACCGTGATCACCGGCCAGGCGGCGAGCTGTTTCCACGTCAGTGGCCGGTCCGCCGCAAAGCGCGGGCCGGCGGGCGCGACCGCGGCCAGGTGGTCGCGCAGCACCACGCGCTGCGACAGCCCCGGCACCGGCCCTTCGAGCGTGCCCAGCCCCAAGTCCACGTGGCCCGCGAGCACGCGCTCGGCGAACTCGCCGGGCGCGCAGTCGTCGATCTGCAGCTCGATGGCGGGGTAGCGGTCCAGGTAGCGGCGCACGGCCGCGGGCAGCAGGGTCTGCGCCACCGTGGACGTCGCCGCGATGCGCAGCCGCCCGCGTTCGCCGCGCGCGAGCGAGGCCATGCCGCCGCTCAGGGCCTGCATCTCGGCCAGCGCGCGGCGCGCGTGGACGATGGCCTCGGCCGCCGCCTCGGTGCGGCGCAGGCTGCGCGTGCTGCGGTCGAACAGGCGCACGCCCAGGCGCGCCTCCAACTCGCGCAGCAGCACGGTCACGGCCGGCTGCGTCAGCGACAGGGCCTCGGCCGCGGCCGAGAGCTGGCCGCTGTCGTACACCGCCACGAAGGCGCGCAACTGGCGCACCGAGGGAAGGCTGCCCAGGTGTGCGGGTTTTTTATGAATCGCCATGGAACTTTCATTTTTCACGCGGCGCGCGTGCGCCTGTAATTGTCGGTTCCCACCCATTCAATGGAGACAAGCATGAGCCAGACCCTGCGCGCGCAGGTGCTGATCGTGGGCGCCGGCCCCGTGGGCCTGACGCTCGCCATGGACCTTGCCCAACGCGGCATCGACGTGCTGGTGGCCGAGACGCGCCATCGAGGCGAGCCGCCCAACGTCAAGTGCAACCACGTGTCGGCGCGCTCGATGGAGATCTTCCGCCGCCTGGGCGTGGCCGGCGCGCTGCGCGAGGCCGGCCTGCCCGGCGACTACCCGAACGACGTCGCCTACCGCACCAGCTTCACCGGCGAAGAGCTCTCTCGCATCCCCATTCCCGCGCGCCAGAGCCGCTACACCGCCACCGGCGGCCCCGACACCTGGTGGCCCACGCCCGAGCCGCCGCACCGCATCAACCAGATCTACCTGGAGCCCGTGCTGTTCGCGCACGCCGAACGCCAGAAGGGCCTGCGCATCCTCAACCGCACGCGCATCGACGAGGTGGCGCAGGACGAGGCCGGCGTGCGCGCCAGTGGCGTGAACCTGGACAGCGGCGAGGCGCTGCACCTCGAGGCCGACTACCTCATCGGCTGCGACGGCGGTCGATCGATGGTGCGCAAGCGGATCGGCGCCAAGCTCTCCGGCACCGACGAGGTGGGCCGCGTGCAGTCCACCTACTTCCGGGCGCCGTCCCTGCTGGGCCTGGCGAAGCACGGCCCGGCCTGGGCCACCTTCTCGCTCAACCCGCGCCGCTGCGGCAACGTCTACGCCATCGACGGGCGCGAGACCTGGCTGCTGCACAACTACCTCAAGGCCGACGAGGCCGACTTCGAATCCGTCGACCGCGACTGGGCGATCCGCGAGATCCTGGGCGTGGGCCCCGACTTCCAGTACGAGATCCTCAGCAAGGAAGACTGGATCGGCCGCCGCCTCGTGGCCGACCGCTTCCGCGACCGCCGCATCTTCATCTGCGGCGACGCCTCGCACCTGTGGATCCCCATGGCCGGCTACGGCATGAACGCGGGCATCGCCGACGCGATGAACCTGTCGTGGGTGCTGGCCGCGCACCTCAACGGCTGGGCCACCGAGGCCGCGCTCACGGCCTATGAGCGCGAACGCCAGCCCATCACCGAGCAGGTCTCGCGCTTCGCCATGAACCACGCGCTGGCCCTGCAGGCCCAGCGCGAGGGCGTGCCGGCCGGCATCGAGGACGCGGGCGAGGCCGGCGCCGCCGCGCGCGCCAAGGCCGGTGCCGCGCTCTACGAACTCAACGTGCGCCAGTACTGCTGCGGCGGCCTGAACTTCGGCTACTTCTACGACGACTCGCCGCTGATCGCCTACGACGGCGAGGCCCCGCCCGGCTACACCATGGACGGCTTCACGCCCTCCACCGTGCCGGGCTGCCGCACGCCGCACGTCTGGCTCGACGACGGCCGCTCGCTCTACGACGCCATGGGCCCCGACTACACGCTGCTGCGCCGCGACCCCACGGTCGACGTGCGCCCCATCGAAGACGCGGCCCGCACACGCGGCGTGCCCCTGCGCGTGCTGGACCTCAGCCCGCGCGAGGCCGGCGATCTCTACACGCCCGCGCTGCTGCTCTCGCGCCCCGACCAGCACGTGGCCTGGCGCGGCGACGCGCCGCCGGCCGACCCGCTCGCGCTGATCGACCGCCTCCGCGGCGCCGCCGTCGCGGCCTGACACCCCTCACCACCCCAGGAGACACAACATGAACCGCCGCCACGCCCTGACCCGACGCCTCGCCTTGACGCAACTGGCCGCTCTGTGCGCCGCCAGCGCCGCGCCCGCCGCCTTCGCGCAGGCCGACAAAGCCATCACCATCGTCGTGCCCTACGCGCCCGGCGGCACCACCGACCTGCTCGGCCGCCTGCTCGCGCAACACATGTCGCCCCTGCTGGGCCGCACCATGATCGTGGAGAACAAGCCCGGCGCCGGCAGCGGCGTGGGCGCGGCCCACGTGGCGCGCGCGGCCGCCGACGGCAACACCCTGCTCGTGGCCACCAGCACCACGCTGGCCATCAACCCCTGGCTCTACAAACAGCTCGCCTACGACCCGGCCAAGGACTTCGCGCCCATCGGCATGATCGGCGCGGTGCCGCTGCTGGTGGTGGTGAACCCCTCGCTGCCGGTGAAGACCATCGCCGAGCTGATCGCGCTGGCCAAGTCGCGCCCCGGCGGCCTGGTCTACGGCTCGGCCGGCAACGGCAGCCCGCACCACCTGGGCGCCGAGATGTTCAAGGCCGCCACCGGCGCCAACCTCAAGCACGTGCCCTACCGCGGCAGCGGCCCGGCCATCACCGACCTGCTCGGCGGCCAGATCGACCTCATGTTCAGCGACATCCCGCCCGCGCTGGGCCATGTCAAGACGGGCAAGCTGCGCGCCATCGCCGTCACCTCGGCCAAGCGCCAGCCCGCCGTGGCCGAGGTGCCCACCATCGCCGAATCGGGCCAGGCCGGCACCAAGGACTTCGAAGCCGTGGCCTGGCAGAGCGTGGTGGCGCCGGCCGGCACGCCGCCCGAACTGATCAACCGCTACGCCGACGCCCTGGCCAAGGTGATGAAGGAGCCCGCGCTGCGCGCGCGCCTGGAAGGCGACGGCTTCGAGCCGGTGGGCGCGGCCATGAGCCCGTCGCAGCTCGGCGCCTACCAGCGCACCGAGACCGAACGCTGGGGCAAGGTGGTGCGCGCCTCGGGCACCACCATCGACTGACGGAAGGTGTGATCGAGCCCCGCGACGAACGGGCCGGCTTCTGCGGGAAAACCCCGGAATCGATCGGGGTAGGCGGATCGGGCGACTTCATTTAACATGTTAAATAAATCGCCCCGCCATGGACAGCACCGACAAGACCTTCACCCACCGCAACCTCCCGCGCCTGTTGCTGCAGGCGCGGGAATCGGTGATGCAGCACACGCGGCCCAGCCTGCGCGAGCACGGCCTGAGCGACCAGCAATGGCGCGTGCTGCGCGTGCTGGGTGAACACGCGCGCGACCCGGCCGGCATCGAGACCGGGCGCATCGCGCGCGAGGCCTTTCTGCTCGGGCCCAGCCTCACCGGCGTGCTCGCGCGCATGGAGCGCGACGGCCTGATCTCGCGCGAGCGCTGCAGCCACGACGCGCGGCGCACCGTGGTGCGCGCCACGCCCGCCGGGCTCAAGCTCGTGCGCCGGCTGTCCGCCACCATCGAGGCGCACTACGCCTGGCTGGAGGAGCGATTGAGCAAGGCGCGGCTCGCGCAGCTCTATGCGCTGCTGGACGAGGTGATCGCCCTTGAAGGCGGTGTGGACGACAACCTGGATGAGGAGGCGGCATGACTGCCCATGGATGGGTGCCGCCGGGCACCGTGTACGGCACGCTGCTGAACTTTCGCGGCGAATGGGCGCGCTGGCAGCCGCGCATGGACGACAAGCCCTACGGCGGCGCGCCCAAGGCGCCGGTTCTGTACGTGAAGACGGCCAACACCTTCGCGCCGCACGGCGCCAGCGTGGCGCTGCCCGGGCGTGAAGCGGTCGAGGTATCGGCCAGCCTGGGCCTGCTGATCGGCGAGCACGGCGCGCCCACGCACGCGCTGCTGGTCAACGACGTGAGCCTGGCGCACGACAGCTACTACCGCCCGCCCATGAAATTCCGCAACCGCGATGGCTTCCTCGGCCTGCCGCTGGAGCCCACGCCGCTCACCGCGCTGGGTGGCCTCGGCGGCCTGGCCGCGCTGGAGCTGGAACTGCGCATCCACGGCGTGCACCAGCAGAGCACCGCGCTCAAGAACCTGGTGCGCGACATCCCCACGCTGCTGAAAGACGTCGGCGAATTCATGACGCTGCGCCCCGGCGACGTGCTGCTGATCGGCAGCGAGGTGCTGGCCGACGGCACGCGCCCGCGCGTGGTCGCCGGCGACGCCGTGGAGATCAGCGCACCGGGCCTCAAGCCGGCCGTGCAGCGCTTCGTGGCAGAGGAGGCCGTGCAATGAAGAAAGCCCGCATCGCCTGGGCCGGCGCGGTCCACGACGCCGTCGAATCCGACGGCCAGCTCGAACTGCTCACGCCCGCCTTCAAGGGTCGCCGCGTCGGCTTCGACGAGGTCGTCTGGCTGCCGCCGCTGGCACCCGTGCCGCGCCCGCGCACCGTGCTGGCCCTGGGCCTGAACTACGCCGACCACGCCAAGGAACTCGCCTTCAAGCCGCCCACCGAACCCCTGGCCTTCGCCAAGGGCGAGGCCTCGCTCATCGGCCACCGCGCCTTCACCGTGCGCCCGGCCGATGTGAAGTTCATGCACTACGAGTGCGAACTCGCCGTGGTCATCGGCCGCACCGCGAAGCACGTGAAGCGCGGCGACGCGCCCGACTTCATCGCCGGCTACACCGTCGCCAACGACTACGCGATCCGCGACTACCTGGAGAACTGGTACCGCCCCAACCTGCGCGTGAAGAACCGCGACACCTGCACGCCCATCGGTCCGTGGCTGGTGGACGCGCAAGACCTGCCCGACCCCGCGAACCTGGCCCTGCAGACCACGGTGAACGGCAAAGTCACCCAGAGCGGCAACACCCGCGACATGGTGTTCGACGTGCCCACCCTCATCGAGTACTTCAGCTCCTTCATGACCCTGCAAGCCGGGGACCTGATCCTCACCGGCACGCCCGACGGCGTGGTCGACTGCCAGCCCGGCGACGTGATCGTCGCGTCCATCGAGGGCATCGGCGAACTGCACAACACCATCACCAGCCCATGACCATCCAGCACCTCATCAACGGCAAGGCCGTCGCCAGCGCCGCCACCTTCGAGACCACCAACCCTGCCACGCAGGAAACCCTGGCCGAGGTCTGTGCCGGCGGCGCGGCCGAGATCAACGCCGCCGTGCAGGCCGCCAAGGACGCCTTCCCCGCCTGGGCCGGCCGCCCCGCCACCGAGCGCGCGGCCATCATGCGCAAGCTCGGCGAACTCATCACGAAGCACGTGCCCGAACTCTCGCGCACCGAGACCGACGACACCGGTCAGGTCATCTCGCAGACGGGCAAGCAGCTGGTGCCGCGCGCGGCCGACAACTTCAGCTACTTCGCCGAGATGTGCACGCGGGTGGACGGCCACACCTACCCCACGCCCACGCACCTGAACTACACCCTGTTCCACCCGGTGGGCGTGTGCGCGCTCATCAGCCCCTGGAACGTGCCGTTCATGACGGCCACCTGGAAGACCGCGCCCTGCCTGGCCTTCGGCAACACGGCCGTGCTGAAGATGAGCGAGCTGAGCCCGCTGACCGCCGCGCGCCTGGGCGAGCTGGCGCTGGACGCCGGCGTGCCCGCGGGCGTGCTCAACATCGTGCACGGCTTCGGCAAGGAGGCCGGCGAGCCGCTGTGCAGCCACCCCGACGTGCGCGCCATCAGCTTCACCGGCTCCACGGCCACGGGCAACCGCATCGTGCAGAGCGCGGGCCTGAAGAAGTTCAGCATGGAACTCGGCGGCAAGAGCCCCTTCGTGATCTTCGAGGACGCCGATCTGGACCGTGCGCTCGACGCCGCCGTCTTCATGATCTTCAGCAACAACGGCGAGCGCTGCACCGCCGGCAGCCGCATCCTGGTGCAGCAGAGCATCTACGCCGACTTCGCGCAGAAGTTCGCCGAGCGCGCGAAGCGGATCGTGGTGGGCGACCCGCAGGACGACAAGACCATCGTCGGACCGATGATCAGCCGGGCGCACCTGAACAAGGTGAAGAGCTACATCGAACTCGGCCCGAAGGAGGGCGCCACGCTGCTGTGCGGGGGCCTGGACCGCCCGAGCTACGCGCCCGAGCTGTCGGCGCGCGTGGCCAAGGGCAACTATGTGTGGCCCACGGTCTTCGCCGACGTGGACAACCGCATGAAGATCGCGCAGGACGAGATCTTCGGACCGGTGGCCTGCCTGATCCCGTTCAAGGACGAGGCGCACGCGATCGAACTGGCCAACGACATCCAGTACGGTCTCTCCAGCTACGTGTGGACGGAGAACCTGGGCAAGGCGCACCGCGTGGCGGCGGCCATCGAGGCCGGCATGTGCTTCGTCAACTCGCAGAACGTGCGCGACCTGAGGCAACCCTTCGGCGGCACCAAGGCCTCGGGCACGGGCCGCGAAGGCGGCACCTGGAGCTACGAGGTGTTTCTGGAACCCAAGAACGTGGCGGTGTCCTTGGGGTCGCACCACATTCCTCA
>NZ_DATIGV010000064.1:0-70929 GCF_035481345.1 Hydrogenophaga sp. | reverse complement strand
CCCACCACCGCGCTGGACGTCACCACGCAGGCGGAGATCCTCAAGCTCATCCGCGAGCTGCAGACCGAGAACGGCACCGCGGTGCTGTTCATCACGCACGACTTCGGCGTGGTCGCCGAGATCGCCGACCACGTGGTGGTGATGCGCCTGGGTGAGATGGTGGAGCAAGGCGACAAGCTGCAGGTGCTGCAGTCGCCACGAGAGGACTACACGCGCGCGCTGCTGTCGGCCGTTCCGGGCCTGGCGCCGGTGCACCGCGCGCCCGTGGCCGAGGCCGAACCGCTGATCGAGGTGCGCGCCCTGGGCAAGACGTACAGCACGCGCCGCTTCTTCGGCGCCCGCAAGGACGTGCACGCCGCGCGCGAGGTCTCGCTGCGCGTGCGCCCCGGCGAGACGGTGGGCATCGTGGGCGAGTCCGGCTCGGGCAAGTCCACGGTGGCGCGCTGCATCGCGCGCCTCATCGACCCCAGCAGCGGCAGCGTGCTCTCGCAGGGCGAGGCCATCGAGCGGGCGAGCGGCCAGCGCCTCAAGGCCTTTCGCCAGCGGGTGCAGGTGGTGTTCCAGGACCCGTACCGCTCGCTCAACCCGCGCCAGACCGTGGGCGAATCCATCATCGAAGGCGCGGTGAACGCCGGCCAGCCGCGCGCGCAGGCCTGGGCCCGCGCCGAGGAGCTGATGCGCCTGGTGCGCCTGCGGCCCGACGCGCTCAACCGCTACCCGCACGAATTCTCGGGCGGTCAGCGCCAGCGCATCTGCATCGCGCGCGCCCTGGCCTGCGAGCCGCAACTGCTGATCGCCGACGAAGCGGTGTCGGCGCTGGACGTCTCGGTGCAGGCCCAGATCCTCGAGTTGCTCGACGACATCCAGAAGCGCCTGCGCATCGGCCTGCTCTTCATCACGCACGACCTGCGCGTGGCCAACCAGATCTGCGACCGCATCATCGTGATGCACCAGGGCAGCATCGTCGAGCAGGGGCCAGCGCACGAGGTCTTCACGCAGCCGCTGCACGCCTACACCCGATCACTGCTCGACGCGGTGCCGGGGCGCGGCTTCGAGTTCCACGGAGCGGCGGCATGACGACGCCCACGACTCCTCCGCCCCGTGTGCTGCTGGCGCGCCTGAGCCACGAAAGCCACGCCTTCAGCCGCCTCATCACCACCCTGGCCGAGTTCGGCCGCGAGGAACTGCTGTTCGGCGAGGACATGCTCACGCGCCTGGCGAGCACGCGCACCGAGATCGGCGGAATCATCGAGGGTGCGCGTGAGCACGGCTGGGAGCTGGTGCCCGTGGTGAGCGCCTGCGCCTCCACCGCGGGCCCCGTGAGCCGCGCCGCCTACGACGCCCTGACCGAGCCCATCCTGCGCACCCTGGCCGAGCAGCCGGGCATCGCGGCCGTGATGCTTTCGCTGCACGGCGCCATGTTCGTCGAGGGCCTGCCCGACCCCGAGGGCGACCTGCTGTGCCGCATCCGCCAGCAGGTGGGCCCGGGCGTGCCCGTGGCCGCCACGCTGGACCTGCACGCCAACGTCACCGACGCGATGGTGCGCTACGCCGACATCCTGACGAGCTACCGCACCACGCCGCACGTGGACCAGCACGAGACCGGCCGGCGCGCCAGCGGCTTGCTGCAGCGCGCGCTGCGCGGCGAGATCCGCCCGCGCACGTGGGTGGCGCGCCGGCCCATGATCGCCGGCATGGACCTGGGCCGCACCCTGGGCGACACGCCCATGACGCGGCTGCAGGCGCGCGCCCGCGAGTGCGAACGCGCCGAGCCCGCCGCGCTCGACATCAGCCTCAACGCCGGCTACTACATGGGCGACGTCTACGAGGCCGGCCCCTCCGTGCTGGTGGTGGCCGATGGCGACGGTGGCGCGTGCCAGCGCATCGCCGAGGAACTCATCGACGACGCCTTCTCCTGGCGCGAGCAGAAGACGGTGCACCTGCAAAGCGTCGAGGAGGCCATCGCGCGCTGCCGCGAACCGGCCGATCGCCCGGGCCCGCTGATCCTGGCCGACTACACCGATGGCCCCGGCGGCGGTGGCTACGGCGACGCCACGCGCCTGCTGCAGGCCCTGCTGGACGCGCAGTTGCCCGGCACCCTCGTGGGCCTGATCCACGACCCCGAGAGCGCGCGCCAGGCCATCGACGCCGGCGTGGGCGCCGAGCTGGACCTGCGCATCGGTGGCAAGACCGATCAGCGCTTCGGCGGCGGCCCCGTGGCCGTGCGCGCGCGCGTGCTCGCCGTCTCCGACGGCCACTACGTGCGCAGCGGGCCGTTCAAGACCGGCACGCAGGCCTCCATCGGCCCCAGCGCGCTGCTGCGGTGCGGCGAGGTGCAGGTCATCGTGGCCAGCCACCGCGTGCAGGCCGAGGAGCGCGGCCAGTACCGCGTGCTCGGTGTCGACATCGAGCGCCTCAACGTGGTCGCGCTCAAGGGCATCAACCACTTCCGCGCCGACATCGAGCCCATCGCGCGCGGCATCGTGTTCGTGGAAGCCGGTGGCATCCACGCCAGCGACCTGCGCACCCTGCCCTACCGCAACCTGCGGCGCCCCGTGTGGCCGCTCGACGCACTTCCTTCCTGAACCCGTTCACGCACCCGACGCTTCCCGACATGAGCACCGACACCGCGACCGTTTCCCCCATGAACCTGGACACCGAACTGAAGCGCCTGCGCGACGCCTACGTGGCCCGCCACCCCGAAAGCCGCGCGCGCCTGCAGGCCGCCGCCGAAGTCATGCCCGGCGGCAACACCCGGTCGGTGCTGTTCTACGAGCCCTTCCCGCTGGCCATCGCGCGCGGCGAGGGCGCGCGCCTGTGGGACGCCGACGGCCACGAGTACACCGACTTCATCGGCGAGTTCACCGCCGGCCTGTACGGCCACAGCCACCCGGTGATCCGCGCCGCCATCGACACCGCGCTCGACGGCGGCATCAACCTCACCGGCCACAACCTGCTCGAAGCCGAGCTGGCGCGCCTGATCACGCAGCGATTCCCCACGCTGGAGCGCCTGCGCTTCACCAACTCCGGCACCGAGGCCAACCTGCTGGCCATCACCGCCGCGCGCCACTTCACCGGCCGGCGCAAGGTGCTGGTGTTCAAGGGCGGATACCACGGGGGCGTGCTCACCTTCGCGGGCGGGCCCTCGCCCGTCAACGTGCCCTTCCCCTTCGTGATCGGCACCTACAACGACACCGAGGGCACCGCGGCCCTGGTGAAGGAACACGCGGCCGAGCTCGCCGCCATCGTGGTCGAGCCCATGCAGGGCGCGGGCGGCTGCATCGTCGGCCAGCCCGACTTCCTGCACGCGCTGCGCCGCCTGGCCACCGAGGCCGGCGCGCTGCTGGTGTTCGACGAGGTGATGACCTCGCGCCTGGCGCCCGGTGGCCGCCAGGCCCTGCTGGGCATCCGGCCCGACCTGAGCACGCTGGGCAAGTACATCGGCGGCGGCATGTCCTTCGGCGCCTTCGGCGGCCGCGCCGAGGTGATGGCCCAGTTCGACCCGCGCACGCCGGGCCACCTGGGCCACGCGGGCACCTTCAACAACAACGTGCTCACCATGTCGGCCGGCATCGCGGGCCTCAGCCGCGTCTACACGCCCGAGGTGGCGCAGTCGCTCAATGCGCGCGGCGACGCGCTGCGCGAGCGCCTGAACGCGAGCTGCCGCGCGCACGGCCTGGCGCTGCAGTTCACCGGCCTGGGCTCGCTGATGAACCTGCACGGCACGGGCGGGGCGATCCACAACGTGGACGACATCCCGGCCGCCGAGGGCATCGTGAAGGACCTCTTCTTCTTCCACATGCTCGAACAGGGTTTCTACCTCGCGCGGCGCGGCTTCATCGTGCTTTCGCTGCCCCTCACCGACGCGGACCTGGAGCGCTTCCACGCGGCGGTCGAATCCTTCCTGACCCGCTTCGGCGAGGGCCTGCCGCGATGAGCGCGCCCAGCGAACGCCGGGGCCGGGTGCAGACCGTGCTGGGCCTGGTGGACCCGGCCGAGCTGGGCCCCACGCTGATGCACGAACACGTCTTCATCGACCTCACGCCACCGCCGCTGCGCCTGTCGCCGCCGCCGGTGCAGGAGGACGAGATCAACCTGTGCAACTGCTTCGGCATCGCCTACGGCCAGAAGCCTTTCATGCGCAACTACCGTCTCGACGAGACCGAGGTCGCGATCGCCGAGCTCAACGAGATGAAGGCCGCGGGCGGCCGCGCGCTGGTGGACCTGACGGTGGGTGGCCTCAACCCCGAGCCCGAGCGTCTGGTGGAGGTCGCCAAGGCCACGGGCGTGCACCTGGTGATGGGCTGCGGGCATTACGTCAACGACTACCAGCACCCCGCGAACCACGCGCGATCGGCCGACGACTTCGCGCGCGAAATGATCGAGCAGATCACCGTGGGCGCCTGGGGCACGGCGGTGCGCGCCGGCATCATCGGCGAGATCGGCTGCCAGGCGCCCTGGACCGACACCGAAAAGCGCGTGATGGACGGCGCCATCACCGCCATGCAGGCCACGGGCGCCGCGCTCAACGTGCACCCGGGCCGCGACGCCGACCAGCCGATGGAGGTGGTGGACTTCATCCGCGCGCGCGGCCAGGCGCTGGACCGCGTGGTCATCAGCCACATCGACCGCACCATCTTCGACGACGAGCGCCTGCTGCGCCTGGCCGACACCGGCTGCGTGATCGAGTTCGACCTGTTCGGCTGGGAGCAGACCGCCTACCCCGCGGCCGACATCGACATGCCCAACGACGGCATGCGCCTGCGCATGGTGAAGCGGCTCGTCGATCGCGGCCACCGCGACCAGGTGCTCATCAGCCACGACATCTGCACCCGCACGCGCCTGGGCCGCTACGGGGGCCACGGCTACCAGCACATCTTCGCCAACATCGTGCCGCGCATGCTGCGGCGCGGTTTCACGCAGGACGACGTGGACACCCTTCTGGTGAAGACGCCGCGCCGCCTGCTGAGTTTTCAGTAACCCCAACCCGGCGCACCCAGCGCCACACCTCCATGGAGAGAAGCAACGTGAACACCAAGAACGTCGTTGGACTGGCCTGTCTGGCCGTGGGCTCATTGATCCCGCTCGCGGCACAGGCGCAGACCGCGCCTGCCCCCACCTCCTCCGTGTCCATCTACGGCGTGCTCGACATCGGGCTCACGCGCGTGAGCGACATCGGCGGCCAGGGCATCAGCCGCATGGACGACGGCGTCTCGCAAGGCAGCCGCCTGGGCTTCCGCGGCCGCGAGGACCTCGGCGGCGGTCTGGCCGCCCTCTTCAACCTGGAGATGGGCATGGCCACCGACGACGGCACCCTGCGCCAGGGCGGCCTGGGCTTTGGCCGCGCCGCCTACGTGGGCCTGGCCGGCCAGGGCTGGGGCCAGGTCACCCTGGGTCGCCAGTTCGACCAGATGGTGGGCACCCTGCTGCGCTTCCACCCGAGCTTCCTGAGTGGCATCTACGGCTTCACGCCGGGCGACGCCGACCGCGTGGCCGGCGCCTGGCTCAACAACCAGATCACCTACGCCAGCCCCGACTTCGGTGGCTTCAAGTTCGCGCTGCAGCGCGCGCTGTCCGAAGGCGGCACCAACGCCACCAGCCCGGGCGGCGCCTGGAGCGCCAGCGCCAGCTACAACAGCGGCCCGCTCAACGTCGGCTTCGCCACCACCAGCATCGAACAGCACACGGTTCGCCCGGGCACCGGCTTCGGCGTCTCGCAGTTCCTGGGCACCACGCTGCCCACGGCCGCCACCGCCTTCGTGCTGCCCGAGTACCAGACCTCGGGCCTGGGCGCGTCCTACGCCTTCGGCCCCACCACGCTGGCGGCGCTGACCACGCACAGCAAGTTCACGGCGGCCAACGGCCACTCGGACGCGATGAAGACCCTGGGCGTGTCGGTGGCGCACCAGCTCGGCTCGCTGGTGCTCGGCGCGGGCCTGCAGCGCGCCTCGCTGGAGGACTCGGACTGGACCACGACCACGCTCACGGCCGACTACTACCTCTCCAAGCGCACCGACGTGTACGCCACCGCCAACCTACGCAAGGCCTCGGGCCCCGGCACGCGCGCGGTGCTGGTCACCAACGGCGTGTCCTCCGACGACCGCCAGACCGCACTGCGCGTGGGCATCCGCCACCGCTTCTGAGCGCGCCCGCAGGCCCGCCCGTTCAGGTGGGCGGCGCCTGCGCCACCAGCGCCTCGCGCAAGCGCTCGATGGGCACGCGCTTGCCCTCGTCCACCGGCCCGTTGCGCGTCACGAAGTAGGTGCTCCAGCCCGCGCTGCTCCTGAGCAGCGGCGCGACGCAGAAGCTGGCGGGCTCCAGCCGGCGCGTGGCGTACATCGGCAGCACGGCCACGCCCAGTCGGGCGCGCACCAGCTCCAGCGCAGTGGAGAGCAACTGCACCTCGTGGCCGATGGCCAGGCCCTCGTGTTCGGCGAGCTGGTCCTGCAGCAGCAGGTTCCACTGGCCACCGGTGCGCCCCACCAGCACCAGCTCGGTGTGGTGCAGGTCGCTCCAGCCCAGCCCGCCCGCCTGTTCGGCCTGCTCGCTCAGCGCCGAGTCGCGCGCGCACACCAGGGCGATGCGGTCCTCGAACAACAGGGTGGAGCGCAGCTCGCCCGACAGGCGCAGCGGCGAGTCGATCGAGCCCACGGCGACGTCGGCGTCGCCATGCAGCAGCATGTCGCCCAGCATGCCCACGGGACGATCGAAGAGCGCGATCTTCAGTTGCGGCTCGCTGGCCTGCAGGCTGGCGATGGCCGGCGGCAGCAGCGCGGCCGAGGAGAGTGAACCGGCCGCCACGCGCAGCACGATGCGCTCGGCGGTCTTGCCATGGCGCAGGTCCTTCAGGGCGCGCTCGATTTCCTGGTCGGCACGCAGGCCCGCGCGCTGCAGGTGCTCGCCGGCCTCGGTGAGGCCGATGACGCGGCCGCGCTGCACGAGGGGCATGCCGACCTCTTCCTCGAGCTCGCGAATCAGCGAGCTCACGGCCGACTGCGTGATGAAGAGCTTCTCGGCTGCGCGCGTGAAGCTGCCGGTCTGGCCGATGAGGGCCAGCGCCTTGAGCTGGCGGAGGGTGGGCATGGGGAATTATGGTGTTCCCCGCCACCCGCCCGGAACGCGACCGCCGCTCAGGCTTCGGCGCGCTCGGCCACGCGCTGGGCCACAAGCTCGATGAGGCAGGCGCCTTCGAGCACCTTGGCCGTCTCGGGGTCGCCATCGGGCCAGGTCCGCTCCTGGCCGCTCGCCAGGTCCAGCCAGCGCTTCACGCGCAGGCCGTGCGTGTCCAGCCAGTCGGGCAATTGCAGCAAGGCGTCCCCGCCCAGCGGCAGTACCAGCATCAACCGGGACGAGCCCATGCGCGCCGCGCCCACCAGGAACTGCGGGTCGCGCACCCAGCGCGGCGCGTCCAGCGACGGCAGCTCGCTCAACGCACCGTGCAGGTTGCGCAGGGCCTGACCCTCGCGCCGGGGGTTGAAGCGGCGATCCACCAGGCCGGCGCGCGGGAAGTAACCGCGATCGACGTCGCTGAGCGTGTCCAGGAACACGTCCACCTGCGGGAAGCAGCGGCTGGCGAAGGCCGCGCCGAGCGCGCGCACGCCATTGGCCTGCGCGTCGTGGCGCGCCTGGGCCGGGCTGTCGGACGCCAGACGCACGTGCACTTGGGCACGCAGGCCGTGGCGCGCGGCGAACTCGGCCGCGTCGGCGATGCCCGCGTCGAAGGGCGTGTCGGCCGCGAGGCGGAACACCAGGGCATCGACGCCCCGCCCTCGCGTGGCGTCCAGCAACTCGCGCGCCGCCGGATCGACCGCGCCCGCGAAGCCGTGGTCCACCAGCAGCTTGATCTGCTTGCCGTCGCGCGACTGGCCCGAGGCGCTCCAGAAACGCGAGAGGTGCAGCGGCACGCCCACGCGCTCGCGCAGCGCGTCGAGCCGATCGCCAAGGTCCGGCACCAGTGGCCACTTCACGATGAGTTCCAGCGCATGCAGCAGGTGCCGGTGCTCGCGCAACAGCGCGATCTGTTCGCCGGTGGGCCAGCCGAAGAGGAAGACCGTGAAGTGACTGCCCAGCGCGGCCAGGGCCGCCATGCGCGCGCGCGAGGCCGGCTCGATCAGGTCGTCCAGCGGCACGCGCAGCGTGCGGATGCCCATCTCCCACAGCGCGAGGATGGGGTAGTCGTTGCGCGCCTGCTTGCGGCGGAACTCGTCGAGCATGCTGCTGTAAGGGATCTGGTGCAGCTCGCCCCAGTGGTAGCGCAGGTCCAGGCCGAGGCCGGGGCCCGGCGCGCCGGCCGCCGGTGGCAGCAGCGGCCAGTCGCGCTGCACGCTCGGCGCGGCGCCCTCGGGCCGGTCGTGCGTGCGGATGAACTGCGGCACCAGCCGGTCTTCGTACACGTCCACCACCAGCACGCCGAGCTTGGAGACGTCGTTGCGGCCGTTCTCGTGCTCGGGGGGTTGGCCCACCGCGAACAGCTCCGAGTAGTCGCCGCGCACGAAGGCCGTGGAAGGCAGCGAGAAGATCGGCGTGCCCGCGTGTTGATTGAAGAAGAAGTTGTGCACGTGGCCGGTGAACACCGCCGCCAATTGGTGCCGCGCCACCAGGCCCAGCAGCCAGGATCGGCCGGGCTCGTCGATGTTGTCGTAGTGGCCGTGCTCGTCGGCGCTGGCGATGAAGGGCGGGTAATGGACGAAGAGCAGCGTGCGCCGCCCGGCGTTGGCGCGCAGATCGTCTTCCAGCCAGCGCGCCTGCCGCGCCTCGGCGGCCAGGCCCGAGTTGATGAGCGAGGTGTTGATCACCACGAAGTGGCAGTCGCCGTGGTCGAAGGCGTAGAAGTGCTCGCCGAAGTGGCGCTGGTAGAGCTCGACGTAGGGCTGGCAGATCTCGCCCGCGGGCACGTAGTCGGCGTGCTTGTCGCCCACGTCGTGGTTGCCGGGCACCAGGTGCAGGGGCGCGTCGAGGCGCCCCACCGCGGCCTTGAAGCGCGCCACCGCGTCGGGGTAGGACACCGCCTCGGGCACGGGGTGGATCATGTCGCCCACGTGCACGGTGAAGTCGGGCGCCAGCGCATTGAGCACCTCCACCGTGTGCGCCAGGCGCGTGTTGGTGAGGCGGTGCGACTCGTACGGCGAGATCTGGTCCTCGTCGGACGGGTTGACGTGGCTGTCGGCGATGACGGCGAAGCGAAAGAGTCGAGAGGACATGCGCACCTTCTCAGCTCGCGGCGGCGCCCGAGTACTTGACGGCGGCCTGCCAGAGCTTCTGCTCGCTGGCCATGGTGGCGGCGTAGGCGCGGGCGTCCTGGTAGGCCACGTCCACGCCCACGGCGCTGAGCTGCTCCGCCACGGCCGGCGTGGCCAGCACGCGCTTCATCGCGGCGCTCCACTGCGCGAGGATCGGCGCCGGTGTGCCGGCGGGCATCATGAAGCCGAGGTTGGTGCCGCTGGGAATGCCGCGCACGCCCAGTTCGTCGAGCGTGGGCACCTCGGGCAGTGAGGCGGAGCGCTTCGCGCCGGTCTGGGCCAGCGGCACGATCTTGCCGGACCTGATGTGGCCGAGCGTGGGGCCGATGGCGTCGATGCCGATGTCGAGTTCACCCGAGAGCACGGACGTGATGGCCGCCGGGCTGCCGCGGAAGGGCACGTGCACGATGAAGAGCTTGCGTTGCGCCTTGAGGCTTTCGAAAGCCAGGTGCGCGGTGGTGCCGCTGCCGGGCGAGGCGTAGTTGAGTTGGCCCGGCGTGGCCGCGATGCGCTTGAGCAGCGCGTTCAGGTCGCGCAGGCCCGCGCTGGCCGAGCAGTAGATGACGCTCTGCGCCACGCCGAACTGCGCCACGGGCACGAGCTCCTTGTCCGCGTCATAGGGCAGCCTGGCGTACAGGTAGGGCGCGATGCCGAGGTTGGCCGAGGTGGACAGCAGCGCGGTGTAGCCGTCGTTTGCCGAGCGCGCCACCTGGCCGGTGGCGATGGTGGCGGACGCACCGGGTTTGTTGATGATGGCCACGGGCTTGATGCCTTCGTCGGCCAGGGCGTTGGTGACGATGCGGGCCGCCACGTCCATGGCACCACCGCCGGGAAAGCCCACCAGCACCTGCACGGGCCGCGCGGGGTAGGCGTCCTGGGCGAAGGATGGCCGCGCGCCCAGCAGGGCGGCGGCGCCGAGGGCGTGGATGAGTTGTCGTCTTTGCATGGGGCGGCCTCGTTGAAGTGCGGCCCATTGTGGGCGGCGAGGCCGATCGACTGAAGCGCAAATTTCTTATGCGCGCATAAGCTCAGTTTCTGCCCGCACCCTTGCGGCGATCACGCACCCGATGCGTGCACGTTCACCAGCGCGCGTGCGTGAGGTGCACCGCGCGCGCCCCCCATTCGTAGCCGGCCTCGCGCGCCGCGCGCAGCGGCGCGGCGCGCGGCGGCGTCACCGGCAGCGCCAGGTCGGACTCGCCGCACCGCCCCAGCACCAGTTGCGCGAACTCGCGGCCGAACACCGTGCCCGGCGCGATGCCGCGCCCGTTGTAGCCGCTGAAGGACCAGGTGTTGCGCGCCAGGCGGTGCAGGCGCGGCAAGGCGTCGCAGGTCATGCCGATGTGGCCGTACCACCCGTGGTCGAAGTCGATGCCGCGCAGCGATGGGAACAGCCGCGCGAGGGCGCGCCGGCCCCAGTCGCGGTGGATGGCGCGGCCCGCGCCGCGCAGCGCGCCCACGCTGCCGAACACCAGGCGGCCCGCCGCGTCGAGCCGGAACGAGGACAGCACCAGGGCCGTGTCCCAGGCGCCCTGGCGCTGCGGCAGGATGGTGGCGCGCTCGCGATCGCTCAAGGGCCGCGTGGCGAGGTTGAAGTAGGGGAAGCGCACCAGTTCCTCGTCGAGCCTCGGCCAGGGGCCGCCGGACGCGCTGTAGGCGTTGGTGCCCACCAGCACCCAGCGCGCGTCCACCGTGGCGCCCTGCGCGGTGCTGAGCCGCCAGTGCGTGCCTGCGTCTTGCGCGGCCACCACCGGGGACTGCGCGTGCAGCGCCGCACCGGCCGCTTGCGCGGCACGCGCCAGGCCGCGCGCGTAGGCCAGAGGCTGCAAGGTGCCCGCGCGGCGGTCGAGCAAGGCGCCGCTGTAGGCGGTGGTGCCGGTCAGCCGCGCGGCGGCGGAAGCGTCCATCAATTCCACCGGCGCGCCAAGCGCTTGCCATTGCCGCGCGCGCTCGCCAAGTCCGCGAAACCCCGAGGCGCCCACGGCGCAGTGCAGCGTGCCCTGGCGCACCGCTTCGCAGTCGATGCCGTGGCGTTCGATCAGATCGAACACCATTGAGGGCCCATCGCCCAGGCGCTGCAGCAGGCGCGGGCCGTGCACCGGGCCCAGCCGCTCGGGCAGCGCGGCGGGCATGACCCACAGGCCCGCATTGACCAGGCCCACGTTGCGGCCAGAGCCGCCGAAGCCGATGTCCATGGACTCCAGCACCAGCGCGGAAGCTCCGCCTTCTGCCAGGTGCAGCGCGGCCGACAGGCCGGTGTAGCCCGCGCCGACGATGGCCACGTCGACCACGTGGTGGCCCTGCAGCGGCGGCGCCTCTGGCGCGGGCGGGGCGGAGGCGGCCCACAGGCCGTGGGACTGTGGATCGCCCGTCATGCGGCGCGCCGGCGCGTGCACATCATCAGCCGCAAGACCCGACGTAGCCGCAGGCCGTGCAGTGGTCGCAGCCATCCTTGCGGATCATGGCGTGCGCGCCGCACTCGGGGCACTTGCGGCCGGCCATCTGGCCCGGCACCGACAAGGCGACGGCCGACGGCGCGGCGGCCGGCGTGGCGATGGACACCGCGCCCGTCACGCCCTGGCGGCGCTCCAGGATGTTCTGCACCGCGAAGGCGAGCGCCGCGACCTCGGAGTCGTGCCACATCGGAATGACGGCACCGTCTTCACGCGTGCGTGTGCCCAGGCGCACGGGGCCGCGGTCCCAGGCGACCTTGCGCATGTCGCGCAGCGCGCGCGCCAGGAAGCCGCCGCGCGCGGCCAGCGACAGCAGGCGCATGCTGGCGGTGATCCACTGCTGCGACTCGGCGCGCTGGCCCACGGGCATGAAGAACTCGATGGCGCGCGACTGCGTGCCGCCCTGCCCGTCGGACGCCGGCACGGGCAGGAAGGACACCACGATGTAGGTGGTGTGGTGGCCTTCCTGCGTCCAGTACTCGATCTTCTCGGCCACCGCGTCCAGCGCGCCCAGCGGGCGCTGCTCGATCACGCTGCGCATCGGGTCGCCGGGCGGGGGCGCGGCAGGCTCCTCGGCCACGGCGGCGCCCGGCACCGACAGCACCGCGCCCAGGATGTCGTTGGGCCGGTAGGTGGCCAGGCCCTTCAGGCCGCCGCGCCAGGCCTTGAGGTACAGGTCCTTGAAGTCCTCGAACGGGTAGCTCGCGGGCACGTTCACCGTCTTGGAAATCGAGGTGTCGATGAAGGGCTGCACCGCGGCCATCATGCCCAGGTGGCCGTCCACGCCCATCTCCAGCGCGGAGACGAAGTACGGCGGCAACTGCTGCACGTCGCCACCGAGCGCGCGCCACAGGCGCCAGGCGTGGTCGCTCACCTCGTGCTCGCGCGTGCTGCCATCGGCCTCGCGCTTCTTGCGCGTGTACGTCCAGGAGAACGCGGGCTCGATGCCGTTGGACGCGTTGTCGGCAAAGGCCAGGCTCACCGTGCCGGTGGGCGCGATGGACAGCAGGTGGCTGTTGCGGATGCCGTGCGCGCGGATGGCCTGCTGAATGTCGGCCGGCAGGCGGCTGGCGAAGGTGCCGTCGGCGAGGTAGCTCTCGACGTCCAGCTTCGGGAAGGCGCCCTTCTCCTTGGCGAGCTCGACCGAGGCGCGGTAGGCCGAGTCGCGCAGGCGCTCGGCGATGCGCGCGGCCATGGCCACGCCGGCCTCGCTGTCGTAGCGCAGCTTCAACAAGATGAGCGCGTCGCCCAGGCCGGTGAAGCCGACGCCGATGCGGCGCTTGGCCTGCGCCTCGGCGCGCTGCTCGGGCAGCGGCCAGTAGGTCAGGTCGAGCACGTTGTCGAGCGCGCGCACCTGCAGGGCCACGGTGCGCTCGAAGGCCTCGAAGTCGAAGGCGGCGTCGCCGCCCACGCCAAAGGGGTGGCGCACGAAGCGCGTGAGGATGATGGGTCCGAGGTCGCAGCAGCCGTAAGGAGGGAGGGGTTGCTCGCCGCAGTTGTGCACCACGAGGCCGTTGGCATCGAATGCGTGCACGTCGTCCACCGTCACGTCGTAGACCGTCTCTTCGCCCTCGGGCTGCAGCGATTCGACGGTGGCAAGGAAGCGCTCGCGGTTGGGGGTGCGGCGGTAGTCGCCCAGCGCCTGTTCCAGCCGGGCCGCCTTGTCGCTGTCCTGGAAGCCGATGCGTTCGGCGAACAACTGCAGGTTGTCTTTGCAGATCACCAGCTCGTGCGAGGCGAGCGTCTGATAGTCGGCCGCGCCGCCACGGCCATCGGGCAGGCGGCGCGAACCGGCGGACCGGCGTTCGCGGTAGAGCGTCGACGCGATGCCCAGGCGCAGCAACATGCGCTGCACGGTTCGCAGCAGCGCCTCGTCGCTTTGCGACAGGCGAACGCTCACGTCCTTGTCCCGAGCGCCTTGCACGCTGCCGTCGGCATCGAACAGGCCACCGAGCAAGCCTTCGCAGAAATCGGAGGACCGCTGCTCCATCGCCGGCGTGATGCCCTTTCGGCCCGGTGCCATGCCCAGTGAGAACGCCAGATCGCGCAGCGCCGCGCTGCTCAGGCGCGCCTCGCCCCTGCCGGCGATCGGGCGCTGGAAGCCGCGGAAATCGGCTCGGTGCGTGAGCGTGGCGGCGGCGGCCTCGGCGGCTGCCACGATGCCGGCCGCACCCGACGCGGCGAAGGCCACGGTGTCCTGCCCGACGACGCGCAACTCGGGCGCCCAGACCGACAGCGTGGCCTTGTCGGCCTTGAGCGTGCCGTCACCGATCAGCAGGCCGAGCAGGTACCCCTCTTCGCGGGTACCTGTGCCGGCCCACCCCTGCAAGGCGCGGTGGTTGTTGAGCACGATTTCGTCACCCGGCCGCAGCCGGGCGGCCTCGGTCCAATCCAGCTCCATGCTGTAACGCGTCCTGCGTGCCACGCGGCGCACCCGGTGGTCGGCGGTCAGGCGCAAGGCGTGGCCTTCGCGCGTGCTCAGGCGCCACACGGGTTTGCGGCCGGTGTCGAAGAATCCCTCGCTGCGCACCGCGTAGCTGAGGCCGTCCACGACCGCGTGAAACCGACGCCCGATGAGGTCCTGCACGGTGCGCGGCCCCTCCTCGGTCATGACCCAGGTATCGGCCGTCACGCAAGGATTCGTGGCCTCGATGCTTTCGATCGCGCGCAGGTTGTTGTCGCGCCCGATGGCGTCGATGAACAGGATGCCCGGCTCGGCGAAGTCGTAGGCGGACTGCATGATCACGTCCCACAGATCGCGCGCGCGCACCGTCTCGTAGACCCAGCGGCCGTCGGCGCGCTGGTGCGCGCCGCGCGCCATCTGCTCCGGCCCCGGCTGCGCCGTGTGCACCAGCTCCCAGGGGCCATCGGCCAGCACCGCGTCCATGAAGGCGTCGGGCACGGCCACGGAGACGTTGAAGTTGTTCCAGCGCCCGGGCGTGCGCTTGGCGGTGATGAACTCGCGCACGTCGGGGTGGTCGATGCGCAGCACGCCCATCTGCGCGCCGCGCCGCGCGCCCGCGCTCTCCACCGTGGCGCAGGACTGGTCGAACACGTTGATGTAGCTGCACGGCCCCGACGCGACGGAGGCCGTGACCTTCACGCGCGCGCCGCGCGGTCGGATGCGCGAGAAGTCGTAGCCCACGCCGCCGCCGCGGCGCATGGTTTCGGCGGCCTCGCGCAGGGCCTCGTAGATGCCGGGGTAGCCGGCCTCGTCGCGGCCCTGGATGGAGTCGCCCACCGGCTGCACGAAGCAGTTGATGAGCGTGGCCTGCAGCTCGGTGCCGGCCGCGCTCATGATGCGCCCGGCGCCGATGCCGCCCTGGCGCAGCAGCGCCAGGAAGCGGGGTTCGAATTCGGCGCGGCGGTCCGGCGCCTCCACGCTGGCCAGGGCGCGTGCCACGCGCGCGAAGAGCTGCTCGCGCGTGGTTTCGCCGTCTTTGAGGTATTTCTCGCGCAACACCTCCTCACTGATCGGCTGGGGGTCCAGCTCGGGCAGGAGGTCGCGCGCGGTGGGTTCTCGGTTCATGGTCTCGGTGTCCTCGGGGCGCGTGGCCGCGCCCGGTCAATCGTCGATGATCTGTCCGTCGTGTTCCACGTACGGCGGGTAGGGACCGGTGCCGCTGCTGCTGGCCTGTGACGCCGCCACGAAGCCACCCGCGGCAGCGTCGAAGACGTGCACCTCGCCGTCCTCGATCACGTAGTGCCAGCCGTGCAGCGACAGGGTACCCGCTTCCACGGCGCGGCGCACCATCGGGTAGTCCATGAGCCGCTGCAGTTGCAGCACCACGCTGCGCTGCTCGGTGCGCCACTGGGCCTCGGGCGATGGCCGCACCGGCAGCAGGGCCTCTTGCACCAGCTCCAGCCAGACGCGCAGCGCCCGCGCCTCGTCGGGCACGCCCTCGTAGGCGGCGCGCACCGCGCCGCAGTGGCTGTGGCCGCAGACGACGATGCGCTCGACCTGCAGGCTCAGCACCGCAAACTCGATCGCCGCCATGGTGCCGTGCCAGCCGCGCGAACCGTCGTAGGGCGGGATGAGCGCGCCCACGTTGCGCACGATGAACAGCTCGCCCGGTCCGGCCCCGGTCAGCAGGTAGGGCACGAGGCGCGAGTCCGAGCAGCCGATGAACAGCGTGCGCGGGTGTTGCCCGTTGGCCACCAGGTCCTGGAAGCGCTGCTGGTGGCGCGGGAAATAGTCGGCGTGGAAATCGCGCAGGCGCGTGAGCAGCTCGTCGCCACCGGCCAGCGGCCCCGGGTTCATTGCACCAGCGGCGAGCCCGCGCCGTCGAGCGCGATGCCGCGCAGCTCGGCCTCGCCCACCAGGATCTGCATGTACTGGCGCCAGGCGATGGCGCGCGCCTGCAGTGCCAGCTCGTCGGCGATGCGCTCTGCGATGGCCTCGAAGGCTGGCAGGGTGCCGTTGCGCCGGCCCAGCACCTCGACGATGTGCAGGCCGTGGCGCGAGTGCACCAGACGCGGGTGCACGCCCATGCCCCAGGCGCTGTCGCGCAAGTGGAAGAGTTCGTTGGCGAGTTCGGGCGCGCAGTCCTCGGGCGCGATCCAGCCCAGGTCACCGCCGCGCGCGCCGCTCGGGCAGTTGGACAGGGTCTGCGCCAGTTGCTCGAAGCGACCGGGCCCCGCGTCCTGGCGCGTGAGTTCGAGCAGCGCCGCCTCGGCGCGCTGCGCCAGGCGGTGCACGTCCACACCCGGGGTGACGGCGAACAGGATGTGGCGGACGTGGCGCGCCTGGCCCACGACGTAACGCGGGCGGTTCGCCTCGTAGTGGCGGCGACAGGCCTCGGCGTCGGGCGTGGGCACGCGCACCTCCTCGTCCAGCATGGCTTCGATGGCGGCGCGCTCGCTCGCATTCAATGGCGGCGCGACGTCCACGTCCAGCGCCGGCAGGCGGCCCTGGCGCACCGCGGCCTGGCGCAGCAGCTCGGTGTGGGCGCGCTCCAGCAGTTCCTCGGGCGTCAGGCGTTCGCCGGGGCCGCTCAGGCGCACGCCATTGACGCGGGGCGCCTCGGCGCCCGGCCGCTCGGACGCGGGCAGGGTCTCGGCCTGGGCACTGGCATTCGAGGCGCAGCCGCAGTGGCCGCTGCCGCAACCGCCGGCCTGGGGTTCATGTGCGGTCATGGCTCAGCGCTCCTCGCGGGTGTGAAGGCCCAGGCGGCGGCTGCGCACCACCTGGTAGGGGCGCAGCACGTAGGCCAGCGTGGCGAAGCCGCTCCACACGTGCACCAGGCGCGAGAAGGGGAACAGCAGGAAGATCGTCATGCCCAACACCAGGTGCACCTTGAAGGGCCAGGCCATGTCCACCAGCACGCTGGCGTCGGGGCGGAAGGTGACCACGCTCTGCGCCCAGTGCGACAACGCCAGCATGGTCGCGCCATCGCTGTGGGAGATGGAGTACGGCAGCGTGACCAGGCCCAACATCAACTGCACCCACAGGATGACCAGGATGAACAGGTCCGTGCGGTGGCTGGTGAGGCGGATGCGCGGATCGAAGATGCGCCGGTGCAGCAGCAGGGTGAGGCCCACGAAGCACACCAGGCCGGCCACACCACCGGCCACCACGGCAAGCATCTGCTTGTTCGCGGGTGAAATGAAGGGGTCGTACACCCAGTGCGGCGTGAGCAGCCCCACGGCGTGCCCGAAGAACAAGAACAGGATGCCCGCGTGAAAGAGGTTGCTGCCCCAGCGCAGCTGGCCGGCGCGCAGCATCTGCGAGGAGTCGCTCTTCCACGTGTACTGGTCGCGGTCGAAGCGCGCCAGGCTGCCCATCAGGAACACCGAGAGGCAGACGTAGGGATAGACGTTGAACAGGAAGTTGTGCAAGGTGTTCATGGCTGGGCTCCCGAAGAAGCGGAACGAACGATGCGCACGGGCTGCGGCGGCGCTGGACGCGACTGGCCCGCGGTGGAGCAACCGCCGAAGACGGCGGGCTCTTCCCAGCTCTCGTCGAGTGGCTCGTCCTCGGCCACGGCAACGGCCTCGGCGCGCTCGCCGGCGAGTTCGAGCACGGCGGCCAACACGCTGGCGTAGGGGCTGCCCTTCTGGAGCAGGGCGCTGAAGATGGCACGCAGGATGTGGGCCGTCTCGGCCAGCAGCGCGCGGGCCTGGGCCGGCGGCTGCGTGGACGCGTATTCGAGCAGCACACCGAGGTGATCGGGCAGTTCGTCCTCGCGCAGCAGCAGGCCGGCCTGCTCGTAGGTGCGCACGAGGTCGATCATGGCCGGGCCCCGTTCACGCGAGTCGCCGTGCACGTGCTCGAACAGGTGCAGCGAGGTGCTGCGCCCGCGATCGAACAGCTCGACGAACTCGGCCTCCACGGCCAGCGCGGGGCGGCGCGCCAGGCGCAGGAGCAGTTGGCCCAGTTCACCGGCGCGCGCGGGCGACAACGCGCCCTCCGCGGCCAGCACGCGGGCCATGTCGGCGGCGTGTTCTCGCAGCACCGCGTCGGGGTAGCTCAGCAGCCGGGCCAGCACCCGCAGGGTGTGCGAAGCGGGGCGTTCCGCAGCGAAGGGGTTCTTCATGTCAGATCTCCGCCTGGATGGGAATCGTCCGGCGCTTCTCGCTGCCGAACAGGCTGGTGTCGGTGACGCCCTCGCTGCAACCATTGCCGAAGCTGAAGCCGCAACCGCCCTTGACGTTGAACGCGTTCTCGGCGTACTCGCGGTGCGTGCTGGGGACGACGAAGCGGTCCTCGTAGTTGGCGATGGCCATCACGCGGTACATCGCCTCCACCTCCGACGCCGTGAGGCCCACCTGGTCGAGCACGCTCTGGTTGAGCACGCCGTCCACGTGCTTGCTGCGCTGGTACGCGCGCATGGCCAGCATGCGCTCCAGGGCACGGGCCACGGGCTGCGTGTCGCCCGCGGTGAGCAGGTTGGCCAGGTACTTGAGGGGAATGCGCAGTTGCGAGATGTCCGGTATCTCGCCGTTGATGCCCACGTTGCCGGCGTTGGCCGCGGCGGTGATGGGCGACAGCGGCGGCACGTACCAGACCATGGGCAGCGTGCGGTACTCGGGGTGCAGCGGCAGGGCCACCTGCCAATCGACGGCCATTTTGTAGACCGGGCTGTGGCGCGCCGCCTCCAGCCAGGCCTCGGGAATGCCGTCGGCGCGCGCCTGCGCGATCACGGCCGGGTCGTTCGGGTCGAGGAAGATGTCCAGCTGCGAGCGGTAGAGGTCGATCTCCTGCTCGGTGCTGGCGGCCTCGGCGATGCGGTCGGCGTCGTAGAGCAGCACGCCCAGGTAGCGGATGCGACCGACACAGGTCTCGCTGCACACGGTGGGCTGGCCGGCCTCGATGCGCGGGTAGCAGAAGGTGCACTTCTCGGCCTTGCCGCTCTTCCAGTTGTAGTAGATCTTCTTGTAGGGGCAGCCGCTCACGCACATGCGCCAGCCGCGGCACTTGTCCTGGTCGATCAGGACGATGCCGTCTTCCTCGCGCTTGTAGATGGAGCCCGAGGGGCAGGACGCCACGCAGGCCGGGTTGAGGCAGTGCTCGCACAGGCGCGGCAGGTACATCATGAAAGTGTTCTCGAACTCCCCCACCATGGCCTTCTGCGCGTCGAGGAAGCCGTCGAAGTTGGCGTCCTTGCTGCGCTTGGCGAATTCGCCGCCGAGGATTTCCTCCCAGTTCGGGCCCCACTCGATCTTCTCCATGCGCTGGCCGGTGATGAGCGAGCGCGGCCGCGCGGTGGGCGCGTGCCGCATCTCGGGCGCGGACTGCAGGTGGTCGTAGTCGAAGGTGAAGGGCTCGTAGTAGTCGTCGATCTGCGGCAGGTTCGGGTTGGCGAAGATCTTCATCAGCAGCGACCACCGGCCGCCTTGGCGCGGCTCGATGCCGCCGTCGGCGCGGCGCACCCAGCCGCCCTTCCAGCGGTCCTGGTTCTCCCATTCCTTGGGGTAGCCGATGCCGGGCTTGCTCTCGACGTTGTTGAACCAGGCGTACTCGACGCCGGGCCGCGTGGTCCACACGTTCTTGCAGGTGACCGAGCAGGTGTGGCAGCCGATGCACTTGTCCAGGTTGAGGACCATGCCGATCTGTGCGCGAACTTTCATGGTGCCTCCCGCCGGGCCGCCCCAAGGGAGGCAAGCGCCCCCCCGGGGGGCAGCGAACGAATGTGAGCGTGGGGGTTCATGGATTTTCTCCTTGTGCCTGGTAGGCAGCTGCCAGGTGGTCGTCGCGCGGGGTGTCGAGCCAGTCGACCTTGCGCATCTTTCGCACCACCACGAACTCGTCGCGGTTGGTGCCGATGGTTCCGTAGTAGTTGAAGCCGTAGCTGAGCTGTGCGTAGCCGCCGATCATGTGCGTCGGCTTGAGCACGATGCGCGTGACCGAGTTGTGGATGCCGCCGCGCACGCCGGTGATCTCGGAGCCCGGCGTGTTGATGATCTTTTCCTGCGAGTGGTACATGAGCACCATGCCGGGGTTCACGCGCTGGCTCACCACCGCGCGCGCGGCCACCGCGCCGTTCACGTTGAACAGCTCCACCCAGTCGTTGTCTTCGATGCCGGCGCGTTTCGCGTCGGTCTCGCTGAGCCAGATCACCGTGCCCCCGCGGTTGAGCGTGAGCATGATGAGGTTGTCGCTGTACGTGCTGTGGATGCCCCACTTCTGGTGCGGCGTGATGAAGTTCAGCACGATCTCGGTGTGGCCGTTGGGCTTGCGGCCCTGCACCTCGCCCGTGGTCTTCAGGTCCACCGGCGGCCGGTAGCTGCTGAAGCCCTCGCCGAAGGCGATCATCCAGGGATGGTCCTGGTAGAACTGCTGGCGCCCGGTGAGGGTGCGCCAGGGGATCAGCTCATGCACGTTGGTGTAGCCGGCGTTGTAGGAGACGGTCTCGCTCTCGATGCCGCTCCAGGTGGGCGAACTGATGATCTTGCGCGGCTGCGCCTGGATGTCGCGGAAGCGGATCTTCTCGTCCTCGCGGTACAGGGCCAGGTGCTTGTGGTCGCGGCCCGTGGCCTTGCCCAGCGCTTCCCAGGCCTTCACGGCGACGTGGCCGTTGGTCTCCGGCGCCAGCTGCAGGATCACCTCGCAGGCGTCGATGTCGCTGACGATGCGCGGCATGCCCTGCGTGGGGCCGGGCTCTTCGGTGCTGCCGTTGAGCTGGCCGAGCTGGGTCACCTCCAGATCGGTGGTCCACGCGATGCCCTTGCCACCGTTGCCCACCTTGTTCATGAGCGGGCCCAGGGCGGTGAAGCGCTTGAAGACGTTGGGGTAATCGCGCTCGACCACCGCGATCTGCGGCGCGGTCTTGCCCGGGATCAGCTCGCACTGGCCCTTCTTCCATTCCTTCACCTCGAAGGGCTGGGCCAGTTCGGCCGGGCTGTCGTGCATCAGCGGCGTGAGCACGACCTCTTTCTCGACGCCCAGGTGGCCCACGCAGACCTCGCTGAAGGCCTTGGCGAAACCCTTGTAGATCTCCCAGTCGCTGCGGCTCTGCCACACCGGGTCCACCGCGGCGGAGAGCGGATGGATGAAGGGGTGCATGTCGCTGGTGTTGAGGTCGTTCTTCTCGTACCAGCTCGCGGTGGGCAGCACGATGTCGCTGTACAGGCAGGTGGTGCTCATGCGGAAGTCGAGCGTCACCAGCAGGTCGAGCTTGCCCTCGGGCGCCTCGTCGTGCCAGCGCACCTCGGTGGGCTTGGCGTCGTCCGGGCCCAGATCCGCGCCCTGCACGCCGTGCTGCGTGCCCAGCAGGTGGCGGCAGAAGTACTCGTGGCCCTTGCCGCTGGAGCCCAGCAGGTTGGAGCGCCACACGAACAGGTTGCGCGGCCAGTTCTGCGGCGCGTCCGGGTCCTCGCAGCTCATCTCCAGCGTGCCGTCCTTGAGCGCCTTGACCACGTAGTCCTTCGGGTCCATGCCAGCGGCGGTGGCGTCCTTCACCACCTGCAGCGGGTTGGTGCGCAGCTGCGGCGCGCTGGGCAGCCAGCCCATGCGTTCGGCGCGCACGTTGTAGTCGATCATGCTGCCGCCCCAGGCGGCCTTGTCGGCCAGCGGGCTCACGATCTCCTCGAGGCCGAGTTTCTCGTAGCGCCATTGGTCGGTGTGGGCGTAGAAGAAGCTGGTGCTGTTCTGCTGGCGCGGCGGGCGGATCCAGTCGAGCGCGAAGGCCAGCGCGGTCCAGCCGGTCTGCGGGCGCAGCTTCTCCTGGCCCACGTAATGCGCCCAGCCACCCCCGCTCTGGCCGATGCAGCCGCACATCATCAGCAGGTTGATCACGCCGCGGTAGTTCATGTCGGCGTGGTACCAGTGGTTCATGGCCGCGCCGATGATCACCATGGACTTGCCGCGGGTCTTGTCGGCGTTGTCGGCGAACTGGGTGGCCACGGTGATGACCTGGTCGCGGGGCACGCCGGTGATGCGCTCCTGCCAGGCGGGGGTGTAGGGCGCATCGTCGTCGAACGAGGCCGCGCCGCTGCCCAGGCCGCGGTCGATGCCGTACTGCGCGACCTGCAGGTCGAACACGGTGGCCACCAGGGCGTGCCGCTCTTCACCGGCTTTTCCCAGGCGCAGGCGAACGGCGGGCACGCGCGCGTGGTTCACCTCGCCGGTGCCTGCGTTGGCGGTGAAGTGCGGCGAGGCCTGGCCGCCGAAGTAGGGGAAGCCCACGTCCACCACCTCGTGCGCCTGCTCGCCGTCCTCCAGCACCGAGAGCTTGAGCCGCACCTCGCCACCGTGGCGCGCCTCCTTGTTCTCCAGGTTCCAGCGGCCGGCGTCCTCGCGGCCCTCGGGGCCCCAGCGAAAACCGATGGATCCGTTCGGCAGCACGGCGCGGCCATCGGCGTCGAAGGCCACGGTCTTCCACTCGGGGTTGTTCTTCTGGCCCAGGCGGCCGTTGAAGTCGCTGGCGCGCAGGTAGCGGTCGGGCACCTGCACCACGCGGCCGTCGGGCAGGGTCTGCTCCTTCAGCAGCACCAGCATGGGCAGGTCGGTGTAGCGGCGCGCGTAGTCGTCGAAATAGGCCGATCGTTGGCCCGCCTCGGGGAAGTAGAAGCGCTTGAGCACCACATGGCCCATGGCCATGGCCAGCGCGGCGTCCGTGCCTTGCTTGGGGTGCAGCCAGAGGTCGGACAGCTTGGCGACCTCGGAGTAGTCGGGCGTGACGGCCACCGTCTTGGTGCCCTTGTAGCGGACCTCGGTGAAGAAGTGCGCATCGGGCGTGCGCGTCTGCGGGACGTTGGAGCCCCAGGCGATGATGTACGAGCTGTTGTACCAGTCGGCCGATTCGGGCACGTCGGTCTGCTCGCCCCAGATCTGGGGGCTGGCCGGCGGCAGGTCGCAGTACCAGTCGTAGAAGCTCATGCACACGCCACCGATGAGCGAGAGGTAGCGCGAGCCGGCGGCGTAGCTGACCATGCTCATGGCCGGGATGGGCGAGAAGCCGATGATGCGGTCCGGCCCGTGCTGCTTGATGGTGTAGACGTTGGCCGCGGCGATGAGCTGGTTGACCTCGTCCCAGGTGCTGCGCACGAAGCCACCCATGCCGCGCACCTGCTGGTAGTCGCGGCGGGCGTCGGCGTTCTCCACGATGCTGGCCCAGGCGGCCACCGGGTCCTTGGCCACGGCGAGCGCGGCGCGCCAGCGCTGCAGCAGGCGCGCGCGCACCATGGGGTACTTGACGCGGTTGGCGCTGTACAGGTACCAGGAATACGAGGCGCCGCGCGCGCAGCCGCGCGGCTCGTGGTTGGGCATGTCCCAGCGCGTGCGCGGGTAGTCGGTCTGCTGGGTTTCCCAGGTGACGATGCCGCCCTTGACGTAGATCTTCCACGAGCAGCTGCCCGTGCAGTTCACGCCGTGGGTGCTGCGCACGATCTTGTCGTGCGCCCAGCGGTTGCGGTAGGCGTCTTCCCAGGTGCGGTCTTCGGCGGTGACCTGGCCGTGCCCGTCGGCGAAGGACTCGCGCGGCAGCTTGAAGTGCATCAGGCGGTCGAGGAAATGGCTCATGCGGAACTCCGGGTGTGTGACGGGCGTGTTCAGGGATTGCGGATCTCGGCGCTCTTGCGCAGGTAGAACCACCAGTTGAGGACGAGGCAGGCGGCGTAGAAGGCGGCGAAGCCGTACATCGCGAGCTGCGGCGTGCCGGCCTTGATCTGTGCGCCGATGACGACCGGCGCGACGAAGGCGCCGTAGGCCGCCACGGCCGAGGTCCAGCCGAGCACGGGGCCGGCCTGCTGGCGGTCGAAGATGACGCCGATGGTGCGGAAGGTGGAGCCGTTGCCGATGCCGCTGGCGATGAAGATCACCACGAACAGGCCGAGGAAGGCGGTGAAGTAGCGCTCGGGCGTGGCCGAGCCGTAGGCCTGCATCATCACGTAGCCCACCGCCACCGAGGCCAGCACCATCAAGGCCGAGATGACCTGGGTGACGATCGAGCCGCCCACCTTGTCCGAGATCCATCCGCCCACGGGCCGCACCGCCGCGCCCACGAAGGGCCCGATCCAGGCGTAGGTGAGCGCGGACGGCGCGTTCGGGTTCTTCAGGGTGTGCTGCATCACGCCCTGCGCGTCGGCGACGTGCTGGAAGCCGAAGATCACCGTGATGGCCAGGGGCAGCACCATCGAGAACCCGATGAAGGAGCCGAAGGTGACGATGTAGAGCGCGGTGAGCGACCAGGTGTGCTTGTTGCGGAAGATGCCGAACTGTTTGGCCACGCCCTCCTTCATGGGGCCGAAGGCGGCCAGGCGCATCACCAGCAGGGCCATCGCGATGTCCAGCAGCACCGCCACCCAGATGTTGAGCAGCCCCAGCCCGGTGGGCGCGGGCAGGTAGAGGTAGAGGATGGCGATGGCCGGCACGAAGGCCAGCGTGTAGAGGTAGGTGATCTTCGCGTAGGCCACCAGCGGGTGGCCCGCGTCGGGCGAGACGGTGCGCAGGTTGTTCATGCCGAACCAGCACACGGCGCTCAGCGGCACCAGCGATAGCAGCCAGGCGAAGCCGGCGTTCTGGATCCAGGTGGGCGTGCCCGCGGCGATCTTGCCGAAGATCCAGCCGCTGTCCTTTTGCAGCAGCATGGGTTCACCACCGAAGCTGCCGAAGATGCCCACCGTCATCACCAGCGGAATGACGATCTGCATGGTGGTGACGCCGAAGTTGCCCAGGCCGGCGTTGAGGCCCAGCGCCGTGCCCTGCAGCCGCTTCGGGAAGAAGGTGCTGATGTTGGACATGCTGGAGGCGAAGTTGCCGCCGCCCACGCCCGACCACAGGGCCATGAGCTGGAACACCCACAGCGGCCACTCGGGGTGCTGCAGGGCGATGCCGGTGCCGATGGCTGGCGCCAGCAGCATGGAGGTGGTGAGGAAGATGGTGTTGCGGCCACCGGCCAGGCGCACGAAGAACGAGGCCGGGATGCGCATGGTGGCACCCGAGATGCCCGCGATGGCGGTGAGCGTGAACAGCTCGGCCTGCGTGAACGGGAAGCCCAGGTTGAGCATCTGCACGGTGATGATTCCCCACATGCCCCAGACCGCGAAGCCGCACAGCAGCGCGGGGATCGAGATCCAGAGGTTGCGGTAGGCGATGCGCTTGCCGGTGCGTTCCCAGAACTGTTCGTCCTCGGGGCGCCAGTCGTCGATGTCGGGGCGCGTGGCGAGGCGGTGCTCGAACGAGGCGCCCGGTGCGTGCGGGGTGTTCATGGCGGTTCAGCCTTGGAGTGAGAAGGGTTTGGCGTGGCTGCCCAGCACCTCGGTCTGGCGCACCTCGGTCCAGTACATCCAGATGAGCGAGACCCAGACGACGCCGTAGAGCAGCATGAAGGCGCTGGAGCGGATGCCGGTGAGGTCGACCAGCACGCCGAAGAGGATGGGCAAAACGAAACCACCGAGGCCGCCGGCCAGGCCGACGATGCCGCTGATGGCGCCGATGTTCCCGGGGTAGTCGTCGGCGATGTACTTGAAGACGCTGGCCTTGCCGAAGGCCCAGGCGATGCCGAGCACGAACATCAGCGCGGTGAAGGCGTAGACGTTGAGGCCGATGTGGAAGGTCTGCGGGCCCTTGACGGTGGCGATGGTGAATTCCGTCTGCGGGTAGCTCAGCAGGAACAGGCAGACCCAGCTCACCCACAGCACCCACCAGGTGACCTTGTGCGCGCCGTACCTGTCGCTGAGCACGCCGCCCACGGCGCGCAGCACGCCACCCGGCAGCGAGAAGCAGGCCGCCAGCAGCGCGGCCACGCGGATGTCGAGCCCGTACTCGCCGATGTAGTACTGCACCATCCACAGCGCCAGTGCCACGTAACCGCCGAAGACGATGCTGTAGTACTGGCAGTACTTGAGCACCTTCGGGTCTTTCAAGGCCTTGAGCTGCTGCGCGAAACCGACCTGGCTGGGCACGAGGTGCGCCGGGTCGCTGTGGCTGAACAGCCAGAACAGCAGCACGGTGCCGGCCATGATGGCGGCGTACACCTGCGGCACCATCTGCCAGCCGAAGGCCACCAGGATCACCGGCGCCACGAACTTGTTGACCGCCGAGCCGCTGTTGCCGGCACCGTACACGCCCATGGCCATGCCCTGGCGGTGCTTGGGAAACCAGCGCGCCACGTAGGGCGTGCCGACCGAGAAAGAGCCGCCGGCCAGGCCGACGAACAGACCGATGACCAGGAAGTGCCAGAACTGCGTGGCGTAGGCCATGAGCCAGATCGCGGGCACCGTGGCCGCCATCAGCAAGGTCATGACGATGCGCCCGCCGTAGCGGTCGGTCCAGATGCCCAGCGGCACACGCACCAGCGAGCCCGTGAGCACCGGCGTGGCGGTGAGCAGGCCGAACTGCGTGGCGTTGAGGTCCAGCATCTGGCGGATCGGAATGCCGATCACGCCGAACATCATCCAGACCATGAAGCACACGGTGAAGGACCAGGTGCTGACGATCAGCACGGACCAGGCCTGGCGGGTTTTGACGGTGTCGTCGCTCATGTAGGCGCTCCATTGACCATGGCGACGACTGTGCTTTTTCGCCGGCCCAGCGACCATCCTTCGCACGGGCGAGCGCCGCGCGGCGAAGGAAGTAGGGGCGGCATCCTCCGGACGGCGTATGCCCCGGCAACACCCGGTTCAAGCACCCGGGCCTACCATGCGACATGGTTTTGCGCATCGCCCTGCCCGGCCAGGCCCGGGACACCGCCACCACCGAGGCACCGCTGGAAATGCTGTCGGCCTGCCACGGGCGCGTTCAGGCGCAGTGCGACACCCTGCGGCGGCTGCGCGCGCACCTGCCGCAACAGGGAGCGAACCGCGCGGCGGTGGAAGCGGCCGAGGCCGTCTTGCGCTACTTCCGACAGGCCGCGCCGCACCACCACGCCGACGAGGAGGCGGATCTCTTTCCCGCCTTGCTGGACGCGGCCGGCGAAGCCGGCCACACGGCCGTGCGCCGGCTCACGCGCTCACTGGTCGAGGACCACCGCGCGCTGGAGGCGCTGTGGCGGCGGCTGGAGGCGCAACTGGAGCGTGTGCGCGACGGCGATGGCGCGGCGCTGTCGGACGACACGGTCGAGGCATTCGCGAATGCCTACGCCAAGCACATCGAGCGCGAGGAAGGCGAGCTGTTGCCCCTGGCTTCCCGGCTGCTCGGCGATGCCGCGCTCGCTCGGGTCGGCGCCGCGATGCGCGAGCGGCGGGGCATCGAACGGCCCTGAAGCGCGGCCGGCGGTAAGGTTCGCCGGGCCTGCTCAGGCCAGCAGCCCGCGCTCGGTGGCGTAGACGGCGGCGTGCACGCGGTTGCTCAGGTCGAGCTTGCGCAGGATGTGCTGCACATGGATCTTCACCGTGGTTTCGGCGATGTCGAGCGCGCGGGCGATGTGTTTGTTGCTGTCGCCGCGCGCGATCAGGCGCAGGATTTCGCGCTCACGCGGCGACAAGGAGTGGATCGGATCGGACGGAGGCGGTTCTGGCCTTGCCCGCCCGGGCGGCGGCGGCGCCGATGACCGGGCGGCTGGCGCATCGCCCGCCGCCTCGGCGGCCGCATCGCCGCGCAGCAGGGCCACCAGCTTGCCCATCATCTCGGGACTGATGACCGAGTCGCCGTCGACCACGCGCCGGATCGAGGCCGCGAGGTCGGCGGTGTCGATGGTCTTGAGCAGGTAGCCGTCGGCGCCCGCGCGCAGGCCACGGGCGAGGTCGGCCTCGTTCTCGCTCACGGTGAGCATGAGCACGCGCGTGGCGGGCGCGGCGGCCTTGATCGCCGCGATGGCGTCGATGCCGGCGACGCCAGGCATGTGGTTGTCGAGCAGCACGAGGTCGGGCTGCAGCCGCTCGGCCAGGTTGACGGCGGCCGTGGCGTCGCCGGCCTCGCCAACCACCGAGACGCCGGCGTCCTGCGCGAGCAGGGCGATCAGCCCGCGGCGGAACAGGTGGTGGTCGTCGACCACGAGCAGGCGGACCGAGGACGCTTCGGTCATGTGGCGCCCTGCGCCTCGGCCGCGGGTGCCGGTACGTCGAGCGAGACCTCGGTGCCGCCGCCGGGACGGGAGAGGACCTGCACACTCGCGCCGATGCGCTGGGCGCGCTCGCGCATGATGTGCAGGCCCACGTGGGTGTCGGTGTCGCGCGCGCCGTCGGTGGCAAAGCCCCGACCGTTGTCGCGTACCGTGAATTGCCAATGCGGCCCACGCCGGACGTCCACCGACACCTCGCTCGCGTCGGCGTGCTTGCGCACGTTCGACAGCGCCTCCTGCACGACGTGCAGCACCTGCAACTGCGCGTCGGACGGCAGCGGAACGCCATGGCCTTGCACGTCCAGGCGCGCGCTCAGTCCACTCTGCAGCTCGAACTTGCGCAGCGTGGTGCGCAGCGCGTCCTCGATGTCGTCGCTGGGCGTGCGGGTGCGAAAGTGCACCAGCAGTTCGCGCACGTCGCCGGTGCTCTCGCGCACGCCAGCCTCGATCTCCTCGATGATGGCCGGCACCGCGGCCCGGTCGCCGCGTTCGACGGCGGCCTTGAGCAACGCCACCTGGATCTTCAGGAAGGACAGCGACTGCGCGATGGAGTCGTGCAGCTCGCGCGCCAGCAGGCCGCGCTCGTCGCTCACGGCCGCTTCGCGCAGCAGGGCCTGCGCGCGCAGGTTCTCGGCCGCGTTGGCCAGGTGACCGGCCAGGGCGTCGTAGAGACCGCGGTCGTCTTCGCCAAGCAAGGCCTCGTGCCGGTAGAAGAGGTTCAATTCGCCGAGCAGTTGGTCCTGGTGGCGGATGGGGACGCCGATCAGCGAGACATAGCCCGCCTGCGCGCAACCGCTCAGGCGCCGGTCCTCGGCGGTGGCGATGGGGATCACGCGCGTGCGGGCGGTGGCCGCCGGTTGGCCGCAGGCGCACAGGCCCGCCTCCAGGCAGCGCTCGTCTTCCACCAGTTGCTCGGGCAGGCAATCGCTGGCGAGCATGAAGTAGCGGCGCGTGCCTTCGTCGCTCCAGCGGATGGCCACCGCATCGGCGCCGCTGACGGCGCGCAGCTTGCGCGCAAAGCCGCGTGCCAGTTCGTCGAGCGTGCGCGCCTCGACAATGAGCGAACTCACCGCATACAGGGCGGCCAGGCGCGCGCGCTTGCCTTCGAGGTCGCGCGTTTTGGCCTGCACCTGTCGCTCCAGGCCGTGGTAGAGGCCTTGCAGGGTTTGCGCCATGTGGTTGAAGCCCGCCGCGAGTTCGGCGAATTCCTGGTGCGACTCCAGCTCCACGCGCGCGGTGAAGTCGCCCCCTTCGATCTGGCGCAGGCCCGCGCGCAGGCGCTTGAGCGGCTGGATCACCAGCAACTGGCCCACATACAGCGAGACCACCGCCGCCGCCACCGCCATGGCCATCATGACGAACTGGAACAGGTTGAGCACGGCCGTGTAGCGCCACATGGTGGATTCCATCGCGCGCACCAGGGCGTCGATGGGCTCGACCAGCGCGTCGACACGCGCCGTGAGTGCGGTGGCGTCGAGCGTGGACCCGCCGCGCTCGGTCCACACGGGCCGCAGCGCGTCCCAGCGACCCCGAATGTCGGCGAAGCGCTCGCGGCTGGCTTCGCTCCATGGCACCGCCAGCGGGCGCTGCGGATCACCCTCGGCCAGCAGCGCGAGCGTGCTGTCGACCTCGGCCACGAGCGCCTGGATGCGGGCGGGTTCGCGCCCGCCTTGCCAGGCACTGGCCAGCCGCCAGGATTGCATGCGCAGACGCCCGGCCTCGTTCACCGCGGCGGCGCCACCCTCGAGCTGGCGCGTGACCCACATCGTCATGCCGATCGACAGCAGCGCCAGCAGCAGCAGCGCCAGGCCGATGAGCACGAACTTGGTGGAGAGCTGGCGAGGCCAGGCTCGGGTCGCAGGGAACATGGGTGACAGCGGAAGTGCGCAGGGATTGTCGCGCCCCCGTGCCTGCGCTGTCCATGCGGACGGGCGCGGCCGTTGCGGGCCCATCGTTCTTCCGGAGGATGGCGCGCGCCAGGCACCTTCCACCGAAGGATGGCGCGGCGGTGCGGCCGCGCGCACAGTGGCGCCATGCGCCGCTCCGCGTGGCGCGCCTCCTCAACGTACCGCCATGGCGCAGATTCCCCACCCCATTTCACTGGCCACCGCCCCTCCACCCCAAGGGGGGCGCGGTGCCGAGCGCTGGCACCCGGCCCACCTGTTGCGCGCGCCGCACCGGCTTGCCTTCGCCGGCGCCACCATGGTGCTGGTGCTTGGCGCCCTGTGGTGGCTGTGGGTGCAACTGGCCCGGCTGGGCTGGCTGCCATCGGGGCCGCTGGCGGTGTCGCCCAGCCTGGGGCACGGCGTGCTGATGGTGCACGGCTTCATGCCCCTGTTTTTCACCGGCTTCCTGTTCACGGCCGGCCCCAGGTGGCTGGGCATGCCGGGCCCCGAGGCGCGCGCGGTGCTGCCTTCGGTGGCGCTGCAGGCCCTGGCCTGGCCGCTGTGGCTGCTGGGCGTTCACCTGTCGGCCGGGCTGGCGGTGGCGGGCTTGTTGCTGGCGGCAGCGGGCCAGGGTCTGGCCGGTGCGCGCTTCCTGCGGCTGCTGCGCGCCAGCCCGGCCGAGGACACGGTGCATGCCCGGCTGATCGCGCTCGGCTGGACCATCGGCACGCTCACGCTGCTGGGACTGGCGGCGGGCGTGGTGAGCGACGATCCCGACGCTGCGCGACGCTGGCTGTACACCGCGCTGTGGGGCTTCGTGGCGCTGGTGTACGTCACGGTGGTGCACCGCATGGTGCCCTTCTTCACGTCCAGCGCCCTGCCGCTGTTGCGGCTGTGGCGGCCGATGTGGGTGCTGTACGTGCTGGTGGCCACGGTGGCGCTGAAGGCCCTGGGGCCCTGGCTCACACGGGCCGGGTTGGACGCCACCGCCTGGAGCGCCTTCGAGGGTTTTGCCCTGCTGGTGGCCGGCTTCGTGCTGCTGTGGCTGGCCTTCGTGTGGGGCCTGGTGCAGAGCCTGTCGATCCGCCTGCTGGCCATGCTGCATCTGGGCTTCGTCTGGCTGGGGCTGGGGCTGTCGATCGACGGCATCGGGCAGGTCTGGGGGTGGGTCAGCGGCACACCGCTGACGCCGCTGGCCGCGCTGCACGCCACCACCATGGGATTCCTGGGCTCTCTCATGCTGGCGATGGTCACGCGCGTGTCCTGTGGCCACGGCGGGCGACCGCTCCTGGCCGATCGCCTGTCCTGGTGGGCTTTCCTGCTGCTGCAGGCGGCCACGCTGCTGCGCATCGCCGCGGCGGTGGCGCCGCCGCAATGGGTGGGCGCGCTGACCGCCACCACCGCCGGGCTGTGGTTGCTGGCGGTGGGCCCCTGGGGGCTGCGCCTGCTGGACTGGTATGGGCGAGCCCGACCCGATGGCAAGCCGGGCTGACAAGCCGGCGCCCGCAGGCGCCGGTGGCCTCACGCGATCGGCAGGCCCAGGGGCAGGCGCGTGCGCGCGCTGACCGCCATCAGGGCGACCACCGCCAGCGCAGCGATCAGGCACGCGGCGCGCAGGCCGCGCGTGGGCGCGCGCCGCAGCGCCAGGGCGCCCAGCACCACGTAGACAGGCAGCAGCAGGAGCTTGACCAGCAGCCAGGGCTCGCGCAGCGGGCTGTGGTGCATGAGCACCCACAGCGCGACACCGGCCAGCAGCAACAGGGTGTCGATGCCCATGCTGAGGCGGCGCCAGGGGGCGCGCAAAGGCCATTGACCACCGGCCAACGCCCCCAGGCCACGCGCGGCGAACAGCGAAACGCTGGCGATGACCAGGGCGATGTGCGCGGTGCGCAGCAGGAAATAGCTTGAGGCGAGGTCCAACGACATGGCAGGATTGTCGGCGGCAAAGGCCGCCGCGCTCAAGAATGGGCAGCCGCTGCCGAGATGTACCCTGAGGGCTTTCGCCCGCTCACCGCCTGACCCAGGAGCGCGCCATGTCGCCATCCCCCGTGAACCCCGCGCCCCGGCGCCACAAGATCCTGATCGTCGACGACGACCCGGGCATGGTGCACCTGCTCGCGCGCACCCTGCTCGACATCGCGCAACTGCACTTCGCGGTGCGCGGTGACGACGCGCTGACCAAGCTGGCCCAGCACCAGCCCGACCTGCTGGTCATCGACGCCGAACTGCCCGATCTCAACGGCTATGAGGTGATCGCGCGCATGCGCGAGAAGCCCGCGCTGGCGAAAACCAAGGTGGTGATGGTCACCTCGCACAACACCTCGTCGTACCGCCAGCGCGCGTTCGACGCGGGTGTGCTGGACTTCTTCACCAAGCCGATCGACCGCGACCTGATCCGCCTGCGGCTGGAGCAGATCCTGAGCGGCGAGGCCATGGAGTACATCGAGCTCGACGAGCGCCCGCTGCCGGTGCGCAAGGCCGCCGAACGCGCGGCCGCGCCGGCGCCGGCGCCGGCCCCCGCTCCCGCTCCCGCTCCCGCGCCAGTCGCCGCCCCAGCCGCCGTCCCGGTGGCCGCGGCGGCCGCGGTGGACGTGCACGCCATCACCTCCGAGCTGTTCGAGCGCATCTCGGCCATCCTGCTGCAGGCCGAGACGCTGCGCGAGCGCGCCCCGGCCGGCGCCAGTGCGGCCGAGCTCTACCCCGTCCAGCGCATCCAGGAAGAATGCGCCGAGGTGATCCAGTTGCTGGTCACCATGAGCGGCGAGGACTGATCGAACCCCCACGCTGCGCCGCTGCGCGGGTCGGGCTGATCCGCCTTGGGGCGGCCCGGCGGCCGATCGCGCGCCCGGCCACTCAGGCGGCCAGGCGCACGGCCGGCTCGTCGCTCGCGTGCGCCGCCAGGGCCAGCGCGCGCCGCAGGAAGGCGCGGTTGGCGCCGCTGTCCGGCCGCAGCGCCAGGCGCTCGTGCGCCAGGGCTTCGGCCAGCGCGCGCTGGCCGCCGCGCAGGGCCGCTTCGGTCAAGGTCCAGTCGATCACGTCGCGCTGCGCGTGGCTGCCGCCGAAGCGGTTGGCGATGGGGCGCGCGCGCCAAAGGCAGTCGATCGACCGCTCGAAGTCGCCGTGCCAGAAGGCGGCGAAGCCGGCCACCAGGTCGGCCCCGGTCTCCGCCGCCCAGCGCGCCGCCTCGCCGCGTTCGCCTGCGTGGCGCAGCCGCGCCTCCAGCGCGCGCACCTCGGCGTCGCGGCCCGCGCCCAGCCAGGCCATGGTGGCGTGCCAGTCGTTGAAGGCGTAGCTCCCGCCGTCGGCGTGCGCGTCCCAGGCGCTGGCCAGTTCGCCCCAGCGATCGCCGAGCGCGTGGCCGCCCAGGTGCAGGCGCCACAACAGGGCGGAGGCGTCCACCATGTCCACCGCGACCGCGCTGCGGCCGGCGCGGATGGGGCCGTCGTACAGCGCCAGCGCCTCATCGGCCTCGCCGGTCTCGATGTGGCACAGCGCGCGGTGCCACCAGTTGTGCACCTGGAAGAAGTTGTCCGCGCCCGACCAGTGCGGCTCACGCACCCGCGCCCAGTCGATGCCGTCCTCGTGGCGCGCCTGCATCTCCATCACGTGCGCCACCGCGTGGTGCGCCCAGCAGTCGCGCGGCTCGGCGCTGAGCGCGGCGTGGGCGGCGTCCTCGGCCTCGGCGTACTGGCCGCACTCCTCCAGACCGAAGGCGTGCATGCCCAGCAGCAGGCCACGGCCCGGCCGGTCGGCGGCCCACTGCGGCAGCGTGCGCGCGATGCGGTCGCGCAGGCTGCGCGCGTTGGCGCGGAAGAAGTCCACCAGGTGCCCGACCTGCAGCGCGACGATGTCGAACGGGTGCTCGACGTGGTGGCGGTCCAGCAGCACGGCCGCGGCCGACCACTCGCCATCGAGGATGCGCGTGGCCGCGGCCAGGTGCGAGCGCTCGCGCCCGTTGAGCGGCCAGCCGGCCACCGTGGCCAGCAGGCCGCGCGCGGCCTGCGTGGCGGCGGGCTCGGTGGCCACGGCCATCAGGTGCGCCTTGAGCAGCGCGGCCATGGCGAAGCGCGGCGCCAGTGCGAGGGCGGTGTCCAGCGCCGCGATGGGGTCGCCCCGGTACAGGTTGAAGGCGGTGACTGCCTGGTCGAAGTGCTGCGCGGCCTCGCGCGTGGCGCCTGACAGCGCCTGGCCTTGTGCGTCGGTGATCATGGGAAATGCTCCGTGGTTCGAGGAAATCCGGCGCGCGCGACGGGCAGTCATTGCCCGCGCGGTGCCGGTGCCCTTAATCTAGGCAGCCTGCCCGGCGGCGGCCATGCCCGCGCCGCCGGGTTTTGTTGCCGATCCGCCGGCCCCCTCCCCCATCGATATGAACGACGCCCCCGACCATGCCCTGGACGACGTGCTGCGCGCGCTGCGCCTGCGCGGCGGCGTGTTCGTGGAGGCCGAGTTCGGCGAGCCCTGGTGCGTGCTGTCGCAGGTGGGGCCCGAGGACTGCGCGGAGTTCACGCCGCTGCCGCGCGAGGTGATCGCCTACCACTACGTCTGCGAGGGAACGATGCGCCTGCGCGTGGAGGGCGCGGCGCGCGACATCGAACTGCGCGCGGGCGATCTGGCGATCCTGCCGCGCAACCAGCGCCACCGTCTGGGCAGCGACCTCGGCGCGCCCCCTCTGCCGGTGGAACAGCTGGACCACCACGCGGGCCACCATGGGGTGCTGCGCCTGGTGCACCCGGGGCAGCGCCTGGGCGCGCGCTTCTTTTGCGGCTACCTGGGCCACGACAACGTGAGCGATCCCCTGCTCATGGCCCTGCCCGAGGTGCTGCACCTGCGTCTGGGCGACCCCGCCTCGGCGCAGTGGGTGGAGAGTTCTCTGCGCTTCGCCGCGCAGCCCGCTGGCGCGCAGCACGGCCTCACGCCCAGTGTGCTGAGTCGGCTGGCCGAACTGCTGTTTGCCGAGGCCGTGCGCCAGTACCTGGCGGGACAGCCCGAGGGCGGCAATGGCTGGCTCGCCGGCCTGCGCGACGCCAAGGTGGGCCGCGCACTGGCCTTGCTGCACGGCGAACGCCAGCGCGCCTGGACAACGGAAGAACTGGCCCGCCTGGTCGGGGCGTCCCGATCGGCCTTCGCGGAGCGCTTCACCGCGCTGGTGGGCGAGCCGCCCATGCGCTACCTGGCCCAGCAGCGCATGCGGCTGGCGGCCGAGCGCCTGCGCGAGACCGACGAACCCATCGCGCGCATCGCCGAGGTGGCGGGCTACGAGAGCGAACCCGCCTTCCACCGGGCGTTCAAGCGCGCCTTCAACGAGTCGCCGGCGGCGTGGCGGCGCCGCCAGGCGGGTGCGACGCTGCTGGCGCCGTGACGCGGCGGGTCGCCGCGATCGCCCCGCCGGGCCTCAGGCCTTCAGCGAGAACCCCGCGATGCGCTTGTAGTTCTCGGAGATCTCGCGCAGCGCGTCCTGGCTGATCAGGTCGTCGATGCGGGTGAAGGGCTGGCCGCCACTGAGCTCGTCGGCCTTCATGATGATGAAGTCCGGCGGCAGGGTGCGGTTGGTCTCCACCACCCGGGACGTGGCCGGCAGGCGCGCGGCTTCGTAGCGGCGCAGCGCGGCCTCGGCGTCGGCGGGCGTGGCGCTCAGTTCGTCGGCCAGGGTGCGCGCGTCGATCAGCGCCTGCGCCGAGCCGTTGGAGCCGCGCGGGTACATGGGGTGCGCGGCGTCGCCCAGCAGCGTCACGCGGCCCTCACCCCAGTGCGGCAGGGCGTTCTTGTCGACCATGGGGTACTCGAAGACCTGCTGCGCGCCGGTGATCAGCGCCGGCACGTCCAGCCAGTCGAAGCGCCAGTCCTGGAAGATCGGCAGGAAGTCCTCCACGCGGCCGGGCTTGTTCCAGTCGTTCATGGGCGCGCGCGGGTCGCGGATCTCGGCCACCCAGTTGATGAGCTGGTTGCCCTGGCCATCGACGTTGTCGACGATGGGGTAGATCACCATCTTGCCGGTGTCGATGCTGCCGATGCGCAGGTAGCTCTTGCCGTCCAGGATGGGCTTGTGCACCGACACGCCGCGCCAGGTGTTGATGCCGGCGTAGCAGACCTTGTCCTGCGGGTGCAGGTGCCGCCGGATCACGGAGTTCACGCCATCGCAGGCCACCACCACGTCGGCCCACGCGGACGCCCCGGTGTCGAAGCGCAGCGTCGCGCCCTGTGCGTCGGGCTCGATGGCCACACAGCGGTGGCCGGTGTGCAGGCGCGCGCTGCCCAGGCGCTGCAGGGCGGCGCGCCACAGCACGCCGTGCAGCTTGCCGCGGTGGATGCCCAGTTCGGGCAGCGGGTAGCCCGCGTGGCGGCCGCGCGGCTCGCTGTAGACGAACTGCCCCCAGCGGTTGAAGAACACGCTCTCGCGGTTCTCGATCGCGATGGCCTCCAGCTCGGCCGTCAGGCCCAGGGCGTCGAGTTCGCGCATGGCGTGCGGCAGCAGCGTGATGCCCACGCCCAGTTCCTTCACCTCGGCCACGCCTTCGTAGACATCGCAATCCAGCCCGCGCTGCTTCAGTGCCAGCGCGAACGCCAGGCCACCGATGCCACCTCCCACCACCGCGATCTTCATCGTCGTGCCCTGCTTCATTCGGCCTTGATGCCTTGTGCCTTGATCAGCGCGGCCCAGCGGTCCGCGTCCTTGCTCACCAGCCTGGCGAAGCCATCGGGCGTGTCGCTCGCGGGGTCCATGCCCTGGCCTTCGAAGGCCTTCTTCACGTCCTCGCTGCGCAGGATGTCGTTGATCTCGCGGTTGAGCGCGGTCACTTGCGCGGCGGGCATGCCCTTGGGCGCGAAGATGCCGTACCACATGTCCACGTTCACCTCGCCGGCCTTGGCCTCGCTCAGCGTGGGCAGCTCGGGCAGCAGCGGGTGGCGCTTGTCGCTGCCGATGCCCAGCGCCACCAGGCGGCCGCTGCGCACCTGCGGCAGCGCCACGTGAATGGGCAGGAACATGGCGTCCACTTGGCCACCGATCATGTCGGTGACGGCCGGGCCGGTGCCGCGGTAGGGAATGTGCGTGAGGAAGACCTTGGCGGTGTTCTTGAACAGCTCCATCGACAGGTGGTGCGGCGTGCCCACGCCGGGCGAGGCGTAGTTGAGCTTGCCAGGCGCCTTCTTCGCGGCGGCGATCAGCTCGGCCGCGGTCTTGAAACCCGAGCGCGGGTGCGTCACCAGGATGAGCTGACCCCAGCTCGTCAGGCTCACCGGCTGCAGGTCGCGCACGGGGTCGAAGGGCATCTGCGGGTACAGGCTGCGGTTCATCACCAGCGTGTTCACGCTCACCAGCAGGGTGCTGCCATCGGGCGCGGCACGCACCACGGCCTCGGTGCCGATGTTGCCGGAGGCGCCCGCGCGGTTCTCCACCACCACCGGGCGCTTGAGGCGCTCGGACAGCTTGGGGCCCACGGTGCGGGCGATGAGGTCGATGCCGGTGCCCGGCGTGAAGGGCACGACGAGGCGCAGCGGGCCGTCCTGCGCGGCGGCCACGCCCGCCGAAGCGAGCAGCGCGGCGGCGACGAGGCCGCGGCGGGTGAGCGGAAAACCGGGGGTCATGCGAGGACTCCTATCGTTAGCATGCTTTCAAATATCGGGGAAAGTTCGCCCGCCGCACATCCGTAGAATCCCGATCCTCCGACGAACGCCATGACCTTGAACGACCTCTACCAACGCCCGGGCTTTCTGCTTCGTCGCACCCACCAGATCTCGGCGGCGGTGTTCGAGAACGCCTGCGCCAGCGTGGGTCTCACGCCGGCGCAGTATGGCGTGCTCACCGTGCTGGCGGCCGAACCGGGGCTCGACCAGACGCGGCTGTCGCGCGCCCTCGCCTTCGACAAGGTGACGGTGATGCGCGTGCTCAAGGGTCTGGAGGAACGCGGCCTGGTGTCGCGCGAGCGCTCCAGCGTGAGCCGGCGGCAGATGACGGTGAGCCTCACCCCCGAAGGCCAGACGCTGCTGGCCGCCGCGCGCGAGCCGGCCGAGCGCGCCTACCAGCGCCTGCTCTCGCCGCTCACGCCGGCGCAGCGGCGCCAATTGATCGAGCTGTTGCAAACGCTTACCAATGGCCTGGCGGACGAGGCGCGTGCGCCCTTCGTCCCGCTGGAACCCAATGCCGACGCGGCTCCCACGCCGCGCGCGCGCCCGCGCCGCTCCGCCGCCTGAGCGGGCGCCAGCCCGAGGCTGGCCCGACGATTGCTATGGCGTGCGGAACGGGATTTGTCGATCCCGCCGTCCGCACCGAACCGGACGATCACCGCACACGGGGGCCGTTAGCGTGCAACTGATCGAGTCACATGAACTGGCAACGGCCATCGCTCCGCTCGGCGCGGCCGCGCACGCGCCACTCGCGGTGGCGCCGGCCTACCAGGGCGTGTGGGCCCGCACCCTGCTCGAAACACCAGCAGGGCGCGACACCACGACGTGGGTGCGCTGGGTGCAGACCGGCAACTGGCACGGCGCCCTGAGCGACCGGGACGAGACGCTGGGCCCACGCAGCGGCCCGGGCGCCGAACACAGCGTGTTCCAGACACCCGATCGCATCGTGCAGACCGCGCTGCGGGAGCGCCAACTGGCGGTATGGGAACGCCTGCCGGCCTCGCAGGGGCGCCGCATCGCGCTCGCGCGTCGCGACTCGCAGGGCTTGCCCACGCAGGAGCGCTTGCTGATCTGCGGGGACTACCTGCTTCATTTCAGGCCCGCCACTCAGGGCTCGCCCGAGTTGGCCTTCGGCCGGCTGGACGACACCGGTACGCACTGGCGCGTCGAGCGCGCGAACCAGGCGCCACCCGATGGACGCGAGCGCGCCTGGCACCTTCAGCGCCTGGGCATGGATCTGGCCACCGTGAACGGCGACGAGCCACTCGCGGGCACCTGGGAGGTGCTGGAGTGGCTCGAGACGTGAGCGCCGTCGCGCGGCGCTGATCGGGGAACGCCTGGGCTCAGCGGTCGCGGCGGCCGCGCGGACCGCCCGCGCGTTCGCCGAAGCCGCCGCCACGCGGGCCGCCGAAGCCGCCTTCGCGCGAACCGAAGCCGCCTTCGCGCGCGCCGCCGCCGCCATTGGGGCGTTGGCCCCAACCCCGGGCCTGGGCCGGGCGGTCATCACCGCGCGAGAAGCGCACGTCGCCGCGCGGAGCGCGCGACTCGGGGTTATAGGGCGCACGCGCTTCGTTGGGGTACGGCGCGCGCGCCTCCGCACGCGCGGGACGTGCATCGCCATGGGGCGCACGGCTTTCGCCACGGAACGGACGCGCCTCGCCGTAGGGCGCGCGGCCCTCGCCACGCGACGGGCCCCAGCCCTCGCCACGGCCGGCGGGACGGCCACCCGGGCGGCCACCGCCACCACGGCGGTCTTGCGAGAAGCCCTCGCGGCGCGGTGCCGGCGGGCGCTCGCGCGGCTCCAGGCCCGGCACCACCTCGGCCTTGAAGCGCTGCTGCGTGTAGGCCTCGATGTCGCTGATGCGGCGGCGGTCGCGGAACTCGGCGAAGGTGACGGCCAGGCCGTCGCGGCCCGCGCGGCCGGTGCGGCCGATGCGGTGCGTGTAGTCCTCGGCCTTCATCGGCAGGCCGAAGTTGAAGACGTGGGTGATAGTCGGCACGTCGATGCCGCGCGCGGCCACGTCGGTGGCCACGAGGATCTGCACCTGCCCGTTGCGCAGCGCCATGAGGCGGCGGTTGCGCAGGCCCTGGCTGAGCGCGCCGTGCAGCGCCACGGCCGCGAAGCCGGCCTGCTGCAGTTCACCGGCCAGGCCGTCGCATTCGATCTGCGTGCTGGCGAACACGATGGCCTGGTCGATCGAGGCGTCGCGCAGCCAGTGGTCGAGCAGCTTGCGCTTGTGCTCGGCGTGGTCGGCCCAGAACAGCACCTGCTTGATGTTGGCGTGCTTTTCCTGCGGGCTGTCGATCTGCACCTTCTGCACGTGCTTGCCGTTGTCGTGCATCACACGCAAGGCGAGCTGCTGGATGCGCGGCGCGAAAGTGGCGCTGAACATCATGGTCTGGCGGCGCTGCGCCGTCAGGGCGTTGATCTCGGCGAGGTCGTCGGAGAAGCCCAGGTCGAGCATGCGGTCGGCTTCGTCGACGACGAGGAACTGCACCTGGTCGAGCTTGAGCTGCATGGAGCGTTGCAGGTCAAGCAGGCGGCCCGGCGTGGCGACCACGAGATCGGCGTTCTGCAGCTTGGCGATCTGCAACTGATAGGGCATGCCGCCCACGACGCTGGCGATGCGCAGGCCGCGGCAGTGGCGCACCAGGTCGATGGCGTCGTGCGCCACCTGCTGCGCGAGTTCGCGCGTGGGACACAGCACCAGGGCGCCCGGCGTGGCGGGCTTGAAGTGGCGCGGCAGCAGCGGGTTCTTGCGCTTGGGCGCCTTGGGCGGCGCCTCGCCACGCGCGGTGGCCTCGGCCGCCAGACGCTCGCGTTCGGCGCGCTCGGCCGCTTCGCGCGCGGCCTGCTGCTCGATGAGGGTGTGCAGCACGGGCAGCAGGAAGGCGGCGGTCTTGCCGCTGCCGGTCTGGCTGGAGACCATCAGGTCGGCGTAGCGCTCGGCGCCTTCGGCCTTGATGGCCAGTGGCATCACCTTGGCCTGCACGGCCGTGGGCTGGGTGTAGCCCAGGTCGGCCACGGCCGACACGAGTTCGGGGGCCAGGCCCAACGCGGCGAAGGCGCTGGCGTCCACCGGGGCTTGCTGTTGTTGTTCGGGAGAGATCGCGGGCGAGGTTTCGCCGCGCGCTTCGAAAGCGTCGCTCATGTTCGTTCCTGCGCCCCGCAAAGGAATGGGGCGCCAATGACCGAATGCCGCGCGAAGGGGAGATTCAAGCCCCGGGGCGTCGGATCCGTTCGTGGTTACACAACATCAACCACAAACGGTCCGCCCGGAAGCGGTGGCCCCTGCTCGCTCGCGCTGGATGGCGGGCGGTGTTCGGGGGCCGGGTGTGTGAGGCCAATGCACAAAAGGCTTCGCCGTTGCCAGCGAAGCCCGAGATTCTCGCACAGATCCGGGAAAACCCCAAGACCTGGTCAGGCCATGACCGCGGCCACCAGGTGGAACAGCAGCGCGGCCAGCACCGCCGTCGCCGGCACGGTGACGATCCAGGCCGCCACGATGCGCAGCACCACCGAGCGCTTGACGATCTCTTTCTTGTAGGCCTTCTTGAAGGCCCTGCGCTCGCCTTTGTCGAACACCGCGCCGTCCAGGCCGCGCACCTTGGCGCGCTGCTTCATGTCGGCCAGCATCTGCTTCTTCTCCTGCACCTCGGCGGCCTCGAAGCGCTGCATGTAGGCCTCGACCTCCTCGCGGTCGGCGCCCTGGTGGCCGGCGCGCACCACCGCCTCCATCTTGGCGTAGTTGACCTTGAGCAACTCACGCAGGAAGCCCACGCCGAACACGGCGCCGATGGAGATGTGGGTGGTGGACACCGGCATGCCCAGTTGCGAGGCCATGATCACGGTCAGCGTGGCGGCCATGGCGATGGAGTAGGCGCGCATCTGGTCGAGTTCGGTGATTTCCTTGCCCACGGTGCGGATGAGCTTGGCGCCATACAGCCCCAGCCCCACCGACAGGCCCAGCGCGCCCAGCACCATGATCCACATCGGCGTGCCGGCGGTGGTGGCGATGGCGCCTTCCTTCACCGCCTCGTAGATGGCGGCCAGCGGGCCCACGGCATTGGCCACGTCGTTGGCGCCGTGCGCGAAGCTCAGCAGCGCAGCCGAGCAGACCAGCGGCCAGGTGAAGAGCTGGTTCACGCCGTCCTTGGAGTTCTCCTGGCGCAGCGCGGCGCGCTCGATGGGCTTGCGGATCAGCGCCCACACCACCGCGGCCGTGGCCAGGCCCGCCAGCAGCGCCACCACGAAATTGATCTTCACCACCTGATTGACGCCCTTGAGCAGCATGTAGGTGGTGTAGCTCCACACCATCATCGCGATCAGGACGGGCACCACGCGCGCGGCCGCCTCGGTCTTTTCGGTGCGGTAGGTCACGCTGCGCTTGATGACGTACAGGAACACCGCGGCGATCAGCGCGCCCGACAGCGGCGAGATCACCCAGCTGGCGACGATGGCGCCAATGGTGGACCAGTGCACCATGCCCCAGCCGCCCGCCGCGATGCCCGCGCCCATGACGGCGCCGATGATGGAGTGCGTGGTGGACACCGGTGCGCCCAGCGCCGTGGCCAGGTTGAGCCACAGCGCGCCGGCCAGCAGCGCGGCGAACATCACCCACGCGAACAGCGTGGGGTCGGCGATGTCGGCCGGGTCGATGATGCCGCCCTTGATCGTGCTGACCACGTCACCCCCGGCGACGATGGCGCCCAGCGCCTCGAACACCGCCGCGACAACGATCGCCCAGCCCATGGTCATGGCGCCCGAGCCCACCGCCGGGCCCATGTTGTTGGCCACGTCGTTGGCGCCGATGTTCATGGCCATGTAGGCGCCCACCGCCGCCGCGATGATCAGCAACCACACGGCCGTGCGGCTCAGCCCGGCGTCGGCCGCGCCGGTGAGCGAGGCGTACAGGCCCACGAGCAATAGAAAGGCCACCGCGGTGGCCAGTTGCAACGCCTCATAGTGGCGTTCGACGAAGGAGCGGGACTTCTTCTTCATGTGAAATCGGCGTGAAAGTCACCGTATTGTCATTCAGTTGGGCCGACAGGCCCGCGGGGGCCCGGCGCGAACTCAGCGCAGGAATTGCGCCCGGTAGTGCTCGAGTTCGTCGATCGACTCGTGCACGTCGGCCAGGGCGGTGTGCATCTGGCGCTTCTTGAAGGCGTCCACCACCTCGGGGCGCCAGCGCTTGGCCAGCTCCTTGAGCGTGCTCACGTCGACGTTGCGGTAGTGCAGGTAGGCCTCGAGACGGGGCATGTACTTCACGAGGAAGCGGCGGTCCTGCCCGATGGTGTTACCGCACAGCGGCGAAGCCTGCTTGGGCACGTAGCGGGCAATGAAGTCGATGAGCTGCTGCTCGGCCTCGGCCTCGCTCACGGTGCTGGCGCGCACCTTGTCGATGAGGCCGCTGCGGCCGTGTGTGCCCTTGTTCCAGGCGTCCATGGCGTCGAGCACGGCATCGCTCTGGTGGATCACGATCACCGGGCCTTCCATGCGGGGCGTGAGCTGGGGACCGGTGATCACCACCGCGATCTCCAGCAGCCGCTCCTTCTCGGGGTCCAGGCCGCTCATCTCGCAGTCGATCCAGACCAGGTTCTGGTCGTTCTTGGCGAGCGTGGGCATCTCGGGGGCGGTGATGTCGGCGGGATTCGAACTCATCCCGCGATTCTCCGTCATCCGCCCGGGCCGGCGCTGGCGCATGGGCGCCGGTAGACTGGCGCCTTCATGGACACCGCCTCCCTCGCCTTCACCGCCGTTTTCTGCGCCCTGCTGGTGCTGGGCCTGCTCACGCGCTTCGCACTGGCCAGCCGGCAGATCCGCCACGTGGCCCGCCACCGCGAGCACGTGCCCGCGCCCTTCGACACCACCGTCCCGCTGGAGGCGCACCGCAAGGCGGCCGACTACACCATCGCGAAGGCGCGCTTCGGTCTGCTGGGCACCGCCTTCGAGACCGCCGTGCTCATCGGCTGGACGCTGCTGGGAGGGCTCAACGCCCTCAACCTCGCGCTGCTCGACCTCATGGGCCCCGGCCTGTGGCAGCAGCTCGCGCTGATCGCCGCCTTCGCGCTCATCGGCGGCCTGCTGGGCCTGCCCTTTTCCTGGTACGCCACCTTCCGGCTCGAGGAGCGCTTCGGCTTCAACAAGACCAGCCTGGGCCTGTGGATCGCCGACGGCCTCAAGGGCGGCCTGCTGGGCGCGGCCATCGGCCTGCCGCTGGCCGCGCTGGTGCTCTGGCTCATGGGCGCGGCCGGCGACACCTGGTGGCTGTGGGCCTGGGGCGTGTGGATGGTGTTCAACCTGCTCGCGCTGGTGCTGTACCCCACGCTCATCGCGCCGCTGTTCAACCGGTTCGAGCCGCTCACCGACGCGGCCGTGAAGGACCGCGTGAATGCGCTCATGGCGCGCTGCGGGTTCTCGGCCCAGGGGCTGTTCGTCATGGATGGCAGCAAGCGCAGCGCGCACGCCAACGCCTACTTCACCGGCTTCGGCGCCGCCAAGCGCGTGGTGTTTTTCGACACCTTGCTTCAGCAGCTCACGCCCGACGAGATCGACGCCGTGCTCGCGCACGAGCTCGGCCACTACCGCCTGCGTCACATCACGAAGCGCGTGGTGATGCTGTTCGCGCTGAGCCTCGTGGGCTTCGCGGCGCTGGGCTGGGCCGCCTCGCAGGCCTGGTTCTACACCGGCCTCGGCGTGGAGCCCGACCTGGGCGCGCCCAACGACGCGCTCGCGCTGATCCTGTTCCTGCTGGTGGTGCCGCTGTTCACCTTCTTCTTGTCGCCACTGGCCGCGCAGTTGTCGCGAAAGCACGAGTTCGAGGCCGACGCCTTCGCCAAGGAGAAGACGCGCGGCGCCGACCTCGCCAGCGCCCTGCTCAAGCTCTACAAGGACAACGCCAGCACGCTCACGCCCGACCCGCTGTACGCGCGCTTCTACTACTCTCACCCCCCCGCCAGCGAACGCCTGGCGCGCCTGCAAACCGCCTGAGGGCGCCCGACCATGAACCCCATCCACCAGAACCGCCGCGCGCTCAACGCCACCGAAATCGTCACCCAGCTCAGCCAGCTCAACGGCAGCGAGGCCGATGGCTGGAAGCTCATCGACGGCTCGATCGAGCGCACCTTCAGGTTCGCCAACTACCACGAGACCATGGCCTTCGTGAACGCCATGGCCTGGATCGCCCACCGCGAGGACCACCACCCCGACGCGGCCTTTGGCTACAACCGCTGCACCCTGCGCTTCAACACGCACGATGTGAACGGCATCTCTGTCAGCGACTTCCACTGCGCGGCGGCGGTCAACGCCTTGCTCGCGACCTGATGGCCGGCACGCAGCTCGCTCGCGTGGTGGCGGCGCACGGCCGCCACTGCCTGGTGGAGGACGAGGACGGCCAGCGCACCCTGTGCCACCCGCGCGGCAAGAAGAGCGCGGTGGTGGTGGGCGACATCGTCGCCTGGCAACGCACTGGCGACGAGGGCAGCATCGAGCGCATCGAGACCCGGCGCAACCTGTTCTACCGCCAGGACGAGATGCGCACCAAGGCCTTCGCGGCCAACCTCGACCAGGTGCTGATCCTGCTCGCCGCCGAGCCGGTGTTCTCCGAAAGCCAGCTCACGCGCGCCCTGCTCGCGGCCGAGGCCGAGGGCATCAGCGCCTTCATCGTGCTGAACAAGCAGGACCTGGGTGAGGCTTTCGAGCGCGCCTGGGCGCGGCTGGAAGCCTACCGGCGCATGGGCACCGCCGTGCTGCCGCTGGGCCTGCAACAGGGCCAGGGCCTGGACAGCCTGCGCGAACGCCTGGCGGGCCGCCACACGCTGGTGCTGGGCCCCTCGGGCGTGGGCAAAAGCACCCTGGTGAACCGCCTGGTGCCCGAGGCCGGCGCCCAGACCGGCGAGATCTCGCGCGCGCTCAACACCGGACGCCACACCACCACCAGCACCACCTGGTACTGGCTGGACGCGGCGCGTGAAAGCGCGCTCATCGATTCGCCGGGCTTTCAGGAGTTCGGCCTGCACCACCTGGAAGCCGAGCACCTCGCGCAGCTCATGCCCGATCTGCGCGCCACCCTGGGCGACTGCCGCTTCTACAACTGCACGCACCGGCACGAGCCCGGCTGCGGTGTGCGATCGCACGTGGGTGCCGATCCCGCGAGCGACCCGCTGGCGATCGATGAAACCCGCTACCGGCTCTACAACGAGTTGTTCGACGAGTTGGCGAACAAGCGCCTGTATTGAACCGCGCGGGCTCGATCCGCCGCAGGGCCGCCCCAAGGCGGATCAGCCCCCTTGGGGGGCTGAGGGCCGCGGCTCCAAACCTGCCTGCGCAGGCTTGGACGGCCCGAAGAGGCAGCGACTCCGGCGCTGCCGCGGCCTGCAAGGCGCGGACCCGCGCAGCGGCGGAGCGTGAGGGCCCATTTGTCAGACCCGAGCCAGCGTCAGCAGCGCCAATAGCAGCATCCACAGCACCACCGCGCGCCACACCAGGCCCACCACGCTGCTCAGGTGCGCGAGCTGGGGCTCGGGCCGCGCGGCCGGATCGGTCTCGTCCGGCGGTGGGGCCGCCGGGTCCTGCGGGGTCAGCCGCACGTTGATGGCGCCCGAGGTGGCCGCGAGCACCACGCCGTCGCTGCCGGGCGCGAACTGCTCGGCGTCGGCGCGCCAGCTCGCCACCGCTTCCTCGAAGTTGCCCACCACCGCGAAGCCCAGGGCGGTGATGCGCGCGGGGACATGGTCGATCCAGCGCCAAGCGATCGCTGCGGCGCGGCGCAGAGCCTCGCTGGGCGTGCCGTCCGGGCGCGCGCGCCAGTTGCGTGAGAGGTATTCGGCCAGACGGTAGAACACCGCCCCGGCCGGGCCCAGACCGATCACCCAGAACAACAGGAAGCACACGAACACGCCGAACACGTGGCGATGCGCCGCCAGCACCGAGTGCTCGATCACCTGGCGCAGCAGCTCGGCGCGCGGCAAGGCGCTCGCGTCCACGCGCAGCCACTGCGCCAATTGCTCGCGCGCGGCGCGCTCGTCGCCGTCCTCCAGGCAGCGGCGGATCTCGCTGAAGTGGTGGCTGAACTGGCGAAAACCCAGCGTCACGTAGAGCACGGCCACCGTCCACACGAAGGCCAGCACGCCGCTCAGCTCCCACAGGGCGTGGTAGATCAGCGCCGCCAGCGCGGAGGGCACGCCCACGGCGAGCAGCCAGGCCAGCCAGCCGTGCGAGGACTGGCCGGCGTCGAGGTTGCGACGCACGCCGCGGCCCCAGGCGCGCAGCCCGGCGTGCACGGGGTTGTTGAACGACAGGGGACGGGCCTGCTCGATGAGCAGCGCCAGCAGGATGGCCAGGAAACCCATGGGGCCGATGATAGTGGGCCCCCGAGGCCAGGTCCTCACCGCACGCGACTCGGGCCGCGGATCAGGCCGTGAGCAGGCGGTACAGGTTGCGCAGCATGCCGGCCGTGGCGCCCCAGATGAAGCGCTCATGCTGGCCATCGTGCCAGGGCATGGAGTACCACTCGCGTACGTTGCCGTCGAAGTTCATGAGGTGGCGGCGGTGGTGGCGCGGGTCCATCAGGAAGCGCAGCGGCACCTCGAAGACGTCGTCCACTTCGTGCGGGTTGGGCCTGAGCGTGAAACCCGGCTGCACCAGGGCCACCACGGGCGTCACATGGAAGGCCGTGCCCGTGATGTAGACCGGCAAGGTGCCCAGCACCTCGACGTTCTGCGGCGGCAGGCCGATCTCCTCGTCCGCCTCGCGCAGGGCGGCGGCGATGGCGTCGGCGTCCTCCGGATCGACCTTGCCGCCCGGAAAGGCGATCTGGCCCGAGTGGGTGGACAGGGTGGACGTGCGTTGCGTGAGCAGCAGCGTCAGTTCGTCGCGCACCACCAGCGGCAGCAGCACAGCCGCATCGGCCGGCTCGCGATCGGCGAAGCGCCGTTCGCGAACGAACTCGGGTGTCCAGATCGGCGGCGCCTCGAACAGCGAACGCAGGCCGTCGGGCGTGAGCCGGTGCGCGGCCGCCGGCGGCAGGCCCTCGCTCGCCCCCGTGGCCACCACGGGCACGGTGCGCGGATCGAAGGGCGGGATGCGGACGACGGGTTCGGTCATGGGCGGATGGACGCAGCGGCGACAAAAAAGCCGCTCCGGGGAGCGGCTTTTTCGGTGAGGCCGGATCAGGCGCCCAGCTTTTCCTTGATGCGAGCCGACTTGCCGCTGCGCTCGCGCAGGTAGTACAGCTTGGCGCGGCGCACGTCGCCGCGGCGCTTGACCTCGATCTTGGCGATCAGCGGGCTGTACAGGGGGAAGGTCCGCTCCACGCCTTCGCCGCTGGAGATCTTGCGGACGATGAAGCTGGAGTTGAGGCCACGGTTGCGGCGGGCGATCACGACGCCTTCATAGGCCTGCACGCGCTTGCGGGTGCCTTCGATGACGTTGACGCTGACGATCACGGTGTCGCCGGGCGCAAAAGCGGGAATGGTCTTGCCAAGGCGGGCAATTTCTTCCTGCTCGAGGGTCTGGATGAGGTTCATGGTTTCTGTTCCACGATCGTGGCCGCGCTGCACTAAAGGCCGCGAATCCGTGAAGTCGGAACTGACTTACCCAACGGTCGCGGCGGCCGGCCAGAGGATCGAAAAGCCCGCCATTATAGCCAGACGCGCCCCGTCCGGCCAAGCCGGGGTAGCGATCCGCCGCAGGGCCGCCCCAAGGCGGATCAGCCCCCTCGAGGGGCAGCGACCCGCGCAGCGGCGGAGCGTGGGGGTCATCGTTTCAGCCGAGGCCGCGCAGGAAGCGCTCGTCGTCCGGGCCCAGGCGGCCTTCGGCCCGGGCCCTGGCGATCAGGTCGGGCCGCTGGCGGGCCGTCAGGGCCAGGCGCTGCTCGCGCCGATGCCGCTCGATGCGCTCGTGGTGCCCGCCCAGCAACACCGGCGGCACGCCCAGCGGGCCTTGCGGGCCCTGCCAGACCTCGGGTCGCGTGAAGTGCGGGCTGTCCAGCAGGCCGTCCAGCGCGGGGTTGAAGCTGTCCTGCTGGTGGCTGCCCTCGTCGCCCAGCACGCCCGGCTGCAGTCGCGCCACCGCGTCCAGCAGCGCCATGGCGGGGATTTCGCCGCCCGAAAGCACGAAGTCGCCCAGGCTGAGCTGCACATCGACGCAGGCGTCGATGAAGCGCTGGTCAATGCCCTCGTAGCGCCCGCAGACCAGCACCGCGCCTCGGGAGCTGCCCGCCCAGGTCTCGACGCCGGCGTGGTCCAGCCGATCGCCCACGGGCGAGAACAGCACGACCGGGGCGCGTTCGCCCTCCGGCTCGGCGCGCTCGGCCCGGATGGCCTGCAGGCAACGCCACAGCGGCTCGGCCATCATGACCATGCCCGGCCCGCCGCCGAAGGGCCGATCGTCCACGCGTCGGTAGTTGCCTTCCGCAAAGTCGCGCGGATTCCACAGGCGCACGTCGACCTGCTTCGACTCGAACGCGCGGCGGTTGATGCCGTGCGCCTGGAAGGGCTCAAACAGCTCGGGGAACAGGGTGACGACGTCGAAGCGCATGGGCGCCCTGGCTCAATAGTCTTTTTGCCAGTCGGCCGTGATGCGGCGCGCCGCGCGGTCCACGTCGTCGATGTACGCGGCCACGAAGGGGATCATCCGCTCGGCGCTGCGCTCCTCGCCGTCCACGGTCTCGAGGTATTCGAGCACCAGCACCGAGGTGGGCCCGGTGCTCATGAGGTCGCGCACCACGCCCAGGTCCTCGCCCTCGCGATTGACTACCCGAAGGCCGATCAGGTCGACCCAGTAGTACTCGCCCTCCTCGGGCTCGGGAAAGGCGCTGCGCGGCAGACTGATGCGGCAGCCCTTGAGCGACTCCGCGAGATTGCGGTCGTCCACGCCCTCGAGCCGCGCCACCAGGCCATCGGCGTGGGCCTTGAGCTCGGCCACGCGCAAGGCCACGCAACCCGTGAAAACGGAAAAGCCGCGCGCGAAGCGGGCTTCGGGCGGCTGAAGAAACCAGTCTCGACTGGCGAACAGCGCGTCGGTGTCGGCGCTGTAGGGCTGGATGCGGACCCAGCCCTTGATGCCCCAGGCGTCCTGGATGCGGCCCAGTTCGACGGCATCGGCCGGCAGGGCCGACGCGACCAGGGCCGCGGACATGGCGCGGTCAGGCGGCCGGCGCGGCGGCCTTGGCGTCCTTGACCAGGCGCGCGACGGTGTCGGACGGGGTGGCACCCACGCCGAGCCAGTAGTTCAGGCGATCGCTGGCGATGCGCAGCTTCTCTTCGCCGCCCTTGGCGTTGGGGTTGTAGAAACCCAGGCGTTCGATGAAATTGCCATCGCGGCGCGAGCGCTTGTCGGCGGCGACGATGGTGTAGAACGGACGGGCCTTGGCGCCGCCGCGGGAGAGTCGAATGACGACCATGATTTATCCTTCGGGTGGTTGGGCACGGTCCGGGACTTCCGGGGTGCCGCCGGATCTTTCGATCCGCTGCTTCACAGCAATTTCCGCGGTGTCTGAGACACACGACTGACCACCCGGCCAGCGAAACACCGCAAAGCCGGCGATTATAGCCCGCCGCCCATCTCGCCACACACCCTCTTCTTCCGTCTTCCACCCATGCCCCTCATCCGCCCCAGCACCGACGACGACCTCGCTGCCATCACCCGCATCTACGCCCACCACGTGCTGCACGGCACCGGCACCTTCGAAACCACCCCGCCCACCGAGGCCGAGATGGCCCAGCGCCGCGCCGACGCACTGGGCAAGGGCCTGCCCTGGCTGGTGGTGGAAGAAGGCGGGCAGGTGCTGGGCTACGCCTACGGCAACTGGTTCAAGCCGCGCCCGGCCTACCGCTTCTCGGTGGAGGACTCGATCTACCTCGCGCCCGAGGCCGCCGGCAAGGGCCTGGGACGGCTGCTGCTGGCCGAACTGCTTGCGGTGCTGCAGCGCGCGGGCATCCGCAAGGTGATGGCGGTGATCGGCGACTCGGCCAACGCCGGCTCCATCGGCGTGCACCGCGCGCTGGGCTTCACGCCCGTGGGCACGGTGCAGGCCTGCGGCTGGAAGTTCGGCCGCTGGCTGGACATCGTGATCATGGAAAAACCCCTGGGCGAAGCGCACCACACGCCGCCGCAGGAGGGTTGAACGTGCCCGGACGCAAGAACGGCAAGAACAAGACCCTGGCCGTGTGGCTGGCGCTCATCGGCGGCGCCCTGGGCCTGCACCGCTTCTACCTGCGCGGCCTGGGCGACTGGGTGGGCTGGCTGCACCCGCTGCCCACCGCGCTGGGCTGGTACGGCGTGGAGCGCGTGCTGGCGCACGGACAGGACGACAAGCTGTCCTGGGTGCTGATCCCGCTGCTGGGCCTGAGCATCGCCGCGGCCTGCCTCACGGGCATCGTCTACGCCCTGGCCGACGCGGAGAAGTGGGACCGCTGGTTCAACCCCGCCCATCCCGGCGGCACGGCCGGCCGCACCCACTGGCTCACCGTCATCGCGCTGGTGCTCTCGCTGCTCGTGGGCACCATTGCCTTCATGGGCAGTCTGGCCTTCGGCTTCCAGCGCTACTTCGAGTACCAGGTCGAAGAGGCGCGCAAGATCAGCCAGTGATCAGTTGCCCAGCGGGTTGAGCCAGGCCATCGCCGTCATCACCAGACTCAGGGTGAACAGCGCCATCACGGTGGTGAGGCCCGTGGCGGCGATGGTGAGCGCCTGTGCAGTCTCATAGCGCTGGGCGAACAGGAAGACGTTGGCGCCCACGGGCAGCGCCGCGGCCACCACCATCACCGTGAGCGGCAAGCCCGTGATACCCAGCCCCCAGGCCGACAGGCCCACCAGCAGCGGCAGCAGCAGGTTCTTCACCAGCACCACGCCGAACGCGGGCCGCCAATGCCCGGCCAGCGGCGTGCGCGCCAGGCTCACGCCCACCAGCACCAGCGCGATGGGCCCGAAGGCGCTGCCCAGCAGCTGCAGGGGCTTGTCGATCACCACCGGCAAGGTCCAGCCGGTCTGGGCGAACAGCAGCCCGCTGAGGATGGGCAAGGGAATGGGATGGATGAGCGTGCCCTTGATCACCGAGCCCAGCGTGGCCCACAAGGGCGCCGCCGCCTCGCCGCGCTCGCGGGCCTCGCGCGCCACCACCAGCTCGAGAACCACCGAGCCCACGCTGAGCAGGATCAGGGCGTGCACCGACACCAGGGTGAGCATGGTGACCAGCGCGGCCTTGCCGTAGGCCAGCTCGGCCAGGGTGATGCCGATCATCACCATGTTGGAGAACACGCTGGCCATGGCGATGACCACGCTCTCGCGGCTGAAGCCCCGCCAGGCCACGATGGCAAAGAGCACCAGCACCACCACCGGGAAATAGGCCAGCACGGGGCGCAGATCCAGCGCTTCCAGGTGCACCGAGGCCATGGTGCGAAACAGCAGCGCCGGGATGAGCAGCAGGAACACGAGGTTGGACAGGTCCTTGACCGCCGTGTCTCGGATCCATTCGCGCCGCCCCGCCAGATAGCCCAGCGCAATGAGAAGGAAAACGGGCGTGAGGGAGACGAAAAGGGGGTGCTGGGCAAGGTTCACCCGGCGATGGTATCGCCCGGACCCGGCCCACCCCGCCGGTTCAGCGGCTGCCTTCGGCCTCGCTCAGGCGGTAGTACAGGCCGTAGGGGTCGTTGTCGAGCACGTGAAACTTCCCCTCGACCACCACCGCCTCGAGCCGGTACTTCACGGGTGTTTTCGTGCGCACCTCCACCAGGCTCTCGGCGCCGCCCGGCGTGCAGAACGAGCAGGTGAGCGGCACCGAGGCCAGCAGGAAATGGCGCTGGTTCTCGCCCGGCTCCAGCGGCAGCATGAAACCGTGCAGCTTGAGGCGGCGCTGGTCGAGCGCGCGCACCTCGGGCGGGTAGACCGGCACGACGCGCTTGCGCTTGGCCACGGTCTTCACTTCGGTCTTCACGTCGGTCAGCAGCGACCAGGCGACCACGTCGTCGCGCCGGGGCAGCGGCGCGATGGGGCTCTGCGGGCTGTGCACGCCCGCGCCCTGGCCGTGCGGCAGGCCCATCGGGCCTGCGCCGGCGCCGGCACCATCGGCGGGCGGCGCGCCCAGCGGGGAGTTCAGCACCTGCGCGAAGGCCTGCCCCGAGGCCAGGGCGGCCAGGCTCAGCAGAAGGTGACGTCGGTACGGATGCATGGATGGCGGAGCGAAGAGGTCTGACCGAGGGTGCCGCGGAACCGGCTTTGCCGGGCCGCAGGCGCCGCCCCCTTTCAGGGGGTCGCGCGCAGCGCGGCGGGGGTGGTCATCAGTGCGCGTGTCGCAGGCCGCAGTATTTGCCCAGGGCAAGACCCTTGCAAGCGGCCGCGAGTTCCGCCTGGCAGACCTTTTCGCCTTTGCCCGCTTCCAGGCACTTGGCCGCGCCCTCATGGGCGACGGCCATGGCGCGGTGGCGCTCGATGTCTTCCTTGATCTCCTTCTCGGAGTGTTGGGCGAAGGCGGTGCCCGCCGACAGCAGGGCGGCGAACAGGGTGGTGGCGACGAGTGCTTTCATGGATCAGCTCCGGGGGTTGAGAAGGGTGTGAACGTCGGCGCGGTAGGCGGCGACGGCGGGCAGCGCGGCGGCCAGCAGGGCGGCGCCCAGGGCCAGCAGAGGCACCCAGGCCAAGGCAGTGGGCCAGTGGCCGGCCCGCAGCAGCGTGGGCAAGGCGGCGTCGCCCCAACCGCGGCTGGCGAGGGCGGCCAGGCCCTGCGCGGCCAGCAGGCCCAAGGCCGTGGCCAACACGGCGAGCCAGCCGGCCTCGGCCAGGAGCAAGGCGGCCACGCGGCGCGGCGGCGCACCCAGCAGGCGCAGCAGGGCCAGGTCGGCGCGGCGCTCGCGCACCGCGCTCCAGAGGGCAATGAAGACCGACAGCGCCGCCACCACGAGCAGCACGCCCGCGAGCGCGCGCAGGATCTGCGTGCCCTGCCCGATCAGGCTCAGCAGCCGCGTCACTTCGACGGCCGGCGCGGCGGCCTGCAGCGGCGTGCCGCTGTTGACGAAGCGCGGAAAGCTCGCGGCGGCCAGCGGGCTGCGGTAGCGCACCAGGCCGACGGTGATCTCGCGCTCGGCGTCCAGCGCGGCCTGCAACTCGGCGCGCTCCTCGGCGCCCTGGTCCTTGTCGGCGTGCATCTCGTCGTGCACGAACCAGACCGATTCGGTGGCCGTGAGCACGAGCCGGTCGAGCACGCAACCGCAGGGCCGCAGCACGCCGGTGACCGCGTAGGGCGTGCTGTCGTGCACCGCGCCGCCCGCGCCCAGGCCGTGCGCGCCAACGAAGCGCGCGCCCACGTCCAGCCCGCTGCCGCGCGCCACCGCGTCGCCCAACACGGCCTGCATGGGCGCCTGCCACAGGGCGCCGTGCGCGAGCGTGGCGCCGTAGAGCGACAGGTAGTCCGGCGTGGTGCCGACGATGCGCCAGCCCTGCAGGTTGTCGCCCAGGCTCAGCGGGATGAACTGCGCCACCTGGGGGTGTTCGGCGATGCGCCGCGCCTCGGCCAGCGCGATGTTGCCGGGCGGGACGTCCAGGTGGAACACGCCGGCCAGGATGAGCTGCATCGGGCTGCCCTTGGCGCCGACCACCGCGTCGATGCCCGCAAGGTCGCGCTCAAAGGCGCGATCGACCTGGTCGCGCGCGAGGATGAGGAAGGCAATGGAGGCCAGGCCCAGAGTGAGCAGCAGCAGGTTGAGCGCGGCGGTGAGCGGGCGCGCCCAGAGATACTGCCAGGCCAGACGGGGCAGGCCCACGTTCATGCAGCAGCCCCGGTCGGCTCAAGCGCCAGCACGGCCGCGCCATGGAACACGGCCAGCGCACGCGCGTCGTGCGTGGCGACCACCAGCGTGGCGCCGGCGCGCTGCGCCGTCTCGCGCAGCAGGGCCAGCGCCTGGGCGCAGGCCGTGTCGTCCAGGCTCGCGGTGGGCTCGTCGGCCAGCAGCAGCGCGGGGCGCCGCAGCAGGGCGCGCGCCAGCGCCACGCGCTGCGCCTGCCCGCCCGACAGGGCCGAGGGTCGACGATCACGCAGGGCCTCGATGCCCAGGGCACCCAGCAGTTCATCGATGGCGGGCCAGTCCACCGGCAGGCCGGCGGCGCGGTAGGCCAGGGCCAGGTTGTCGGCCACGCTGAGGTCGGCGCTCAGGTGCAGGCCCTGCGGCAGCACACCCACCGTGGCGCCGCGCCAGGCGTCGCGCGCGGCGCCTCGCAGTGCCCCCACCGACTGCCCCGCCACCTCGATCGCGCCCTCGCCGGGCGTCAGCAGCCCCGCCGCCAGTGCCAGCCAGGTGGACTTGCCGCTGCCCGAGGGCCCGCGCAGCACCAGCGTGCCGCCCGCCGCCACGTCCACGTCGGCGAAGCGCAGGCGCGGCCCGCCGGGGTGCGCAAAGCCCAGCGCGCGCGTGCGGATCACGCGGCGCGCTCCGCTTCGGCGCAGGGCGCGCAGACGCCGTGCAGGGCCAGCTCTACGCGCTCCACCAGGTCGCCCTCGCGGGCCAGCGCGCGCCGCAACTCGCGCAGCCACGCCACGCCGGCGGCGGACAACTCCTCGAGCGCGCGGTCCTGCCCGCAGCGGCGGCATTCGAAGCGCGGCTGCCAGCCGGTGGGGTGCGAGCGCGCCGCGTCGCCCGCGCCTTGCAGCGTGTAGCGCCAGGTGCCGCGGTCGTCGCTGTGCCGCGCCAGCACGGCGCAGGCGGCCAGGCGGTCGAGCAGGCGGTAGAGCGTGACCCGGTTCGGCTCGTGCCCGCGCTGGCGCAGCGCCTGCAGCACCTGCGCGTGCGTCAGCCCCTGCCCAGGCCGCGCCAGGAACACCCCCAGCGCCGCGCGCGTGGCCAGCGTGCGGCGCAGGCCGGCGGCCTCCAGCCGGGCCTGCAGGTGGTCGGGAACGGCGTCGGCGTCAACGGAAGAGCGGGTCATGGCGGCGGCTTCGTATCGCAACTGAGTTGCAAATAATAACCCCATGCGCGGGCTCGGCCGACCGCCTGTGCGTCGCGTGACTACACTGCCCGCTCCCTCACCCCCCGGCCCCATCCGTGCCCGCTTCCCACCTGCTGCTCGCCCTGGCCGTCGTGGCCGTGTGGGGCACCAATTTCGTCGTGATCCGCTGGGGGCTGGACGGCCTGCCACCCTTCCTGTTCGCCACGCTGCGCTTCACGCTCTCGGCCCTTCCCTGGCTGCTGTTCGTGCCGCGGCCGGCCGCGCGCTGGCGCTCCATGGCCGCCGTGGGCGTGCTGCTCGGCCCCGGCCAGTTCGGTCTGCTGTTCTTCGCCATCGACGGGCGCATCTCGCCCGGTCTGGCCTCGCTGGTGGTGCAGGTGCAGGTGTTTTTCACCATCGCCCTGTCGCTGTGGCTGATGCGCGAGCGCGTGCGGGGCTTTCAGGTGGCGGGCCTGGTGCTGGCCCTGGCGGGGCTGGGGCTGATCGCCGCCAACCTGGACGCGACGGTGACGGTGGCGGGCCTGGGGCTGATCATCGGCGCAGCGTTCTTCTGGGCCTGCGCCAACCTGGTGGTGAAGACGCTGGGGGAAGTGAACATGCTGCACTTCATGGTGTGGAGCAGCGTGTTCGCGGTGCCGCCGCTGTTGTTGATTTCGCTGTTGGTGGAGGGGCCAGCGCTGATCGCGCAGTCCTTGCGCTCGGCCGACGGGGTGGTCTGGGCGAGCGTGCTGTGGCAGGCCATCGGCAACACGCTGTTCGGCTACGGCGCCTGGAACTGGCTGCTGGCGCGGCACTCGGCCGCCACGGTCACGCCGATGGCGCTGCTGGTGCCAGTGTTCGGCATGAGCGCCTCGGCCCTCAGCCTGGGGGAGGCGATGCCGGGCTGGAAGCTGGGGGCTTGCGCGCTGGTGCTAGGCGGCTTGGCGGTGATCGTGTTCTGGCCGCGGTGGCGGGTAGGGCGCTGACGAGGGCTTCACTTTCTCCGACCGCTCCGGTCATCGGCGCTTGGGTGTCCGGCTCCGCGAGGTCGTGGAGTGAAATCTGCGAATCCCAGACCCAGCCCTACTTCGCCAGCCGCGCAAAGGTCTTGCGGAACTTGGCCACCTTGGGCGCCGCCACCGCCATGCAGTAGCCCTGGTGCGGGTTGCGCTCGAAAAAGTCCTGGTGGTAGTCCTCGGCGGGCCAGTAGTTCTCCAGCGGCTTCAGCTCCGTCACGATGGGCCGGCCGAAGGCGTTGTCTTTCGTCAGCTCGTCGATGATCCCGCGCGCCTCGGCCTGCTGCTCCGGCGTGGTGAAGTAGATGCCGCTGCGGTACTGCGTGCCCACGTCGTTGCCCTGGCGGTTCAGCGTGGTCGGGTCGTGCACCACGAAGAAGACCTCCAGCAGCTCGCGCGTGCTCACCTCATCCGGGTCGTATTCCAGCCGCACCACCTCGTTGTGCCCGGTGGTCCCGGTGCACACCTGCTCGTAGCTGGGCTGCTTGGCGTGGCCGTTGCTGTAGCCCGACTCCACGTCGGTGACGCCACGCACTTCCTTGTAGACCGATTCCGTGCACCAGAAGCAGCCGCCACCGAGCACCAGTACCTGCTTGTCGCTCATCTTGATTCCTCAATGGTTGCCACGCCCGCCCGGGACGAACCCAGGAGGCACCGCGGAACCGGCTGTGCCGGGCCGCAGGTGCCGCCCCCTGGAGGGGGGCGCGCGAAGCGCGGCGGGGGTGAGCCCTATTCTGCGGGCACCGCGAAGCCCCGCACGGCTTCAAGGAATGCGGACAGCGCCGCGCTCTCGCCACCCTCACGCCACAGGCAGCGCGTCTCATACGGCGGCGAATCGCCCTGCAGCGGCACGAAGGCCGCGCCCGGCAGCCCCGCCTGCTGCAGCGCCGCCGGCACCAGCGACACCCCCAGCCCCTGCGCCACCAGCGACACCACGCTGAGCCAGTGCCGCAACTCGAAGCGCACGTCAGGTTCGAAACCGTGGTCAGCGCAGAGCGCGAGCAGGCGGTCGTGGTAGTCGGGCGAGACGGCGCGAGAGATGGCGACGAAGGGCTCGCCCGCCAGCAAGGCCGGCGCCAGGCGGCGCTTGCGCGCCAGCGCGTGCGCCGCCGGCACGCAGGCCACGAAGGCCTGGCGCGACACCAGCACCTGCGCGCAGCCCGGCGGCACGCGCGGCGTGTGCACGAAGCCGGCCTCCAGGCGCCCATGCTGCAGGTCGATGAGCTGGTCGCTGGAGCTCATCTCGCGCAGCACGAGCTTCAGGCGCGGGTGGCGCTGCGCGAAGCCGCGCAGGATCTGCGGCAGGCCCCGGTACAGCACCGTGCCTGCGAAGCCCACGCGCAACTGACCGCTCACGCCCTGCGCCACCTCGCGCGCCTCGCGGGCGGCGCCGGCCGCCGCGTCCAGCAGGGCCCGCGCGCGCGGCACGAAGGCCTGGCCGGCGGGCGTGAGCGCCACGCCCCGGCTGTTGCGCACGAAGAGCGGCGCGCCCACCGAGGCCTCCAGTTGCTGGATGTTGAGCGACAGCGGCGGCTGTGTCATGGCCAGGCGCGCGGCGGCGCGGCCGAAGTGCAACTCCTCGGCCAGGGCCAGAAAGCAGCGCAGGTGGCGAAATTCCATCGATATGCCGTCTGAATGCTTGAATACAGGATCGATATTAGACAGCTATGGCCCACGGGCGGACAATCCGCCGATCGATCACCGCACACGGAGACAAGCCATGCTCTCGCCCCAGAAATCCAAAGCCAGCTTCAGCTGGGAAGACCCGTTCCAGCTGGACGGCCAGCTCAGCGAGGACGAGCGCGCCGTGCGCGACGCCGCCCACGCCTACTGCCAGGAGCGCCTGCTGCCGCGCGTGACCGAGGCTTTCCGCAAGGAGAACACCGATCCGGCCATCTTCCGCGAGATGGGCGAGCTGGGCCTGCTGGGCGTGACCATTCCCGAAGCCTACGGCGGCGCCGGCCTCAACTACGTCTGCTACGGCCTGGTCGCGCGCGAGGTCGAGCGCATCGACTCCGGCTACCGCTCGATGATGAGCGTGCAAAGCTCGCTGGTGATGGTGCCGATCAACGAGTTCGGCACCGAGGCGCAGAAGCAGAAGTACCTGCCGAAGCTCGCCAGCGGCGAATGGATCGGCTGCTTCGGCCTGACCGAGCCCAACCACGGCTCCGACCCCGGCAGCATGGTCACGCGCGCAAAAAAGGTGGCCGGCGGCTACAGCCTCTCGGGCGCCAAGATGTGGATCACCAACAGCCCGATCGCCGACGTGTTCGTCGTCTGGGCCAAGGACGACGAAGGTGCCATCCGCGGCTTCATCCTGGACAAGGGCGCCAAGGGCCTCTCCGCCCCCGCCATCCACAGCAAGGTGGGCCTGCGCGCTTCCATCACCGGCGAGATCGTGATGGACAACGTGTTCTGCCCCGAGGAAAACGCCTTCCCCGAGGTGCGCGGCCTCAAGGGTCCCTTCACCTGCCTCAACAGCGCGCGCTACGGCATCGCCTGGGGTGCGCTGGGCGCCGCGGAAGACTGCTACTTCCGCGCCCGCCAGTACGTGCTGGACCGCCAGCAGTTCGGCCGCCCGCTCGCGGCCAACCAGCTCATCCAGAAGAAGCTGGCCGACATGCAGACCGAGATCAGCCTGGGCCTGCAGGGCTGCCTGCGCCTGGGCCGCCTCAAGGACGAGGGCGCCGCGCCGGTGGAGCTCACCTCCATCCTCAAGCGCAACAGCTGCGGCAAGGCGCTGGACATTGCGCGGATGAGCCGCGACATGATGGGCGGCAACGGCATCAGCGACGAGTTCGGCGTGGCCCGCCACCTGGTCAACCTCGAGGTGGTCAACACCTACGAAGGCACGCACGACATCCACGCGCTGATCCTGGGCCGCGCGATCACGGGCATCGCCGCCTTCAACTGAACGCAGCACGCCTCAGGCGCGCCTTCTGTCAGACCTGGCCGGCAGGTGCATCCAGCGCCTGAGCGGCAGCCGCCAGCGCCCGCGACGCGGCCTTGCGCACGTGCCCGTCCTTGTCGTGCAGGCGCTCCCGCAGAGCGGCCTCCACTCCCGCGACGCCGAATCTGGCCGCCAGTTCACAGGCCCACACGCGATGGCGCCCGAACGGCGCCGTCGACCAAGCGGCAAACAGCCGCTGCCAGTTCGCGGCGTCGGCGTGTTGCCGCAGGAGCCCGGCGGCCTCCCTGCGCACCTGTTCGACCTTGTCTTGCGCATATATCCGGTAGACCGGCTCAAAGTCCTCGGGGCGCCACACAGCCGCCCAGGCCCTCAGGGCGGCCCCACGCGTGGCCGGGTCGGGATCCCGCGCCAGAGCCGAGATGCCCCGCCTGGCCTGCGGGATCGCCAGACTCCCCACCGCCTCGCAGGCCGTGCGGGCGACATAGGGCGAGACGTCGCTGAGTGCCACCACGATCACCTGCCGCGCCCTGCTGGCCAACGCGTGGCCGGCCAGCGCTTCAATGGCCGCGCGCCGGTACCGCCAATCGGGCGCCTGGGCCTGCTCGCACAGGACCCGCAGCGACGCTTCGTCGCCCCAGGCGGCCAGCATGCGAAAAGCGGCCCAGGCGCTCGGCCCGGCCACCAGGAGTTGGCTGCGCAACTCAGTCAGATCGCCTTCGGACAGAGGTGCCATTGCCGGACTGTAGTGGCACCTTGGCCTTCGCCGGGCTCGCGTTTGCCTCTGCGACACACCGCTGGAAGGTGGGTGGGGTATATTAATAACCCATCGGTCAGTAATTTCGCCCCCATGCCCAGCCCCTCTTCCGCCACGACGTCCGAGACGCCGCGCCGCGCCCGACGCAAGGAAGCGCGTCCGGGCGAATTGATCGAGGCGGCCCTGGCCCTGTTCGTCGAGAAGGGCTTCGCTGCCACGCGCGTGGAGGAGGTGGCCGCGCGCGCCGGGGTGTCCAAGGGCACCCTGTTCCTGTATTTCCCAAGCAAGGAAGACCTGTTCAAGGCCGTGGTGCGCGAGACCGTGGCGGGCCGCTTTCCGGAATGGTCGGACGAGCTGGCGGAGTTCACGGGCGACAGCGTGGCGCTGGTGCGCTACGCCATGCACACCTGGTGGGAGCGCGTGGGCATGACGCCCGCCTCCGGCATCACCAAGCTGGTGATGGCCGAGGCCAGCACCTTCCCCGAGATCGCCAGCTTCTATCAGCAGGAGGTGGTGGCCCCCGGCCACGAGCTGATCCGCCGCATCCTGCAGCGCGGCATCGAGCGCGGCGAGTTCCGGGAGATGCCGCTGGACTACGCGGTCTACAGCCTGATCGCGCCCATGATCTTCCTGCTCATGTGGAAACACGCCATGACACCCTGCATGCCGCCGTCCCAGCAGATCGACCCCCTCACCTTCATCGACACCCAGGTCGATCTGATCCTGAGCGGCATGCTCAAGCGCCCCGAATGAGCACTTCACGCCTGCGCAAGACCCTTTACTGGGCCCTGCCTCTGCTGGCCGTGGCCGCGCTGGCCCTGGGCGTGGTGCGCGCGCTGGACAAGCGCGGCACCCAGGCCGAACAGGCGCGCGCCGCCGCCCAGGCCCTGCAGAGCGCGCCGGTCTACCAGATCGCCGCGCGCGACCTGGTCACCGTGCGCCGGCTGGCGCTGCAGCAGACCGCCGCCGTCTCGGGCGCGCTGGAGGCGGTGCAGACCGTGGCCATCAAGGCCCGCGTGGCCGGCGAGCTGCGCGATCTGAACAAGCGCGAGGGCGACAGGGTGGCCGCCAACGAGGTGGTCGCGCGCATCGACCCCACCGAGCCGCAGGCGCGCGTGCGCCAGGCCGAGCAGCAGGCCGAGTCCGCGCTGGCCCAGGTGCGCATCGCGCAGCGCACGCAAGACAACAACCAGGCCCTGGTCAAGCAGGGCTTCATCTCGGCCACCGCGCTGGACACCTCGCAGGCCAACCTGGCCGCGGCCGAGGCCAACCACCGCGCGGCCATGGCCGCGCTGGACATCGCGCGCAAGTCGCTCGCCGACACGGTGCTGCGCTCGCCCATCGCGGGCCAGGTCGCCGCGCGCCCGGTGCAGAACGGCGAGCGCGTGGGCGTCGACACCCGCGTGCTCGACGTGGTGGATCTCTCGGCCTTCGAGATGGAGGCCGCGCTGAGCCCGGCGGACGCCGCGCGCATCGAGCCCGGCCAGCGCGCGCGCCTGGTCGTCGAAGGCCTGGCCGAGCCCGTGGCCGCCACGGTGGCGCGCATCAACCCCAGCGTGCAGGCCGGCAGCCGCAGCGTGCTGGTCTACCTGCGGCTGAGCGCGGTGCCCGGCATGCGCCAAGGCCTGTTCGCGCGCGGCGAGATCGTGGCCGGCACCGTCGAGGCGCCCGTGGTGCCCGTGTCCGCCATCCGCAACGACCGGCCCGAGCCCTACGTGCAGTTGCTGCGCGACGGCACGGTGAAGCACGTGACGCTGGTGCCCGCGCCCAGCGGCAGCGTGGACGGCGTGCCGCACCAGGCCGTGCCCATGCTCGCCGAGGGCGACACCGTGCTGGCCGCCACGGCCGGCGCGATCCGCGACGGCACGCGCGTGGAAGCGGCCGCGGCCAAACCCTGAGTCCCCGAAGCGCGACACGCCATGTGGTTCACCCAGGTCTCGCTGCGCAACCCGGTGTTCGCCACCATGGTCATGCTGGCCTTCGTGGTGCTGGGCGCGTTCTCGCTGCAGCGCCTGCAGGTCGACCAGTTCCCCAACATCGACTTCCCCGTGGTGGTGGTCACCACGACCTACCCCGGCGCCTCGCCCGAGATCGTCGAGTCCGAGGTGACCAAGAAGGTCGAGGAGGCCGTCAACGCCATCGCCGGCGTCAACAGCCTCACCTCGCGCAGCTACGAGGGCAACTCGGTGGTGATCATCGAGTTCCAGCTCACGGTCGATGGCCGCAAGGCCGCCGACGACGTGCGCGAGAAGATCGGCATCCTGCGCCCGCTGCTGCGCGACGAGGTGGACGAGCCGCGCGTGCTGCGCTTCGACCCCGCGGCGCGCGCGATCTGGTCCGTGGCCGTGATACCTGAGGCCCCCACGCTCCCCACTTCGTGTGGTTCGCTGCCCCCCGAGGAGGCGCGCGCTTGCTTGGAGCGGTCCGGCGCGGCGCGCAGCACACCCATGAGCGCGGTCGAGCTGTCCACCTGGGCCGACCAGGTGCTCAAGAAGCGGCTGGAGAACGTGCGCGGCGTGGGCTCGGTCACGCTGGTCGGCGCCACCCGGCGCGCCATCAACATCGAGCTGGATCCGGCCCCAATGCAGGCCCTGGGCGTCACCACCGAACAGATCAACGCGGCCGTCTTCAGCGAGAACCAGGACCTGCCCGTGGGCACGCTCAAGGCGGGCGAGTCCGAGCGCGTGGTGCAGGTGCTCTCGCGCCTGAAGAACCCGCGCGACTTCGAAACCATCATCGTCGCGCGCCGCGGCGGCTCGCCGGTGACGCTGGGCCAGGTGGCGCGCGTGAGCGACGGCACGCAGGAGGTGCAGAGCCTCTCGCTCTACAACGGCCAGCGCACGCTGCTGCTGCAGGTGCAGAAGGCGCAGGACGAGAACACCATCGCCGTGGTGGACGGCCTCAACGCGGCCCTGAACGCGGTGAAGCCCGAGCTGCCGCCCGGCGTGCGCCTGGAGCCCATCGCCGACGGCGCGCGGCCCATCCGCGTGTCGGTGCAGAACGTGCGCCAGACGCTGATCGAGGGCGCCATCCTCACCGTGCTCATCGTCTTCCTGTTCCTCAACTCCTGGCGCTCCACGGTCATCACCGGCCTCACCCTGCCCATTGCCATCATCGGCACCTTCTTCGTGATGAACGCGCTGGGCTTCACCATCAACATGATCACGCTGATGGCGCTCACGCTCTCGGTGGGCCTGCTGATCGACGACGCCATCGTGGTGCGCGAGAACATCGTGCGCCACGTGCAGATGGGCAAGACGCCCTACCAGGCCGCGATGGAGGGCACGCAGGAGATCGGCCTGGCCGTGCTGGCCACCACCCTGTCCATCGTGGCGGTGTTCCTGCCCATCGGCTTCATGGGCGGCATCATCGGCAAGTTCTTCCACGAGTTCGGCATCACCATGGTCGCGGCGGTGCTGATCTCCATGTTCGTGAGCTTCACACTGGACCCGATGTTGTCCTCGGTGTGGCACGACCCGGCCATCGACGCGCACGGCAAGCCGCCGGGGCGATCGCTCTACGACCGCACCCTGGGGCGCGTGACGCACTGGTTCGACCGCTTCCAGGACGACCTCGCCGAGGGCTACCAGGGCGCGCTGCGCTGGTCGCTGACACACAAGCTGGCCACGCTGGGCCTGGCCCTGGCCACCTTCATCGGCAGCCTGGCCCTGCTGCCGCTGCTGGGCAGCGAATTCGTGCCGCAGGCCGACTTCTCCGAGGCCTCGGTGAGTTACCACACGCCGGTGGGCTCGTCCCTCGTCGCCACCGAGGCGAAAGCGCGCGAGGTCGAGGCCATCGTGCGCGAGTTCCCCGAGGTGCGCTACACGCTCACCACCATCAACACCGGCGCGGCCCAGGGCAGCATGTACGCCAGCACCTACGTGCGCCTGGTGAATCGCGAGGAGCGCACGCTCAACGCCGTCGCCATGTCGGCCACGCTGCGCGATCGCCTGCGTGCGGTGCCGGGCATCACCGTCACGCACGCGGGCCTGCTCGACGCGGTGGGCGGCGGCAAGCAGATCGAGTTCTCGCTGCAGGGCGACGACCTGGACGAGCTGGAGCGCCTGAGCGCGCTCATCACCGAGCGGTTGCGCCCCATCGTGGGCCTGGTGGACCTGGACTCCAGCCTCAAGCCCGACAAGCCCACGGTGGACGTGGTGCTCAAGCGCGAGCTGGCCTCCGACCTGGGCCTGTCCACCAATGCCATCGGCAACAGCCTGCGCACCCTGGTGGCCGGCACCACCGTGGGCAACTGGCGCGCGCAGAACGGCGAAACCTACGACGTCATGGTGCGGCTGCCGCCCGCGCAGCGCCAGCGCACCGAGGACCTGCTGCAGTTGCCGCTGAACGTGGCGAACACGGGCACCACGGCGGCCGACGCCAACACGCGCACCGTGCCGCTGTCGCAGGTGGCCGACATCGTCGAGGCCACCGGCCCGAACCAGATCAACCGCCGCAACCTCAACCGCGAGGTCGCCTTCAGCGCGAACGTCTTCGGCCGCTCCACCGGCGAGGTCTCGGCCGAGATCCAGCGCGTCATCGGCGGCATCGCCCTGCCGCCGGGCTACCGCACCGAATTCAGCGGCTCCACGAAGAACATGCAGGAGTCCTTCGGCTACGCGGTGTCGGCACTGGCCCTGGCCATCGTCTTCATCTACATGATCCTGGCCAGCCAGTTCCAGAGCTTCCTGCAGCCGCTCTCGCTGATGACCTCGCTGCCGCTCACCCTGATCGGCGTGGTGCTGGCGCTGCTGATGTTCGGCTCCACCATGAGCATGTTCTCCATCATCGGCATCGTGCTGCTGATGGGCCTGGTGACCAAGAACGCCATCCTGCTGGTGGACTTCGCCATCCGCGCGCGCGAAGGCCGCGCCGGTGGCCCGCCGCTGCCGCGCGACGAGGCCCTGCTGCTGGCCGCCAAGGTGCGGCTGCGCCCCATCCTCATGACCACGCTGGCCATGGTCTTCGGCATGGTGCCGCTGGCCTTCGCGCTCACCGAAGGCTCGGAGCAGCGCGCGCCCATGGGCCAGGCCGTCATCGGCGGCGTCATCACCTCCTCGCTGCTCACGCTGGTGGTGGTGCCCGTGGTCTACGGCTACCTCGACGACTTCGCCAACTGGCTGCGCCGCAAGGCCGGGCTGCCGCCCGCCGTCACGGCCAAGACAGAGGTCGCCTCCTAAAATCCACCGGTTGTGCCGACCCCACTGGAGAAATGAAATGACCACCGCGACCAGCCTCGAACAGGCCCGCTTCAACATGATCGAGCAGCAGATCCGCCCCTGGGAGGTGCTCGACGGCCGCGTGCTCGATCTGCTGAGCCAGGTGCGCCGCGAAGACTTCGCACCCGCTGCGCACCGGGCCCTGGCCTTCACCGACATGGAACTGCCGCTCACGCAGCCCGCGGTCGAAGGCCAGTGCATGCTCGCCCCGCGCGTGCAGGCCCGCCTGGTGCAGGACCTGGCCCTGCAACCCACCGACAAGGTGCTGGAGATCGGCACCGGCAGCGGCTACACGGCGGCCCTAATGGCCAGCCTGGCGCAGCGCGTGCTGTCGCTGGAGATCGAACCCGCGCTGGCCTCGCAGGCGCGCACGCGCCTGATGCAGGCCGGCATCACCAACGTCGAGGTGCGCCAGGCCGACGCCTGCGCGAACGACTTCGCCGCCTGCCGCACCGACGGCCCGTACGACGCCATCCTGCTGGCCGGTTCGGTGGCCGAGGTGCCGCCCGCGCTGCTGGGCCTGCTGGCCCCGGGCGGGCGGCTCGCGGTCATCACGGGCAGCGAACCCATGATGCGCGCCACCTTCATCACCCGCGCGGGCGACGCCGACTACCGCAGCGCCCAGCCCTGGGACACCGTGGCGCCGCGCCTGCGCAACTTCCCCGAGCCCTCGCGCTTCCGTTTCTGAACGGAGCACGCATGCAAGCCATCACCCCCGCCCAACTCGACGACTGGACCCGCCAGCAGGCCGCGGACAGCGGCGCCACGCCGCTGCTGCTGGACGTGCGCGAGCCCTGGGAACTGCAGACCGCCAGCGTGGCGAGCGGCCCGGGCTACGAGCTGCTGGCCATGCCCATGCGCAGCGTGCCCGCGCGCCTGGCCGAGCTCGACCGCGAGCGCCCCATCGCCGTGCTCTGCCACCACGGCGGGCGCAGCGCGCAGGTGGCGCAGTTCCTGCTCGACCAGGGCCACAGCCGCGTGGTCAACGTGCATGGCGGCATCGACCTGTGGTCGCGCGAGCGCGACCCCTCGGTTCCCCGTTATTGATCAACACCCAAGGATGCGCCCATGAGCTTCGCCTTCCCCCTTCGCCCATTGACGGTCGCCGCGTTCATGGCCCTGGGGGCGGCCTCCGGCGCGCAGGCCCAGAGCCTGGCGCAGCTGTTCGAGGCGGCGCGCGGTTTCGACGCCACCTACCTGGCCGCGCGCTCGCAGCACGAGGCCAACCTGGCGCAGGCCGACCAGGCGCGCGCCGGCCTGCTGCCCGAAGTGGGCCTGGGCGCGGGCGCGAGCTGGGCGCGCCGCGACAGCGACAACAACCTGCTCGACAGCACCAGCAACAGCCAGAGCGTGACCCTGTCGGCCAGCCAGCCGCTGTACCGCCCCGCCAACCGGCTCGCCAACGACCAGGCCAACCTCTCTCGCGACATCTCGCAGGCCCAACTCGTGCAGGCCGAGCAGGACCTGATCGTGCGCACCTCGCAGGCCTATTTCGATGTGCTCGCCGCGCAGGACACGCTCACCTTCGTGCGCGCGCAGAAGACGGCCGTGGAGCAGCAGCTCGCGGCGGCGCGGCGCAACTTCGAGGTCGGCACGGCGACCGTGACCGACGCGCGCGAGGCGCAGGCCAGCTTCGACCTGGTGACCGCGCAGGAGATCGCGGCCGAGAACGACCTGCGCGTGAAGAAGCTCGCGCTCGATCAACTGGTGGGCCGCAGCGGCGTGGCACCCTTGCCGCTGGCCGCGCCCCTGAACCTGCCGCCCCTGGAGCCCGCCACGCCGCAGGCCTGGGTGGACCGCGCGGGCGAGAACCACCCGGCGATCCTGAGCGCGCGGCGCAACCTGGAAATCGCCGAGCTGGAGACGCAGCGCGCCGAAGCCGGCCACAAGCCCACGGTGGACCTGGTGGGCCAGTACCAGGTGGCGCGCGGACCGGCGGGCATCCAGGGTGTGCCGGGCAATGTGCGCACCAACAACGCCAGCGTGGGCGTGCAGTTCAACATGCCGCTGTTCGCTGGCTACGCCATCCAGAACCGCGTGAAGCAGACCCTGGCGCTGGAAGAAAAGGCCCGCGCCGACCTCGACGCCGCGCGCCGCACGGTGGACCTGCGCACGCGCAGCGCCTTCCTGGGCGTCGTGTCCGGCCAAGGACAGGTGAAGGCACTGGAAGCGGCCGAGACCTCCAGCCAGAGCGCGCTGGAAGCCAACCAACTGGGTTACCAGGTGGGCGTGCGCATCAACATCGACGTGCTCAACGCGCAGAGCCAGCTCTTCCAGACCAAGCGCGACCTGGCCCAGGCGCGCTACAACGTGCTGCTGGGCAGCCTGCGCCTGCGCCAGGCCAATGGGGAACTGACGCCGGCGGATCTGCAGGCGATCGACGCCTTGCTGGCTCGCTGAGAGCCGATACACTCCCGCGATTGCCCACCCGCCCGGCCCATCCGGGCGGACCCGTTTTTCACCCTGCAGGAGACGACGTGCAAGCCGTCAACGTGCTGTGCATCAAATGGGGCCGCAAGTACGGCCCCGACTACGTCAACAAGCTCCACAGCATGGTGTCGCGCCACCTGAGCCGGCCGTTTCGCTTCGTCTGCCTCACCGACGACGCCGCCGGCATCGGCCCGGCCATCGAGGTCAAGCCGATCCCCGCCGTCGGCTTCGACGAATTCGACCAGCGCAAGCCCTGGACCTTCGGCCACGGCTGGCTCAAGCTCACCAGCTTCGCCGACCCGCTCTACGACCTGAGCGGCCGCACCCTGTTCCTGGACCTCGACATCGTCATCGTCGACAGCCTCGACCCCTTCTTCGACCAGCCCGGCGAGTTCATCGTCATCAAGGAGTGGGACAAGAAGGACGGCACGGGCAACACCTCGTGCTACCTCTACACCATCGGCGCCCACACCGACGCGCTGGAGCACCTGAAGCAGGACTACCCCGGGTCCATCGCCGACGTGCGCAACGAGCAGGAGTTCATCACCGGCTACCTGGGCCGCCAGGGCAAGGTGAGCTTCTGGCCCGAGGGCTGGTGCGTGAGCTTCAAACGCCACTGCATGCGCCGCGGCCTCATGGGCTGGTTCCAGCCGCCCATCATTCCGCCGGGCGCGCGCATCATCGCCTTCCACGGCAAACCCAACCCGCCCGACGCCATCGCCGGCGTGAGCGGCAAGTGGTACCGGCGCGTGCTGCCCACGCAGTGGGTGGCCGAACACTGGCGTTGAACCCGCCACGCGCCACCACCACCTTGCGGGCCTACCGGCTGCTGAGCCGCGCGCTCGCACCGCTGCTGCTGAGCTGGCTGTGGTGGCGTGGCCGGCGCGAGCCCGGCTACCGCGAACGGCTTGCCGAACGCCTCGGCCACATCCCCATCGAACCCTCGCGCTTCGGCGGCTTGTGGCTGCACGCGGCCTCCGTGGGCGAGGTGCAGGCCGCGCGCCCGCTGATCGAGGCCCTGCTGCGCGACTGGCCCGCGCACGCCATCACCGTCACCACGCAAACGCCCACCGGCGCGGCCACGCTGCGCGCCACCTGGGGCGATCGCCTCGCGCACCGCTACGCGCCCATCGACACGCCCGGCGCGGTGCGGCGCTTTCTCGACCGGCTGCAACCGCAGGCCCTGGTGCTGGTGGAACGCGAACTGTGGCCGCAGTGGCTGTTCGAATGCGCCGAACGCGCGCTGCCGGTGCTGCTGGTGAATGCGCGGCTGTCGGCGGCGTCGGCGCACGGCTACCGGCGCTGGCCCGGACTGATGGCGCACGCCTGGCCCGGGCTCGGCGTGGCGGCGGCCGACGCGGAATCGGCCGAGCGGCTGCGCGCGCTCGGCGTCGCGTCCCACCACCTCGCCGTCACCGGCAACCTCAAGTTCGACGTCGTCCCACCAGCGCAAGCCATGCCGCTCGCGCCCGAGTTGCAGGCGCGCCAGCTCGTGGTGGCCGGCAGCACGCACGAAGGCGACGAGGCTGCGTGGCTCGACGCCTGGGCTGGCCTGCGCGAGCGCCACCCGCAGGCCCTGCTGGTGCTGGTGCCGCGCCACCCGCAGCGCTTCGACGCCGTCGCGGCCGAGCTGCAGCGCCGGGGCCTGCCCTTCGCGCGCCGCAGCCGCGCCGATGCGGTGAATGAACACACCACCGTGCTGCTGATCGACGCCATGGGCGAGCTGATGCACTGGTACCGCCACGCCAGCGTGTGCTTCGTGGGCGGCACGCTGGCGCCCGTGGGTGGCCACAACCCGCTGGAGCCCATGGCCCTGGGGCAAGCCTTTCTGTTCGGCCCGCACACGGCCAACGCACAGGCGCTGTTCGACGAAGCACAGGCCGCGGGCGCGGGCCTGGCAGTGCACGACGCGGCCACTCTGGCCTCCGCGGTGGGTGCCGCCTTGAGCGAACCGGCCGCCTGGGGCGCTCGCGGCGTGGCGGCGCGCGGCCTCATCGACGCCAACCAGGGCGCGGCGCAGCGCACGCTGGAGCTTGTGCGCGCCCGGCTGGGCAATGTGGACACCTCGGCACTCGGGCCAGTGCAGGTCACGGCGCATGGCGCCGACACCCTGTGGCACGACCCGCGCGCCGTCGGCGCGGCTCAGGCGAGCGGGCTGTTCGACACCGATGCGCCCGCCGAGCATCTGGCCACCGGCAGCGGCCGCGGGCAGGCGCGGCTCGTCCACGTCGACGGCCACGGCCTGGTGCTGCGCCACTACCGGCGCGGCGGCCTCATGGCCCGCCTCAGCGAGGACCGCTTCTGGCGGGAGCCCGCGCACCTGAGCCGCGCCATGCGCGAGTTCGCGCTGCTGCGCCTCATGCGGTCCTGGCGGCTGCCCGTGCCCCAGCCGGCGCTGGCGCGCCACCGCCCGCATGGCCTGGTCTACAGCGCCGACATCGCCGTCGGTTGGATCGAGGGCAGCCGCAACCTCGTGCAGCGCCTGCAGGTCGCGCCACCGTCGGCAGCCGACTGGGCCGCCCTGGGCCGCGCCATCCGCGCGCTGCACGACCGCCAGGTCTTCCACGCCGACCTCAACGCCCACAACCTGCTGCTCGACGTGCAGGGCCGCGCCTGGGTGGTCGACTTCGACAAATGCGCCGTGCGCCCGGGCGAGGCCTGGAAGTCGGACAACCTCGCGCGGCTGCTGCGTTCGCTGCGCAAGGAAGCCGCGCGGCTGCAACCGTTTCACTGGGACGAGTCCCAGTGGCCTTCACTGGTTGCGGGCTATGGCTCCACGCCGCCCGACGCCTCCGCCGGCTCCTCCCCATGACCCGAACATTGAGCGCCACCCTGGGCACCGTGCCCTGGCGCGCGTACCTGCTGGCCGCGCTGTACTTCCTGTTCCCGATCGCCCTCGGCGTCTCGAACCTCGTGCTGCTGGTCTTGCTGCTGCTGTGGCTGGCCTCGTGGCGGCACCGCGAGACCTGGGCGCTCATGCGCCGCACGCCCATCATCTGGTGGCTCGCCGGCCTGTACCTGCTCGTGCTGCTGGGCCTCACC
>NZ_DATIGV010000063.1:0-15739 GCF_035481345.1 Hydrogenophaga sp. | reverse complement strand
CAACCCCATCGACGTCACGCTGGCGGGCTTGCAGCCGGAGCTCCTGCGCGGCGCCATCAAGGCGGTGCTGGCCAGCCCGGGCTACGACGCGCTCGCCATCATCGTGGGCTCGTCGAGCCTGGCCATGCCGGAGCTCATGGCCGGCGCAATCCAGGACTGCCTGCCGCTCTCCGACAAGCCGGTGATTGCCTACGTAAGCCCCCACGCGCCGGCAGTCGGCGCCCTGCTGACGCAACGCGGCGTGCCGGCGTTTGCCGCCGCCGAGAGCTGCACCTGCGCTCTGGGCGCCATGCTGGCGGCGAGCCACCGGCCGGCGGTGCCTGCGCCGTCCGCCCTGCCGCAGGTGCCCCTGCCCGAACTGCCCTCGGGCTCTCTGGACGAGGCGCAGGCCAAGCAGTTGTTCGCCCGATTCGGAGTGCCTTGCACTCGTGAGACGGTGGTGGAGACACCCGAGCAAGCCGAGCGAGCAGCGCGCACGTTCAACGCACCGGTGGCATTGAAGATCCTCTCCAATGAGATCACGCACAAGAGCGACGTGGGGGGTGTGGCCATCAACGTGGCGCCCGATCGGGTCGCCGCCCGTCTGGCCGCCATGGCCGACGAAGTCGCGTCGAAGGCGCAGGTGCGTCCGGTCCGCTTTCTCGTGCAGGAAATGGTCGCTGGCGGCACCGAGCTGATCCTGGGATTGCATCGCGATCCCCTGGGCACCGCCATCCTCCTGGGCATGGGCGGCGTCACCGCCGAACTGTTCAAGGACACCACGCTGCGCCTGCTTCCGCCACAGGGCGGCCTGAGCCGGGACGAAGCGCTCGCCATGGCGCGCGAGCTCAAGAGCTGGCCACTGCTGGACGGCTTTCGGGGCCGCCCGAAAGCCGATGTGGACGCCTTGGTCGATGCGATCGTGGCCTTCTCGCGCCTGGCGGCGCAGCTCGGCGAGCGGCTCGTAGAAGCAGAGATCAACCCGGTGTTCGTTCTGCCGCAGGGACGGGGCGTTCGGGCGGCTGACGGCGTGGCCGTTGTGCGCCCATGACACCGCGCCACGCACCCGCCGCCAAGGGCTGAACACCGAATACCCACATGCACGCCACACAAGTCTTCGCGCGCTACGGCGCGGGCTTCAGCGAGCGGGAATTGCCGGCGAAGGTCCTGCACCACGCGAAGCGCGCCGTTATCGACTGGCATGCCGCCGTGCACCCGGGATTCGACACGCCGTCCGTTCGACTGCTGCGCAAGGTGCTGCGCGATGACCTCAATCGCGGCGCCGCTCGCCTGGTCACGGGTCAGCCCGCCACGGCGCGCGCGGCCGCATTGATCAATGGCACGGCAGCGCATGCGGCGGAGCTGGACGACAGCTTCCGCGACGCGATGTACCACCCTGGCGCGGCCACCATCGCCGCGGCCCTGGCCGCAGCGCACTCGACAGGCGCCACCGGCAGGGCGTTTCTGCGCGGCGTCGTCCTGGGCTACGAGATCTCCACCCGCATCGGCGTCGTGCTGGGCCGGGACCACTACCGCTTCTGGCACAACACAGGCACCGTGGGCTGCTTCGGCGCGGCCGCCGCCGCGGGCGCGATCCTTCGCCTCCGGGAAGCGCCACTGGCCCATGCGCTGACGCTCGCCGCCACGTTCGCCGCCGGCCTGCAACAGGCCTTTCGCATGGACGCCGCCGCCAAGCCCTTGCACGCCGGGCGTGCCGCCGAAGCGGGTCTGCTGGCGGCGCAGCTTGCCGCCGACGGGATGACCGGATCCCTGGACGTCCTCGATGGCGACGCGGGCTTCGGGGCCGCCATGAGCCACGCGCCGGACTGGTCGACCGTGGGCGCCACCCTGGGCAGTGACTTCCACATCACGCGGCTGACCTTCAAGAACCACGTGGGCTGCGGCCATGCGTTTCCTGCGATCGACGGGGCACTGGAACTGAAGAACCGGCACGGCCTGCAGGCGGCCGACATTGGCAGCGTGCGCATCGCCACCTATCAACCGGCACTGGACATCGCTGGCCACGCCAGCCCCACCTCCGCCGACGAAGCGCGCTTCAGCCTGCGCTACATGGTGGCATCGGCCCTGGTGCACGGCAGCGTCCGCCTGGCGGCGTATGAGCCACCGCGCCTGAAGGATCCCGCGACGCGGGATCTGCTGGAGCGCATCACGGTCGCGGCGGACCCGGAACTCGACGCGGCGTTCCCCGGCCAACGGGCGGCGCGGGTGGACATGCACCTGCGCGACGGTCGGCACCTGACCCATCTGCAGCCCATGCGCAAGGGCGATCCCGAATGGCCGCTGACCGATGCCGACCTGGAAAACAAACTGCTCGAGTTCGCCACACCCGCCATCGGCAACGACGCCGCCCACCGGTTGCTCGCGCACCTGTGGGCACTGGATGAGAGCACGGCACCGCCATGAACCGGCACGGTTCCGTGGGGAGATGCCCGCGTCCGCCCGCCACCGTCACTGCGCCTCTGGCTCCGCCCCCGTGGGGCCCAGTTGCCGTGCCGCCAGATGGATCGCCGCGCGTATGCGCGGGTAGGTGCCGCAGCGGCACACGTTGCCGCTCATGGCCTCATCGATGTCCGCGTCGCCGGGCTGGGGCCGCTTGGCCAGCAAGGCGCACGCCGACATGACCTGCCCGCTCTGGCAGTAGCCGCACTGCGGCACGTCCAGCGCCTGCCAGGCCGCCTGCACCGCCGCGCCTTCGCGGCTGTTCAGGCCTTCGATGGTGGTCACTGGTTGCCCCACCGCCGCGGACACGGGCACCGAGCACGACGGCACGGCATGGCCGTTGACGTGGACCATGCAGGCGCCGCACAGGCCCTTGCCGCATCCGTACTTGGTCCCCACCATGCCCAGCTCGCTGCGCAGCACCCACAGCAGGGGCGTGTCGGGTTCGGTGATCACCTTCACGGCCCTGCCGTTGATGTCCAGAAGCATCGTCTTCATCGTCGTCTCAAGCCAGGGTCAGGGGCAGTTGGCGCAGCCGCGTGCCGGTGAGGGAAAACACCGCGTTCGCCACCGCGGCGGCGATGGGTGGCGTGCCGACCTCGCCGACCCCTTGGGGTGGATCGGTGCTGGGCACGATGTGCGTCGTGATGGCGGGGCAGTCGCGCATGCGCAGCGGCGCGTAGTCGTGGAAGTTGGACTGGCGCACCTGGCCGTCCTCGATGTCGATCCGCCCGTACAGCGCGGCGGACAGGCCATAGACGATGCCGCCCTCCATCTGCTGGCGAATGAGGTTCGGGTTGACCGCCAGGCCGCAATCGACCACGCAGACCACCTCGTGCACCCGGATCTTGCGATCGGTGCCGAGCGACACCCGCGCCACCTGGGCCACCACGCTGCCGAACGATTCGTGCAGCGCCAGGCCCAGCGCCTGGGCCTGGCCATCGGGCGTCAGCGGCAGCGGCGTTCCCCAGCCCGCCTCCCGGGCCGCGATCTCCAGCACCTGAAGGTGCCTGCGCTTGCCCTCGAGCAGGGAGCGCCGCAAGGCCACGGCGTCGGCCCTGGCCGCCGCGGCCAGCTCGTCGATGAAGCTCTCCACGAAGAAGGCGTTGAAGGAGTGCGCGACCGAGCGCCAGATGCCGGTGGGCACCTCGGATTCGAGCACCGCGTGCCGCACCCGCATGTGGGGGAATTCGTAGGCGGTGTTCGCGGCGCCTTCGCGGCTGACGTTCAACAGAGCCGGTTGGCCCATGCTGGAGCCGGCGATCCGGTAGTCCCACGCCGTCACGCGCCCCGCGGCGTCCAGCGCGGCCTCGCATCGCGCCACGATGGCCGGGCGGTAGAAGTCGTGCGCCATGTCCTGCTCGCGCGTCCACAGGAGTTGAATGGCGCGGCCGGGCACTTCCTTCGCGATGGACGCGGCCTGGGCCACGCAGTCGGTGAAGGTCTTGCGGCCGAATCCCCCGCCCATGATCTGCGGATGCACCCGCACCTGTTCCGGCTCGATCCCGAGAACCGTGGCCACGATGTCGCGCACCACGCTCGGCCCCTGGCAGCCCACCCAGACCTCGGCCGCGCCCTGGTCGAAGCGGACGGTGCAGTTCATGGGTTCCATGGCTGCGTGCGCCAGGAACGGCACCTCGTAGCTGGCGCCGATGACGGTTCCGCCCGAGCGCATCGACGTGTCGACATCGCCCCGCTCGTACAGCACCGACCCATCGGTGCCCCGCGCGGCCTGGCGCAGCGCGTCAAGCACGCCGGCGCTGGACGTCCCCGCGGCCGCACCGGGATTCCACGCCACCTCCAGGGCCTCGGCCGCCCGCATCGCCTCATGCGGCGAACGGGCCACCACCGCCACGCCCCCGGAGGTGAGGCCGCGTCCCGCCATGCCACCGGCTTGCGGCGCCAGGGGCACCACCGCACCGACGCCTGCCATGGCCCGCACGCGCGTGTCGTCGAAGTGCTTCACCGTGCCACCCAGCACCGGGCACAGCCGGGCCACGGCGTACAGCAGGCCGTCCGGCTGGGCATCGATGCCATACCTGGCCTTCCCGCTCGACTTGTCGCGCGCATTCAACTGCGGCAGCGGCTGGCCGATGAGCTTGAATTCGCTCGGCGGCTTCAAGGCGACGGACCGGGGCAAGGGCAATTGGGCCGCCGATTCGGCCAGCTCGCCAAAGGACAGGCTCAGGCCCGAGGCGTGAACGATCCGCCCCTGGTTGGCGCGGCACTCGCCCACGGCAACGCCCCATCGGTTCGCGGCCGCCTGCAACAGCATCATTCGGGCCGACGCTCCGGCTTCGCGCATCGGCCCCCACTGGTCCTTGATGCTGGTCGAGGCGCCCGTGATCGCCAGCCCCGGGACCTCTCGCACCAGCTTGCGCGCCACGTGCGCGACCGCAGGCGCGACGAAACGCCCTTCCCCGCGGGGATCGAACGCGTGGGCCAGGTTGGAAGCGAGCGCGAGGTTGTTGTAGATGCGGTCGTCGAAGGCCGGCACCACGCGCACCCGCTCCATGTCCGCGCCCAGTTCTTCGGCCAGCAACATGGCGATGCCCGTGTAGATGCCTTGTCCCATCTCCATCCGGCAGAGGGACACCGTCACCGAGCCGTCCGTGCCGATGGCGACCCAGCCATTGAGCCGGTGGCTGCCGGGGGATGGCTCGGGCGGCTTGTCCGCCGTGAGGCGTTGGCGTGGCGGCGTCGCCAGCCAGCCGATGCCCAACACGCCCGCCGTGCCGATGCCGGCCAGCACAAAGCGCCGCCTGGTCAGTCTTGCCATCGTTCACCCCCTGTCGTGTTGAGTGCCCACGGCGGAGAAGCGCGCCAGGATGGCGGCGTGCCGTTCGGGCCAGAGCGCAAGGGCCTGCGCATCGCCGTCCAGCACCGCGCGAACGAAGGCCACCGCGAGTGCGCCGGTGGCCTGCTTGGCCTTCGGGTTGAGGGCGCCGCCGCTGCCACCGCGGTCGGTGAACATGCTGTGCGAGCCCCCTTCGTACACCGCCAGCCACTTGAGCGGGCTGCCGATGGCATCGAACACGGCCAGGCGGTCTTCGGCACCGCTGTAGTAGCCGGGGATGCGGATCACGTCCTCGGTGCAGGTCACGTGCAGGCTGGGCAGCGTCACCGGGCCCAGCACCTTGCGCGGCTGCGCTTCGCCATAGAACGGCGGCGCCGAGATGGCGATGGCGGCGCGCACGCGCTCATCGCGCAGTTCGATCACCCGGCCCTCGCGCTCGACACTGGCGCCGCTGACCAGCAAGGTGGTGTTGGCGCCATAGCTGTGTCCGGCGGCCACGATCCGCTCGGCATCGACGCCCGGCGCCAGATCGCCCGTCAGCAGCGTGTCGAGTGCGAAGCGCATGTCCTGCGCGCGTGCGATGGCCTCGGCCTCCTGCGCCGCGGCCTGCAGGCGCCCGACGAGGTTGAAGACGTTGCCGCTCCAGAGCTGCCGGTCGCTGCCCACGTGCTGCAGGTGAAGGCTGGCGATGCCGTGGCGCGCGAAGGTCTGGCCGAGCCAGGTGTAGCCCATGCGCGAGCCCCCGATGCCGTGCGAGAACACGACCACGGGCACGGGGTGACGGGTCCGCGGCCGATAGAGCCGCACCGGCACCGGGCGTTGGCGCGCCGCGTCGACCCAATCGAGGTCGTGCGTATCGAATGCCGGCGCCTCGTCTGCGAAGGTGTCGGCCAAGGCCTGCAGGGGCACCGCAGCGGCCAATGCCAGCGCGGCCCCCTGTCGCAGCCACTGGCGGCGTTGTGGGTTCATGGCGCGCCCCTCAGAACCGGTAGAGATAGCCCACGCGCAGGCCCGTCTGGGTGGAACGATCGACCAGGGGGCTGTCGGCGATCCCGTCGCCCAGGCGGGTGCTGCGCAGGTCCAGGAAGACGTTCTGGCGGGCCGAGAGCCGGTAGTCCACACGCAGGCCCACCTCCACGTTCACCGTGGAGTCGCCCTCGTACTGCGGTCGCCCGGCCCGCACCTCGGACCCGTTCACGCCGTAGTAGTAGCCGACGTACTCGCGGTCCAGTTGAATGGCGGCCAGCCGTGGGGTGAAGCTGAACTGGCCGACGTCGAATCGCCGGTCCGCCTGCAGCTTGAACTGGCGGCCCTCGCTGTGGCTGGACGCATCGCCCATCAGCTCGGCGGACAGGTTCACGAAGGGCGTGCGCCAGATGGCCTCGCCGCCCAACCATACGCCGCCTTCTCGCTCGGCCATGCCCTCCAGGTAGGGCGAGTCGTCGGCCTCGTAGCCGTCCAGGGAATAGCGCGCCTTCAGGCGGAATCCGACCGGACCGGCCGAGGGCAGCTTGAGCTCCAGGCTGGGCCCCATCACGCGCACCCAGTAGTTCTCAAAGTAGACGAGGGGAATGCCCTGCGTGTCGTTGTCCATGTCCCGGTAAGGCTCCTGGTGCACGTCCACGCCCAGGCCGAGGCCCCAGCGGGACTCGCCGCGCTGGAGTTCACGCTCCTGCGCCGACGCGCCCGAGGACGCCACGGCGAGTGACAAACCCAGCACGGCGCTGGACAGGCCGCCCGCCAGACGGGCGTTCGGACGGCGTTTCGAGGATCGGGGTGCGGGTGTCATGCGAGAAGGCTCCTGGAAAGGGAAAGACAGGGGTGAAGGCAAGGCCCTGTGCGAGCCTTGCGTGCCGTGATGCTGATCACGCGGCTTTAAGACGCGGTTATCGCGATGAACGATTGATGAAGGGCGCGTCTTCATCAGCCATTCATCCCTGCCGGGCACAATTCCCTGGGCCGGCCGGCCACCACAGGAACCCCTCAGACCATGCACCTGCTGCTCGTGGAAGACGACGCCATGCTCGCGGACGCGGTGTGCGAAGGCGCGCGCCAGAACGCCTGGCAGATCGATCACGTGGGCGACGCCGCGGGCGCGCGCCTGGCACTGGTTGACCACGCCTACACGGCCGTGCTGCTCGACATCGGGCTGCCCCACGAATCGGGCCTGACCGTGCTCAAGGCCATGCGCAGCCGCTACGACGTGACCCCCGTGCTCATCCTGACCGCGCGCGGTCAACTGAGCGAGCGCATCCAGGGCCTGGACGCCGGTGCCGACGACTACCTCGTCAAGCCGTTCCAGGTCGACGAACTCTGGGCCCGGGTGCGTGCGGTCATCCGCCGCAGCCAGGGCCGCGTGGTGCCGGTCTTCACCTACCGCGACATCCAGATCGACCGCAGCAAGCGCCTGGTTACGCGCGCCGGCAAACGCGTGTCCCTGAGCGCGCACGAGTACCGCACCCTGCTGGCCCTGCTCGAGCGGCCCGGCCACGTCGTCACGCGCGCCCACCTGGAAGACGTGGTCTATGGCAGCAACGGCAGCATCGAGAGCAACACCATCGCGGTGTTCATCTACCAGCTGCGGCGCAAATTGGGCGAAGACCTGATCACCACCTTGCACGGCCACGGCTACATGATCGGCGAGGCCCTGCCGTGAATTCGCTGCGTGGCAACGTTCTGCGGGTGCTCGTCGTCACCATCCTCGCGAGCTGGGCGGTGGCGCTGATCGCCCTGTGGTTCTTGCTCAAGCACAGCGAAACGAGCATCGCCGACAACGGGCTGCGCAACTTCGCCGTGCACATCCTGCAGGCCATCCCCGCCGACGCCGACGAGCGCGGGCCCAGGCCCGGGCTGTCGCCCAAGCCCACCATGCTCTCCGACGACCCCAAGCTGGCCTTTCAGGTCTGGGCCGATCGATCAAGGCTCATCGCGCAAACGCCCGGTGCCCCCGCCTCCGCCCTGAAGCCCGATTTCGTCAACGGCTTTGCCAGCCTCATCGTGGACGGCCGGCGATGGCGCGTGTACTCGGTGTCCGACGCCGCCCAGCGCAAACACGTCCAGGTGGGCCGCCTGCACAGCGAACTCGACGCCGAACTGCAGCAGAAGGCGTTCTTCGTGCTCGGCGTCCTCACCACCGTCGTGTGCCTCGTCGGCTTCATCACCTTCCTGGCCGTCAGGCGCTCGCTTCGCCCGGTCGCCGAGCTGCAGGAGACGCTGCGCCGCCGCGTGGCCTTTGATCTCACGCCGCTGTCGACCACCCACCTGCCCACCGAACTGCGGCCCCTGGTCGAATCGTTCAACCGCGTGCTGACGCAGCTGGACGAGGCCGTCGAGAACGAGCGCCGCTTCATCGGCGACGCCGCGCACGAGCTGCGCACGCCGCTGGCGGCGCTGCAGGCCCAGGCCCACGTGGCCCTGCACGCGCGCTCGGCACCGGAGAAGGACGCGGCACTGGTCAAGCTCATCGCCGTGGCCGAGCGCAACACGCGCCTGTCCGAGCAGTTGCTGGATCTGGCGCGCCTGAACGCGGGCGAGCACGCCCCTCAGCGACAGGCCGCCGAGCTGAGCGAGCTGGTGCTGCACGTCGCGCGCGAGTTCGAGATCTTTGCGCAAACCCACCAGCGCAGCCTGGTGCTCGATCTCTCACCCGCCCACCTTCACTGCAACATCGACGAGATCGGCATCCTCTTGCGCAACCTGGTGGACAACGCCCTGCGCTACACGCCCGGCAATGGGCGCGTGCGCATCCGCTGCGGCAGTGTGGACACCGCCAGCGGCCCGGCGGCGTATCTGGAGGTGGCGGACGACGGCCCCGGCGTGCCCCCCGGCGAGCGCGAAGCGATCTTCCGCCGCTTCCACCGCCTGCCCGGCAACGGCGGGCGCGGCAGCGGCATCGGCCTGTCCCTGGTCGCCGGCATCGCGCGCCTGCACGCCGCGACCATCGTCACCGGCGCGGGCATCGACGGGCAAGGGTTCAGCGTGCGCGTGCAGTTCCCTGCGGTGTCCGAGGCGGGCACCGAGACCGCCGCCTGAGCGCGGCGGTTCATGAATCCTTCATCCGGCTAACCGCCCCTTAAAGCCGGCGGGTCACCATCGCTTCATGGAAAGCCTGCGCGGCTGGCGCAGCTGAATGCGAGAAGACCATGACCCAGACACATTCCCCCTGGACCAACGCCGACATCCCACCGCTCCAGGGGCGCACGGCACTCATCACCGGAACCGGCGGCCTCGGCTTCGAGACAGCGCTGGCGCTGGCGCAAGCGGGCGCGACCGTCGTCATTGCCGGACGAAGCCCCATCAAGGGCGCGGCGGCCGTGGCCGAGATCGAGCGACGCGTCCCGCACGCGTCGGTGTCGTTCGAGCTGATGAACCTGGCCAGTCTCGGATCCGTCGAGCGATGCGCCGACCGGTTGAAGCAGTCGCTCGATGCCGTCGACCTGCTGATCAACAACGCCGCGGTGATGACCCCACCGGATCGGTGCACCACGGCCGATGGCTTCGAACTGCAGCTTGGCACGAACCACCTGGGCCACTTCGCGTTCACGGCCCACCTGCTGCCCTTGCTGATGAACAGCGGACAGGCCCGGGTGGTCAGCCTGTCCAGTGTCGCGGCGCGGGATGCCCGCATCCACTTTGACGACCTTCAGTTCCAGCGCAGCTACCAGCCGATGGCCGCCTATGGCCAATCCAAACTGGCTTGCCTGATGTTTGCGCTGGAGATGCAGCGATTGAGCGAGGAACTGGGCTGGGGCATCAGGAGCGTCGCGGCACACCCCGGCATTTCTCGCACCGAGCTTCTGATCAATGGCGCCGGGCGCTGGAGCCTTGCGGGCATGGTGCGCCGCTTCGCCTGGTTCCTCTTTCAACCGGCCGCGCAAGGCGCGCTGCCCACGCTGTACGCGGCCACAGCGTCCGAGGCGCGCGGTGGCGGCTACTACGGGCCCGACCGGCTCTCGGAGACGCGCGGCCACCCCGCCCCCGCGAGGACACCTGAAGCCGCGCTCGAGGCGGCGGCTCGCCGACGCCTCTGGGCCGAATCGGAATGGATCACAGGGGCGTGTTTTCCCAGCGCGAAGGTTCAACCAACAGGCACCGCGCGAAGCTGGCTGGCCACCGCCGTGGCCGGCAGCCAGACCATTCCCGCCAGCCTTCAATAAGCGCGCTGCCCGCCAGCGCCCCCTTCGTCGCACCGTGCACAAAACCCTTCTCCTCGCGGCCTATGGCTGGCTCACCGTGTTCGGCCTGGCCCACTTCCTGGTCGACGTGGTCGCGCGGCGCCTTCGCAACCGCCACGATCTCGACGCCGAAGCGGTGCTGAGCTACGGCCTGCACTCGACCTATGCCATGGGCCAGGTGATGTTCGGGCTGCTGGCCCTCTTGATCGCGTCGCGCAACATGGAACTCCTCAGCCACCCGCCTTCGCTGTTCATCGCGATCACCGCCGCCATCGGCTGGTTCCTGATCGCCTGGCTGTTCATGGACTACTGGGAGCCCAAGGCCGTGGCGGGCGTCTTCTTCGTGCTGATCGCGGCGGCGGCCCTCACGAGCTGACGTCACCCGTGGCGCGCTCCAGATCGCGCCAATGGCGCGCGAGGGACATGAGGCGCAGGTCGCGCCAGTGCGCGCGGTCCTGCAACTGATCGGGCGCGAGCCGTTCACGGCGTTGCGCTTCCACCTGGGCAATCCATTCTTCGTCCCAGGGGTCCTGGTGGTCGCGCGAGGCCGCGATGCCCTGGTACAGCGGGCCCAGGCGGCGCGCGTAGTCGGCCACGCCGCCCACCGCGTTGAGGTCGATGGTCTCGAACGGCCCCATGAAGGCCCAGCGCCAGCCCAGGCCGTCGCGCACCGTCTTGTCCACGTCCTCGGCCGAGGCCACACCGTCCTTCACCAGCGACCAGGCCTCGCGCAGCAGCACGGCCTGCAGCCGGTTGATGACGAAGCCCTCGATCTCGCGGTTCACGGTGATCGGACTCTGGCGGCAGGCCTGCATGAGCTGGCGCGCGAACGCCAGCGCCGCTGGCGAGGTGTCGGGCGATGGCACGAGCTCCACGAGCGGGATCAGCGAGGGCGGGTTGACCGGATGCACCACGAGCACGCGCGCGGCGATCTTCAGCCCGCAGGCGAAGGCGGACGCGGGGATGCCGGAGGTGGAGCTGCCCACGACGAGGCGGCCATCGTCCAGGGTTTCGATCTCCTGCAGCAGGGCGCGCTTGAGTTCGGCGCGCTCCAGGATCGACTCCTGGACATAGGCCACGCCCTGCAGGGCCTGCGCCAGGGAATCGGCGATGCGCACGCGCGCGGCAACCGCTTCGGCCGGCTCATCGAGCAGGCCGTTGGCGTGCAATGCCTCGAGCTGTTGGCGGATGCGCTGCGGGGCCGAGGCGAGGACCGCTGCGCTCGAGTCGTACAGGCTCACCGCGAAGCCCGCGCGGGCGAACACGATGGCCCAGGCCGAACCCACCAGACCGGCCCCGATGCAGGCCAGGCGTTCGGAGGACGGGTGCGGCGCGGCCTGTTGCTGTGCAGGTGCCATGGGGCTTCTTTCCATGTGGGGGAGTGGTGCGGTGGGGTGGGGTGGGCGGCGATCAGAGATCGAGCACCAGTTCGGGTGTGCGGGCCCGCGAGCAGCAGATCATCATGGTCGCGTTGCCAGCCTTCTCGGCTTCGGTCAGGACTTCGTCGCGGTGCTCGGGCGTGCCGGCGAGCACCTTCACCTCGCACGAGCCGCAGATGCCTTGCTGGCAGGAGTACGGCGCGTCGATGCCGGCGGCGCTCAGCGCGTCCACGATGCTCTGGTCGGCGGCGACCGGGATGCACCGCCCGCTGCGCGCCAGGCGCACGGTGAATCCCTCGCCGGCTTCCATGGGCGCCGCGCTGAAACGCTCGAAATGCACCTGCTGCGGTGGCAACGCGGCCGTGGCGCGCTGGAAGTCGTCGAGCATGGTGGCGGGGCCGCAGCAATAGAAGTGGGTGCCGACCGGCTGTTGTGCGACCACGTCGGCCAGCACCAGGCGGTGCCCGACGGCAGCGGACACGTGCAGGCGCAGTTGGTCGCCGAAGGCCCGCAACGCCTCGGCGAAGGCAGCGTCTTCGGCGTGGCGCACGGCGTAGTGCAGCCGCCAATCGCGCCCTTCGGCCTGCAGGCGCCGCGCCATGGGCAGCAGGGCCGTGATGCCGATGCCACCGGCAATGAGCACCGTGCGCCCGGCGTGGGGCACGAGGGGGAAGTTGTCGCGCGGCGCGCCGACCCGAAGGCGCGTGCCGAGGCGCAGCGCGTCGGCGACGTAGGCCGAACCGCCGCGGCTTTGAGCCTCGCGCTTGACGGCGATCAGGTAGTGGTCGGGACCGGCCTCGACCACGGAGTACTGGCGCACCAACCCGTTGGGCAGGTGCACGTCGACATGGGCGCCGGGCGGACACGGCGGCAGCCCGGATGCGCTCGCGCGCAGTTCACACGAGACGACACCGAGGGCCTCTTCGCGCAGTGCGACCACGCGCACCTCGTGCAGCCATGCTTCGCTCATTCGAAGAAGTTCCCCGCTTTCACGCGAATGACGTCCAGGTCACGTCCCGTGCCTTCGGGCGCTTCGCCGTCCTGCACCGCGCGGATCTGTCGGGTGAGCAGGCGACGCAGCATCACCACTCCCTTGTCGCTGGTGGCCAGGTGCTCGTCGCTGTGCGCGGGGATGCTGCCCTGGCTGACCTGCGCCTCGTAGTCGTCGGGGAAGCGCTTGTGCTCTTCCTCGCTCATTTCCCACCAGGTCTTGCCTTCGTGCGTGGCCATGCGCTCGCGGCGCGAGTACAGCGGCGCCTCGTTCTTCGGCACGCGCGCCACGCCGAAGCTGCGGTGGTGGTGGCTGTCCACCGGCACCAGCCAGGCCACCTCGCGCCCCTGCCCCGGCGTGAGTTCGATGGAGGGCACGATGCGCACGTTGGGCAGCAGCGTCTGCGTGATGCGCGTGAGCCGGCCGTTCGGTGTCTCGCGCACCGAGCGGTACATCACGCCGTGGTCGCACAACTCCCACTCCACCGCCGGCATCAAGGCCATCTGTTCGCGAAACTGCACACCACTGAAACGCGAGTGCAGGATGACCACGTGAAACGGGTCCATCACGTTCTCGAAGTTCTGCAGCCAGCTGTAGGGTGCGACCGGGTTCTCCGGCGTCACGCCGCCGCCGATGTAGAAGCTCTTGTCTTCCTGCTGGAGTTCCTCGTCGGGGCCCAGGTTCTCCAGCACGTCGTAGCGCGGCAGCGGCGGCATCTCGTCCAGCGGGCCCAGGTAGGCGAACACCAGGCCGTAGCGTTCTTCCACGGGGTACCAGGGTTGGCGGCACTTGTCCCGGTGCTGTCCGCCGCCGGGTTCGCACGGCTGGTCCACGCAATCGCCGTCCACGGCGAACAGCCAGCCGTGGTAGCAGCAACGGATGCCCTCGTCCTCCACCTTGCCGTAGTACAGCGAGGTGCCCCGGTGCGCGCAGTGCTCGTGCAGCAGGCCGGCGCGACCCTTGCCGTCGCGAAAGAGGATCAGGTCTTCACCCAGGATGCGCACGCGCATGGGATCGTTCGTGACCTTGGACGACACGCCGACCGGGTGCCAGTACCGGCGCATCAGTTCGCCGCAGGGCGTGCCGGGCTCGACCAGGGTCAGGAAGTCGTCGGAGCGGCCCGGCGGCTTGCCGTAGCCGCCACCTTGCTGGCGCTTGCCGACGAAGCGGATGGGTTGTTGAACGATGAGTTCCTGTTCTTTCATGCCTGTCTCGCGGTGGGCTGGTGCGCGGGTGCGCAGCGGGGTCGCGTCGCAACCCCTTTTAATTGCATTATGCAATTAAAAAGTCGGCCCCACAAGACCGGGAGACCGGCATCGAGCCGCGCTCACTCCTCGGGCTCGGCGAGGTCGGGCACGCCCTGCGCCAGGGCCTGCGCCTGCGCGTCGATGCGCGTGAGGATGCTGTCGAGCGCGCGCACCTCCGCGGGGGTGAGGCCCGCGCGCAGGAACATCTCATTGGCCATGGCGCCCTGCTCGATTTCCTCGTAGAGCGCGCGACCGGCCTTGGTCAACTCCAGGCGCGCGCGGCGGCGGTCCTGCGGGTCGGGCTCGCGCGTGATCAGGCCGCGCTTGACCAGCAAGTCAATGGCCCGCACTACGCGATAGGGATCGGACGAGGTCTTGGCCCCGAGCTCGCCGGCGGACAGGGGGCCAAAGCGCGCGATGACCGCCAGCGAGCGCCAGGCCGGCATGGTCAGGCCGTGCTGGGAGACATAACGCGCCGACATCACCGCGCCGACACGCGACGCCACGAGACCGAAGCGGTACGAAATCCAGTGTTCGAGCGGGAGCTTTTTCTTGGTGGCCATGGGTCGACACAGGCGAGTGGGCGCCAGAAGGAACGGGAACCCGCGGGAGCATACCGCCTGTCCCCTCGTTGGCCGCAGGCCCATTGTGGGTCTCGCAATTTACTTGCATAATGAAATTGAATCGCCGCCCTGCCTCAGGCATGCCGCGGTCGATATCCCCAGCGATACCCCGAATCGCAAGACCCAGGAGACACACGATGAAGTACCGATCGCGGCTGGCCCTGCCCCTGCTGCCCCTTGTGGCCTCACCCTGGGTTCATGCCCAGGACGACTGGCCCAATCGCCCCGTGCGACTGGTCATCCCCTTCCCCGCCGGCGGCTCGACCGATGCCCAGGGCCGGCTGTTGGGCCAGAAGCTGTCCGAGGTCTGGAAGCAGCCGGTGGTGATCGACAACAAGCCCGGTGCGGGCACGGTCGTGTCCACGCAGTTCGTCGCGCAGTCGGCGCCCGATGGCTACACCCTGGGCATCGTGGTGTCCTCGCACGCGATCAATCCCACGCTGCGCCCCAACCTGCCCTACGACACGATGAAGGACCTGCAGCCGATCGCCGAGATCGGCGTGCAGCACATCATCCTGGACGCGAATCCCTCGCTGCCCGTGAGCAACCTCAAGGAACTGCTGGACCTCGCGCGCCGCGAACCCGGCCGCCTCAGCTACGGCAGCCCCGGCAGTGGCACCGCGCACCACCTGGTGATGGAACTGCTCAAGGCCAAGGCGGGCGTGGACATCGTGCACGTGCCTTACCGCGGCGGCGCGCCCGCCGTGCAGGACGTGATGGGCGGGCGCGTGCCCCTGTTGATGGACACCTACTTCGCCAGCGAGCCCTTCATCAAATCCGGCAAGCTCAAACCCATCGCCCTGTTCAGTCCCCAGCGACCGGCCAGCGTGCCCGACATCCCGGTGGTGGCGGAGACCGTGCCGGGGGTGTTCGCGCAGAGCAGCGTGGGCGTGGTCGGGCCGGCGGGCATCCCCGCGGCGGTGCTGAGGAAGATCAGCGCCGACATCGTGCAGGCGGTGCGCTCGCCCGATTTCGGCGCCAAGCTGCTGGCCATGGGCCTGGACCCGGTGGGCTCCACGCCGCAGGCCTACGCCGAGCGCATCCGCGCCGACATCGCCAAGTGGGCGCCCGTGATCAAGGCCGCCGGCG
>NZ_DATIGV010000062.1:0-23662 GCF_035481345.1 Hydrogenophaga sp. | reverse complement strand
GTCATGGGCCGAGATGGTACCGAGCCAAGGCTTCAGCCGGGCGCCAGCGGGCTTTCATCGAGAGGTGCCGCGGAACCGGCTTTGCCGGGCCGCAGGCGCCGCCCTCCTTGAGGGGGTCGCGCGAAGCGCGGCGGGGGTGGTCCCTTATTGCACGCTGACCGGTTCGAGAACGGGCGGCGCGCCCGACGCCAGCACCGACTCCAGCGCCGTCTGCACCACCGGCCGGGCCTCGACCGGGCGCAGCCAACGGTTGCGGATGAGCCGCACGCACACGCGCTTGGTCATGGAGTGGGCGCGCCCGCCCCGGCTGGTGAACATGAACAGGGTGCCGCGCGTGCTGGCCCAGATGAGTTGCGCGCGCAGCCATTCGCCGTGCGAGTACAGGTCCACCCAGGTGCCCTCGCGCAGCGACATGAGCAGTTGCTCCGCGTCCAGCGCCTCGCCCTCCCCGCCCAGCGGCATGCTGTCGGAGTCGAGCTCGCCGTGCAGCCCGCCGAGGTCCGAGGCCAGGGTGTCCTCGAAACCGGCCTCGGCCAGCTCCTTCTGGCCCAGCCAGGGCTGCGCGGCGGCCTTGGGCAGGCGCTGCTCGGGCGTGGCCGGCGCGAACTCGTCGAACACGGTCGGGTCGACGATCTGCTCCAGCGGGATGGGATCGGAATGGCCCGAGTCGCTGCGCACCTTGGCGCGGCGCAGGCCCAGCACGGGCTCGTGCAGGCGCATCAGCGCGTCGAAGAAGGGCTTGGTTTCGTCGCGGGTCTTGCCCAGGGCGTCCAGGCCCTGGTGCAGGGTCTTGATGAGACCCGGAACGATGCGGAACAGGTCGGCCGGGCGGCGCAAGGTCACTTCCTTGCGGATGCTCCAGAGCAGGTCGGTGACGGCCTTGCGGTAGGCATTGAGGTCGTTCTGGCTGTCGGGCAGGCCCATTTCGGCCCGCGCCAGCACCAGCGCCCAACTGCCATAGATGAAGTCGAGAATGAAGCCGGGCGCGTTCTCCACGTCCGGGCGCTGGCTCAGGTCCCAGGCGATGCGATCGGCCAGGGCCTGGCGCTCCTCGGCGTGGCGCAGGGCGTGCAGTCGCTCCTGCTGCTGCTGCTGCTCGCGGTCGTCCTGCGAGCGCCAGTGGCCGCGCAGCTTGTCCAGCGCCTCGCCGAAGGCCTTGGGCTCCTTGCTGGCGCGTTCGTTGAGCTGGCGGAACGCGTCGCGCACCGGCCCGAAGAAGGACTCGAACTCCTCGCTGAACTCGTCGTTGTAGCGGAAGCTGCGCTGCGCCACGCTTTCGACGAGGCGGCGCGCGGGGTGGGCGTCTTCGTTGAAGTAGCGCGGCTGCGTGAGCGCCTGGTTGAGCAGCGCGGGCTCCAGCGCCACCACGGCCTCTCGCACCGGCGCCAGCAGCAGCGGGTCGCGCGCGACCTGGTTGACCAGCTTGCGCACCACGTCCAGGCCCACGGCCTGGCCCACCGAGCGGGCCTGGCGCTTGAGGTCGAGCAGCTCGCGCGAGCGCCGCACGGCGCTGGCGAAGTCGCCCCAGTCCTGCTGGTTGAGCTGCGAGCCGATGCTGACGCCGCGCGCGGGCCGGTCCACCACCGGCAGGTCGCGAAAGCGCGTGCGCTCCTCCTCCAGCACCACGTCGTCGAGCACCGGCAGCGCGGCCTCGGCCTTCACCGCCGCCATCTCGCGGTCGAGCTGGCGGAAGTACTGCTCGTCGAGCGCCTGTTCGAACTCCTCCCCGCCATGCTGCAGGAACTGCTGCATCACGTCGTGGTCGATGGTGGGGTGGGCGCGGGCCAGGTCGCCCATGGCCGGCATGAGGCCGTAGGCGGGCTGGGCCGGCGCGGGCGCGTGGCCTTCGGTGGCCATGCCGCCCGGGGTGAACTCGAAGTCGAGCAGGTCGCGCTTGGGCGGGGTGGGCCGCGTGGCCTGTGGGTCGGCCACCAGACGCACGCGGTAGCTGGCCTCCTGCACGTTGGCCCGTTGCAGCATCAGCGCCAGGTTTTCGTACAGGCCGCGCAGTTCGCGGCCCAGCACCGGGGCCAGGTGGCGCATCCACAGGGTGCGCACCTCGGCGTCGTTCTCGCTGGCGGCCAGCAGCTCGCGCAGCACCCGCACGTACACCGAGGGGCGCAGCGGGTTCTTCTCGGCGTGCACGGTGTCCAGGCCGATGAGCGAACTCATGCGCGCGTCCAGCACGGCCAGGGCCTGCTCCACCTCGGGCAGCAGGTTCTGCAGCAGCTTGGCGGATTCGATGGACTCGGCCACCGCGTTGTCGTCCACCAGGGCGAGCAGCTCGGTGTTGGACAGCAGCGCCAGGCTGGAGGTGTTGCCTTCGTTGTATCCGCTGCGCAACGCGGCCTTCAGGCGCTGGGCGAAGCTGGGCCCCCAGGCGTTTCGGTGCTTGAGCAGCGCGAACCAGGACCGCGCGGCGCGGTCCCGCGCGGCCACCTCGCGCATCTCCTTCTCCTCGTTCTGCAGGGAGGAGACGCCCACGTCGATGCAGCGGCCCAGCATGGGGGCTGCGTGGCGGATGGCTTCCTCGAAGCACTGCTCCAGCAAGGGAGAGGGGACGTTCATGGGGGCAAGGGGCCTGCGATCGTCATGTGACGCAGGTCACGGTTATAGCTTCGTCAGATGTGATCGATGTGGTGATCGGCCGATTTCCTGACGGGGGTACCCCCTGGGGTTCCAACCGGTCGCCGATGGCGCGCGGACGGCGGGAACCGGGGTTGGCCCGATTCTTGAGTTTGTCTCACCGCCAGGCGTGCTTTCATCGCGAGGTCACGCCGCTGGTGCATGCTCGACGGGACATGGAAGGCAAGCTGTACACGAAGACGCCGCGCGCCTGGGAGGCGCTGGCCCGCCCCGACGGGCTGGACCGCCGGGCGCACACCCTGCTGCTCATGGCCAACGGCCGGCGCAGCCTGCGCGAACTCTCGCGCCTGCTGGGCGAGGACGTGCGCGACCTGGCCCGCCGGCTGGCCGCGCAGGGCTACCTGCAAGACGTCCAGGTGCCGGTGCTGGCCGAGGCCGACGACGAGGCGGCCTGAGCGCCGCCGGCCGTCGCCCCAGGGCACCCGGCCCGGGCCTCAGTCCGTCGCCAGCGGTTCGCCGAACTCGAACACGCCCGGGTTGCGCACCGGGTCCACGCCCACCGGAATCACCGACTTGGGCGGGTAGCGCCCCTCCAGCAGCAGCCGGGAGAGCGGGTTCTCGATGCGCTGCTGGATCGCGCGCTTGAGCGGGCGTGCGCCGAACACCGGGTCGAAGCCGACCTTGGCGAGTTCGCCGAGCGCCGCGGGCGACACGTCCAGGCGCAGGTCCATCTTGTGCAGGCGCGCCTGCAGCGCCTTGAGCTGGATCGCGGCGATCGCCTCGATGTTCTTCGCGTCGAGGGCGTGGAAGACCACGGTCTCGTCGATGCGGTTGAGGAACTCGGGCCGGAAGTAGCCCTTGAGCTCGCCCCACACGGCCTCCTTCACCTCCTCGTACGGCTGGCCCACCATGGACTGGATCATGTGCGAGCCGATGTTGCTGGTCATCACGATCACGGTGTTCTTGAAGTCCACGGTACGGCCCTGGCCGTCCGTGAGTCGGCCGTCGTCCAGCACCTGCAGCAGCACGTTGAAGACGTCGGGGTGGGCTTTCTCGACCTCGTCGAGCAGCAGCACCGAATAGGGCTTGCGGCGCACCGCTTCGGTGAGGTAGCCGCCCTCCTCGTAGCCCACGTAACCGGGCGGCGCACCAATGAGGCGCGCGACCGAGTGCTTCTCCATGAACTCGCTCATGTCGATGCGCACCAGGTGCTCTTCGCTGTCGAACAGGAAGCCGGCCAGCGCCTTGCAGAGCTCGGTTTTGCCCACACCCGTGGGGCCCAGGAACAGGAAAGAGCCGGTGGGCCGGTTCGGGTCGGACAGCCCCGAGCGCGAGCGGCGGATGGCGTTGGCGACCGCGCTGATGGCTTCGTCCTGGCCCACCACGCGCTGGTGCAGCTTGTCTTCCATCTGCAGCAGCTTGTCGCGCTCGCCCTGCATGAGCTTGCTCACCGGAATGCCGGTGGCGCGCGCCACCACCTCGGCGATCTCCTCGGCGCCGACCTGGGTGCGCAGCAGTTGCGGGCGGCCCGCGTCCTTCTTGCCGGTCTCGGCGGCCTGCGCGTCCTTCAGGCGCTTTTCCAGCTCGGGCAGCTTGCCGTACTGCAGCTCGGCCACTTTGTTGAAGTCGCCCTTGCGGGTGAATTCCTCGATCTGGTGGCGCAGCTTGTCGATCTCTTCCTTGACCTGGGCCGAGCCCTGGGCCTGGGCCTTTTCGGCCTTCCAGATCTCCTCCAGGTCGGCCGACTCGCGCTTGAGCCGGTCGATCTCGACGTCGATGAGGCCCAGGCGCTTCTGCGAGGCCTCGTCGGTTTCCTTGCGGATCGCCTCACGCTCGATCTGCAGCTGGATCAGCCGGCGGTCCAGCCGGTCCATGGCCTCGGGCTTGGAGTCGATCTCGATCTTGATCTTGGCCGCGGCCTCGTCGATCAGGTCGATGGCCTTGTCGGGCAGGAAGCGGTCGGTGATGTAGCGGTGGCTCAACTCGGCCGCGGCCACGATGGCCGGGTCGGTGATCTCCACGCCGTGGTGCACCTCGTACTTCTCCTGCAGGCCGCGCAGGATGGCGATGGTGGCTTCGACCGTGGGTTCGTCGACCAGGATCTTCTGGAAGCGGCGCTCCAGCGCGGCGTCCTTCTCGATGTACTTGCGGTACTCGTCGAGCGTGGTGGCGCCCACGCAGTGCAGCTCGCCACGCGCCAGCGCAGGCTTGAGCATGTTGCCGGCGTCCATGGCGCCCTCGGCCTTGCCGGCGCCCACCATGGTGTGCAGTTCGTCGATGAAGACGATGGTCTGGCCCTCGTCCTTGGCGAGTTCGTTGAGCACGCTCTTCAAGCGCTCCTCGAACTCGCCACGGTACTTGGCGCCGGCCAGCAGCGCGGCCATGTCCAGGCTCAGCACGCGCTTGCCCTTGAGGCTGTCGGGCACCTCGCCGGCCACGATGCGCTGGGCCAGGCCCTCGACGATGGCGGTCTTGCCCACGCCGGGTTCGCCGATGAGCACGGGGTTGTTCTTGCTGCGCCGCTGCAGCACCTGGATGGCGCGGCGGATCTCGTCGTCGCGGCCGATCACCGGGTCGAGCTTGCCCGCTCGGGCGCGCTCGGTCAGGTCCATCGTGTACTTCTTGAGGGCCTCGCGCTGGCCTTCGGCCTCGGGGCTGTTCACCTGCTGGCCGCCGCGCACGGCGGCAATGGCCGATTCCAGGCTCTTGCGCGAGAGCCCGTTCTCGTTGGCGATGCGGCCCAGCTCGCCTTTGGCGTCGGCCACGGCAAGCAGGAAGAGTTCACTGGCGACGAAGGCGTCGCCGCGCTTGATGGACTCTTTCTCGGTGGCCTGCAGCAGCTTGGCCAGCTCCTGGCCGACCTGCACCTGCTCCTGCCCCTGCACCTGGGGCAGGCGCTTGACGGCCGCCTCGGCCGCCTGCGTGAGGCCGGGCACGTTGACGCCGGCGCGCTGCAGGATGGAGACCGGCCCGTCGGCCTGGCGCAGCATGGCCAGCAGCAGGTGCACGGGTTCGATGTACGCGTGGTCGTTGCCCAGCGCGAGCGACTGGGCGTCGGCCAGGGCTTCCTGGAACTTGGTGGTGAGCTTGTCGAGACGCATGGGAGGGGCGCTCCGGAAAAGTGGATTGCGGATCACATGGCGGCGATGGGGCCATTTTCAAGCCTGAGGAGAACTGCGCGCTACCCAGGGCACCGTGGAACCGGCTTTGCCGGGCCACAGGTGCCGCCCCCTCAAGGGGGTCGCGCGAAGCGCGGCGGGGGTGGCTCAGTTTCGCCAGTAGGCGTACGGCCAGGCCAGTTGGAAGCCTGCGCGCTGGTAGAGCGCCAGCGCGGCCGTGTTGTCCGCCGTGACCTGCAGGAACACGCGCGGGATGCCGCGGCGCAGCGCTTCACCCGCCATGGCGCGCAGCACCATGCCCGCCAGGCCACGCCCGCGCTGGCGCGCCGCCGTGCGCATGCCGTGCACGCCCAGCCAGCCGTGGCTGAAGCTGGCGGCACCGCAGGCCAGGGTCTGGCCCGCTTCGCTCAGGCTGGCAAAGCGCGTGCCGACGGCGCGCGAGAGCGCGCGCGAGCGGCTCGCGCCGTCCACCGGGTCCAGGCCTTCGCCGAGAAACATGGCGAGCCAGGCCGCGTCGGGCGTGTCCGCCAGGCGCAGCTCGATGCCCTGCGGCGGGCCCGGCAGGCGCCGCAACAGCTCGGCGGCCTCGGCGATGTGGGTCTGGGTGGGCTGGGTGCGGACAAAGCCGCGTTCGCCCAGCGCCCGGGTGAACGCGTCCCACTCGGGCAGCTCTGGCAGGCGCCAGGCCACGGAGAAGCCGTTCGCGCGGTAGCGCTCGGCGATGGTGTCGATGAGGGCCGGTTCGGGCGCCGCGTGCGACAGGGGCACCGCGCATTGCGCGCGCCCCACGGTGCCCCTGTCCATGGGCAGCAGCCAGCCCGGCAGGCCCTCGTCCACCTGCTCCGGTGCCACGGCCTGGACCGTGTTGCGTTCGATGGCTTCGACCACGGCGGGACCCATATCCGGGCCTTCAGGCGTTGCCGGCCTGGATGCCCCAACGGGCCAACGCTGCGTCGTCGCTCACGCGCGCGTCGACCCAGCGCGCGCCCGCGGGCGTCTCTTCCTTCTTCCAGAACGGCGCCTGGGTCTTGAGGTAGTCCATCAGAAACTCGCAGGCCTGGAAGCTCTGGCCGCGGTGCGCAGAGCTGACGACCACCAGCACGATCTGGTCGAGCGGCTGGAGCGGCCCCACGCGGTGGATGACCCGCGCGCCCAGAATCTGGAAGCGCCGGAAGGCCTCGTCGATCATGGCCTCGATGGCCTTTTCGGTCATGCCGGGGTAGTGCTCCAGTTCCATGGCGCTGACGGCCTGGCCGTCGTTGCGGTCGCGCACGGTGCCGATGAAGCTGCACACGGCGCCCACGCCCTTGTCCTGTTCGCGCAGGCGCGCGACCTCGGTGCTCAGGTCGAAGTCGGCGGTCTGGATGCTGACCCGATCGGCCACGCTCATCCCCCGGTGACGGGCGGGAAGAAGGCCACCTCGGCGCCGTCGGCGAGCGCGGCGGATTCGTCGGCCATGGCCTGGTTGAGCGAGACGCGCACAGCCTTGCCGCGCGCCAGCGCCTCGGCGTGCGCGCCGCCGCGCGCGATCAGTTCGTCGCGCAGCGCGGCCAGCGTGGGCGCGGCGGTGCTGAGCCGCTCCGCGCCGGTGCCGATGGCCTCGCGGATGGAAGCGAAGTAGCGCAACTGGATGGTGTTCATGCGAGCAGGTCCGACAGGGCGATGAAGCGCACGGTGTCGCCCGGCGCGATGGTGGTGCCCGAGGGGTTGTCGATCAGGCCGTCGGCCCAGACCACCGAGGTGAGCACGCCCGAGCTCTGGTTCGGGAAGAGCTTGACGCCGCCGTCGCCGTGGCGCCGCGCGCGCAGGAACTCGCGGCGCTTGTCGGCGCGCGGCAGGGCGAAGTCGGCGCGCAGCGGCGTGGCGGGCGGCAGGCGAAGGGCTGCGGGGTCGGCCACGCCCTGCAGCTTGAGCAGGAAGGGCCGCACCAGCAACAGGAAGGTGACGTAGCTGGACACGGGGTTGCCCGGCAGGCCGATGAAGTGGCAGGCGGTGGCGGCATCGGCGCCCGCGCCGGCGTCGCGCCGCACATGGCCATAGGCGAAGGGCTTGCCCGGCTTCATGGCGATCTGCCAGAGGTCGAGCCCGCCAAGCTGCTGCACCGCCGGCTTGATGTGGTCCTCTTCCCCCACCGACACGCCGCCGCTGGTGAGGATGAGGTCGTGGTGGTCGGCCGCCGTTTTTAGCGCGGCCAGCGTGGCCTCGCGCTGGTCGGGGACGATGCCGAGGTCGCTCACCTCGCAGCCGAAGCGCTGCAGCAGCGCGCGCAGGAAGAAGCGGTTGGAGTTGTAGATGGCGCCGGGCTTCATGGCCTCGGGCGGCACTTCGCCGGGCATCACGAGTTCGTCGCCGGTGGAGAACAGGGCCACGCGCGGGCGGCGCACCACCTTCAGGTGCGCCAGCCCCAGGCTGGCCGCCAGGCCGAGCGCGCCCTCGTCCAGGCGCTGGCCGCGCGTGAGCACGGTGGTGCCGCGCGCCACGTCTTCGCCGCTGCGGCGCACCCACTGGCCGGGTTCGGGGATCGCGTCGATGTGCACCGCGTGCAGGTCGCCGCCGACCTCGCGCGTGTCCTCCTGCATCACCACGGCGTCGGCGCCCTCGGGCATGGGCGCGCCGGTGAAGATGCGGGCGCAGGTGCCCGGCTGCAGCGGCACGCCCGCGTGGCCGGCCGGGATGCGCTGGCTGATGGGCAGGACCACGCCTTTCTCCGTCACGTCGGCGCGGCGCACGGCGTAGCCGTCCATGGAGGAGTTGTCCTGCGGCGGCACCTGCAAGGCGCTCACCAGATCTTGCGCGAGCACGCGGCCCACGGCGTCGAAGGTGGGCACCCATTCGGTGTCTGCCAGCGGCGCGGCGCGGCCGAGCAAGGCGGCCAGGGCGTCGTCCAGGGCCATCAGGGGCGCGCGGGCCGGGGCGTTCATGTCTTCTCGGGAGGGCTGTAGTGGAACCGGCTGGCATTGTCGACCAGCCACGCGGCCACGTCATCGGGGGCGTTCAAATCCAGCACCGGGCGTGCGGGTGGTTCGGGCAGGGCCTGGGGGCTGTCGGTGGCGATGGCCAGCACCTGCGCTTGCGCCGGGTAGATCACCGGCTGGCCGCTGGCCTCGCGCCATACCTCGACCTTGGGCAGGCTGCTGGCCTTGAAGCCTTCGACCAGCACCCAGTCCGCCCCGGCGCTGAGGCGCGCGATGAGCGCGTGCACGTCGTGCGTGGCCTCGGTCTCGAACTCGCGCATGAGCACCATGCGGCGCGGCGAGGCGGCCAGGATCTCCACGGCGCCGGCCTCCCGGTGGCGCCAGGTGTCCTTGCCGGGGTGGTCGATGTCGAAGCTGTGGTGCGCGTGCTTGATGACCGAGACGCGCAGGCCGCGCAGGCGCAGGGCCGGGATGAGTTGCTCGACCAGCGTGGTCTTGCCCGATCCCGAGAAGCCCGCGAAGCCGACGACGTTCATCGGAGCGCGGTGTGCTCGGCGATGTAGGCCTTGATGGCCCCCGCGTCGGCCGGCATGACCTTCACGCGCTTGGGCAGCGACTCGATGCCCGCGTAGGCGGCCGGGCGCTCGGGCTCGTGGCCCAGGGCCTCGACGATGGTCTCGGCGAACTTGATCGGCAGCGCGGTTTCCAGCACTACCATGGGCACGCCCGGTTCCGTGTGCTCGCGCGCCACCTTCACGCCATCGGCGGTGTGGGTGTCGATCACCACCGCGTAGCGGCGGTCGACGTCGCGGATGGTGGCCAGGCGGTCGGCGTGGGTGCTGCGCCCGCTCAGGAAGCCGTAGTGCGCGGCGGCCTCGGCGAACACCGGGTCGCCGCTGAGGTCGAAGCGGCCCTCGCGCGGCAGCGCGTCGGCGAACAGGGCCTTGCAGCGCGCCGGGTCGCGGCCCACCAGGTCGAAGACGAAGCGCTCGAAGTTGCTCGCCTTGGAGATGTCCATGGACGGGCTGGAGGTCTCGTGCGTGTCGGCGCTGCCGCGCACGCGGTAGACGCCGGTGCGGAAGAACTCGTCGAGCACGTCGTTCTCGTTCGTGGCCACCACCAGGCGGTGGATGGGCAGGCCCATCTGGCGCGCCACGTGGCCGGCGCAGACGTTGCCGAAGTTGCCGCTGGGCACGGTGAAGCTCACGCGCTCATCGTTGCTGCCCGTGGCCTGGAAGTAACCGGCGAAGTAATAGACGACCTGCGCGAGCAGGCGCGCCCAGTTGATGGAGTTGACCGTGCCGATCTTGTGGCGGCGCTTGAAATCGAGGTCGTTGCTGACAGCCTTGACGATGTCCTGGCAGTCGTCGAACACGCCCTCGACGGCGATGTTGTGGATGTTCGGGTCCGTCAGGCTGAACATCTGCGCCTGCTGGAAGGGGCTCATGCGGCCGTGCGGGCTGAGCATGAACACGCGAACGCCGCGCTTGCCCTTCATGGCGTGCTCGGCCGCGCTGCCGGTGTCGCCGCTGGTGGCGCCCAGGATGTTGAGCTCTTCGCCGCGGCGGCCGAGCTCGTACTCGAACAACTGGCCGAGCAGTTGCATGGCCATGTCCTTGAAGGCCAGCGTGGGGCCGTTGGACAGGGCCTCGAGATAGAACCCGTCATCGAGTTGCTTGAGCGGCACGATGGCCGGGTTGCCGAACACCGCCTCGGTGTAGGTGCGCTCGCAGATCGCGCGCAGGTCGGCCGCGGGGATGTCGTCGATGTAGAGCGAGAGGATCTCGAAGGCCAGCGCCGCGTAACCGCCGGACTTGCCCTCGTTGAAGACCGCGCGCAGACGCTGCAGAGCGGCGGCGTCGACCTGCGGGTAGCGCTCGGGCAGGTACAGGCCGCCATCGGGCGCCAGGCCTTCCAGCAGGATTTCGCAGAAGCGCTTGCGATCGGGGTGGCCGCGCGTGGACAGATAGCGCATCAGCGGAGCTCTTCCTTGCGGATGCGCACGATGGGCGACAGCACCGTGGGCAGCGCCTGCAGCTCGGCCAGCACGGTGTCCATGGTGCCTTCGCGCGTGTCGTGCGTGAGGATGATCAGGTCGGTGCTGGTGGCGCCCTCGCCGCCCACTTCATCGGCCTCGCGCTGCAGCACGGCGTCGATGCTGATGCCGTTGAGCGCCAGCACGCTCGTGACCTTGGCCAGCACGCCGGCCTCGTCGGCCACGCGCAGGCGCAGGTAGTAGCTGGTGACGACCTCGCTCATGGGCAGCACGGGCAGGTCGCTCATGGCGTCGGGCTGGAAGGCCAGGTGGGGCACGCGGTGGTGCGGGTCGGCCGTGTGCAGGCGCGTGACGTCCACCAGGTCGGCGATGACGGCGCTGGCGGTGGGCTCGCTGCCCGCGCCCTTGCCGTAGTACAGCGTGGTGCCCACGGCGTCGCCGTGCACGACCACCGCGTTCATTGCGCCCTCGACGTTGGCGAGCAGGCGTTTGGCCGGCACCAGGCTGGGGTGCACGCGCAGTTCGATGCCCTTGGGCGCGCGCTTGGTGATGCCCAGCAGCTTGATGCGGTACCCCAGCTGCTCGGCGTAGCGGATGTCGGTGGCCGACAGCCTGGTGATGCCCTCGACGTGCGCCTTGTCGAACTGCACCGGGACGCCGAAGGCGATGGCGCTCATGATCGTCGCCTTGTGCGCGGCGTCCACACCCTCGATGTCGAAGGTCGGGTCGGCCTCGGCGTAGCCCAGGCGCTGCGCTTCCTTGAGCACGACCTCGAAGTCGAGCCCCTTGTCACGCATCTCGGAGAGGATGAAGTTGGTGGTGCCGTTGATGATGCCGGCGATCCACTCGATGTGGTTGGCTGAGAGGCCCTCGCGCAGCGCCTTGATGATGGGGATGCCACCGGCCACCGCGGCCTCGAAGGCCACGATCACGCCGCGCGCCGAGGCGGCGGCGAAGATCTCGGTGCCGTGCACCGCCAGCAGGGCCTTGTTGGCCGTGACCACGTGCTTGCCGGCCGAGATGGCCTCCATCACCAGCGCCTTGGCGATGCCGTAGCCGCCGATGAGCTCGATCACGATGTCGATGTCGGGGTTGGCGATGACTTCGCGCGCGTCGCTCACGACGGCGACGCCATCGCCCACCACGGCCCTGGCGCGCGCCACGTCGAGGTCGGCCACCATGGTGATCTCGATGCCGCGGCCGGCGCGGCGGCGGATCTCTTCCTGGTTGCGTTGCAGCACGTTGAAGGTGCCGCTGCCCACGGTGCCAATGCCCAGCAGGCCCACTTGAATCGGTTTCATCGGTCGGTCAGAAAAGAAGAACTCAGTTGCCGTGGCGTTTTCGCCAGTGTTCGAGGAAGCGCGCGACGCGGCCGATGGCCTCGCGCAGGTCGTCCTCGTGCGGCAAAAAGACGATGCGGAAGTGCTGGTTGTCGGGGTAGTTGAAGCCCGAGCCCTGCACCAGCATCACGCGCGTTTCCTGCAGCAATTCCAGGAACATCTGCTGGTCGTCCTGCACGGGGTAGATCGCCGGATCGAGTTTGGGAAACATGTACAGCGCCGCCTGGGGCTTGACGCAGCTCACCCCCGGGATCGCCGTGATGAGTTCGTAGGCCAGGTCGCGCTGGCGGCGCAGGCGCCCGCCCTCCTGCACCAGGTCGTTGATGCTCTGGTAGCCGCCCAGCGCGGTCTGGATCGCCCACTGCCCCGGCACGTTGGCGCACAGGCGCATGTTCGAGAGCATGTTCAGGCCCTCGATGTAGTCCTTGGCGGGCTTCTTGTCGCCCGACACCACCAGCCAGCCCGCGCGGTAGCCGCAGGAACGGTAGCTCTTGGACAGCGAATTGAAGGTGAGCGTGAGCACGTCCTCGGACAGGCTGCCGATCGGCACGTGCTTCACACCGTCGTAGAGCACCTTGTCGTAGACCTCGTCGGCGAAGATCACCAGGCCGTGCTCGCGCGCGATGGCCACGATCTGCTGCAACAACTCCTTCGAGTACAGCGCCCCCGTGGGGTTGTTCGGGTTGATGACCACGATGCCCTTGGTGGCAGGCGTGATCTTGCGGCGGATGTCGTCGATGTCGGGCATCCAGCCCTTGGATTCCTCGCACATGTAGTGCACGGGCGTGCCACCCGACAGGCTGGTCGCCGCCGTCCACAGCGGGTAATCGGGGGCCGGCAGCAGCAACTCGTCGCCATCGTCCAGCAAGGCGTTGGTCGCCATCACGATCAGCTCGCTCGCGCCGTTGCCGAGGTAGATGTCGTCCAGCGTGACGCCCTTGATGCCCTGCAACTGGGTCTCGTGCATCACCGCCTTGCGCGCCGCGAAGATGCCCTTGCTGTCGGAATAACCCGCCGAATTGGGCAGGTTGCGGATCATGTCCTGCTGGATTTCCTCGGGCGCATCGAAGCCGAACACCGCCAGGTTGCCGATGTTGAGCTTGATGATCTTGTGGCCCTCTTCCTCCATCTGCCGCGCCGCGTCCATGATGGGACCGCGGATGTCGTAGCAGACGTTGGCAAGCTTGGCGGATTTCTGGATGGTCTTCAAAGTCCCTCCGACGACGGGAACGCGACACGCAGGGCTAAGATGCAAGCCACGCTGGCCACGAGCAAACCGGCAATTTGACCACAGTTCCCCGACCCGCCCAGGGCGCGAACGCCCCATGAAACTGCACGCCGACACACCCCACCAACTCGCCATCACCTCGCTCGGCGAAGGCTGGATCGCGGTCAACGGCGAACGGCACGAGGCCAGCGTGGTCCTGACGGCGGCCGGGCAGTTGCGCCCCTGGAACTGCCGCCGCCCCGAAGACCTGACCCCGGCCCACTTCGAGGAGCTGGTCGACCCGACCGGCGTCACACCCGAACTGGTGATCTTCGGCAGTGGTTCGCGGTTGCGTTTCGTCGCGCCGCGCCTCCTGCGAAGCCTGCTCGAACGGGGCATTGGCGTTGAAACGATGGACACCGCGGCTGCGTGCCGGACCTACAACATCCTGGCCGGTGAGGGGCGGCGCGTCACCGCTGCCCTCATACAAGAAGGTGGATCCCCGTCCGTATCTGGGTAATCGGGGCCTCAAAGAGGTAAAATAGCGGGTTGTTGCCCGGCCAGACCTTCCGTATGCATACGGAGCGCCCGTCCGGCCGTTCGGGCAGCCAACGCAACACCATCCACTTACGTCAGGGGTCTCCACAGCATGGCCGTCGTTGTCAACAAACCCATCCCCGAGTTCGAATCCCAGGCCACCGGCGGCATCAAGGTCAGCCACCAGAGCCACCTCGGGCAGACGCTCGTGCTGTATTTCTACCCCAAGGACAACACGCCCGGCTGCACCACCGAGGCCATGCAATTTCGCGACAAGTACAAGGATTTCGTCAAGGCCGGCGCCCAGGTGTTTGGCGTCTCGCGCGACAACATGAAGTCGCACGACGACTTCAAGGCCAAGCTCGAACTGCCCTTCGAGCTGATCGCCGACACCGAGGAAAAGATGTGCCACATGTTCGGCGTGGTCAAGAACAAGATCATGTACGGCAAGAAGGTCAAGGGCATCGAGCGCAGCACCTTCCTGATCGGCCCCGATGGCGTGCTGCGCCAGGAGTGGCGCGGCCTGAAGGTGCCGGGCCACGTCGAAGAGGTGCTCAAGGCGGTCAAGGCGCTCAAGAAGGCCGCCTGATCCGCCGATGGTGCGGCGCAGCGACACCTTGCTGCCCCACCGTCACGCCGCGCGTTCGGCGACATTTGGAAGGTGTATAGTGGTTTGCATGTCTTCGGGCATCTTCCCCGTCCACCGCTGTTTCCCTCCCGTCCGACGCACGCAAAGCCGCCCGGTTCTCCCGGCGGCTTTTTGTTTTTTCGAGCCCGCACGCTGAAGCCCACATGCCCCTGCCCCCCGCCCCCTCCAAACGCGCCGCCCTCCTCGCCCCCGACGCCTACTCCCTGAAGGCCTCCAACGCCAGCCTCGAAGACTTCGACGAGCGCACCGGCGGCCTGAACATCCTCCCGGACGACGACACGCTGACGGCACCCGAGCCGGTCGACACGCCCGCGCCGCGCAAGACGCGTCCGGCACCGGCCGCCAAGACCCGCCGCGCGCCCGCTCCCGCACCGGCCCTGGAACTCAAGAGCCGCCCCGAACGCCCCGAGCCGGCCGCGCCCGCGGTGGCCGCGCCCGCCACCCCCTCGCCCGTGGCCGCCGCGCGGCGCCGCAGCGTCGGCAAGGGCGCCAGCGGCGGCCCCGCCCGCCTGTTCGTGCTGGACACCAACGTGCTGCTGCACGATCCGATGAGCCTCTTCCGCTTCGAAGAGCACGACATCTATCTGCCGATGATCGTGCTCGAGGAACTCGACGGCCACAAGAAGGGCATGACGGAAGTGGCGCGCAACGGCCGCCAGACCAGCCGCAACCTCGACGCGCTGGCCGCGCAGGTCGGTGGCGACATGACCAAGGGCCTCAAGCTGTCGGCGACCGGTCACCAGTCCGCACGCGGCCTGCTCTTCTTCCAGACAGAGCCGCTGCTGAGCGAGCTGCCGCCTTCCCTGCCGCGGGGCAAGGCCGACAACCAGATCCTGGGCGTGGTGGCTGCATTGCGCCAGCGCTACCCCGAGCGTGAGGTCATCCTGGTGTCCAAGGACATCAACATGCGCGTGAAGGCACGCGCGCTGGGCCTGGCCGCCGAGGACTACGAGAACGACAAGACCCTGGACGACGGCGAACTGCTCTACCCCGGCTCGCTCGCGCTGCCCCAGGACTTCTGGACGCGCCAGAGCAAGACCATCGAAAGCTGGCAGAGCGGCAGCCACACCTTCTACCGCGTCAGCGGCCCGGCGGTGAGTCAGTTCTACATCAACCAGTTCGTCTATTTCGAGGCGCCTGGCGAGCCCTCGCTGTATGCGCGCGTGACCGAAATCCGCGACAAGACCGCGGTGCTCAAGACGCTCAAGGACTACACCCACCTCAAGAACGCCGTGTGGGGCGTGACCAGCCGCAACCGCGAGCAGAACTTCGCGCTGAACCTGCTGATGGACCCGGAGATCGACTTCGTGACGCTGGCCGGCACGGCCGGCACGGGCAAGACGCTGATGGCATTGGCCGCCGGCCTCACGCAGGTGCTCGACGATCGCCGCTACACCGAGATCATCATGACCCGCGCCACGGTGAGCGTGGGCGAGGACATCGGCTTCCTGCCCGGCACCGAAGAAGAGAAGATGGGCCCCTGGATGGGCGCGCTCGACGACAACCTGGAGTTCCTGGCCAAGGGCGATGGCGGCAATGCCGGTGAATGGGGCCGTGCCGCCACCAACGAACTCATCCGCAGCCGCATCAAGGTCAAGAGCATGAACTTCATGCGCGGCCGCACCTTCATGAACAAGTACGTGATCATCGACGAGGCGCAGAACCTGACGCCCAAGCAGATGAAAACGCTGATCACACGCGCGGGCCCCGGCACCAAGATGATTTGCATGGGCAACCTGGCCCAGATCGACACGCCCTACCTCACCGAGGGCTCCTCGGGCCTGACCTTCGCCGTGGACCGCTTCAAGGGCTGGCCGCACGGCGGGCACATCACCCTGGCACGCGGCGAGCGCTCGCGCCTCGCGGACTTCGCGTCTGAAGTTCTGTAAGGCAAGGAGGCAGCGACCCGCGCAGCGGCGGAGCGTGGGGGCTAGTAGTCGCCGCCGCCGACGAGCGACTCGAAGCGCGTCAGCATGTTCAGGAAGGCCAGCTTGACGGTCCCCGTGGGGCCGTTTCGCTGCTTGCCGATGATGATCTCCGCCACCCCGGGTTCCTTGCAGGCGTCCTTGGTGTAGTACTCGTCGCGGTAGATGAACATGATGATGTCCGCGTCCTGCTCGATGGCGCCGGATTCGCGCAGGTCGCTCATCATCGGACGCTTGTCGGTGCGCTGCTCGACCGAGCGGTTGAGCTGGGACAGCGCGATCACCGGGCACTGCAGCTCCTTGGCCAGCATCTTCAGGCCGCGCGAGATCTCGCCGAGCTCGGTGGCGCGGTTGTCGCCGCCGTCGCTGCTGGAGCCGCTCATGAGCTGCAGGTAGTCCACCACGATCAAGCCCAGCTTGCCGCAGGTACGCGCCAGGCGCCGCGCGTTCGCGCGCAGCTCGCTCGGCGTGAGGCCTGGCGTCTCGTCGATGTGCAATGAGACGTGGCGCAGCTTCTCGATGGCCTCGGTCAGGCGCGGCCATTCCTCGTCGGTGAGCTTGCCGGTGCGCAGGTGGCCCTGGTTGATGCGGCCGATGGAGCCCACGATACGCACCGCGAGCTGGGCAGCCCCCATTTCCATGGAGAACACGGCCACGGGCAGGCCTTCGTTGAGGGCCACGTGCTCGGCGATGTTGATCGCAAAGGCGGTTTTACCCATGGACGGGCGCGCCGCCAGCACGATCAGGTCGCCCCCCTGCAGGCCCGCCGTCATGCGATCGAGGTCGATGAAACCCGTGGGAACGCCGGTCACGTCCTGCGGGTTGTCGGCCATCTCCTGCACGCGATCCAGCAGGTCGACCACCAGTCGGTCCATCGACTGGAAGCCTTCCTTCATGCGCGAGCCTTCCTCGCCGATCTTGAAGATCTTCTGCTCGGCCTCGTCGAGGATCTTGGCGACCGCCTTGCCTTGCGGGTTGAAGGCGGAGGTGGAGATCTCGTCGCTGGCGGCCACGAGTTTGCGCAACACGGCGCGCTCACGCACGATCTCGGCGTAGCGGCGGATGTTGGCCGCGCTGGGCACGTACTGCGCGAGCGAGTTGAGGTAGGCCAAGCCTCCCGCCTCCTCGGCCTTGCCCAGGTTCTGCAGGTGCTCGAACACCGTCACCACGTCGGCCGGCTTGGACGCGTTGACCAGCGCGGCGATGGCCGAGTACGCGAGGCGGTGCTCGTAGCGGTAGAAGTCGGAATCGTTGAGCAGGTCGGCGACGCGGTCCCAGGCACCGTTGTCGAGCAGCAGGCCGCCCAGCACGCTGGATTCGGCTTCGATGGAATGCGGGGGGACGCGGAGCTGGGCGACCTGACGGTCGCCGGTGTCGTCGAGGCCGCTACCGAAGTCGGGGAAAGGGCTGGAAAAGGCGGTGGACATGCGACGTCAAGGCAAAGGGGCATGGTACGCATGCGCTCGATCGAAGGCCAGTGGATAAGCCTGTGCGCAACTGCGTGAATAGGCTGTGACCAGCCCGGCGGTAGAAAAAGAAAAGCCGCTGCCCGAAGACAGCGGCTTTCGGCAAGCCAGACGGCTTGCGGGTATCAGGCGGTTTCGCCCAGCACCGAGACCGCCACGTCGACCGTGACGTCGGTGTGCAGGTTGACCTGCACCGTGTAGTCGCCCACGGCCTTCAGCGGGCCATTGGGCATGCGCACCTGCGACTTCACCACGTCCTTGAAGCCCAGCTTGTGCAGCTCGTCGGTCACGTCGTGGTTGGTGACGGAGCCGAACAGGCGGCCATCCACGCCGGCTTTCTGCGTGAGCTTGAGGCTGGTGGCGGCGAGCTTTTCGCCTTGGGCCTGGGCAGCGGCCAGCTTGGCGGCAGCGGCCTTTTCCAGCTCGGCGCGGCGGGCTTCGAAGGCCTCCAGGGCGTCCTTGGTGGCGCGGCGGGCCTGGCCAGTGGGGATCAGGAAGTTGCGGGCGTAGCCGTCCTTGACCTTGACGACATCGCCAAGCGCGCCGAGGTTGTGGACTTTTTCGAGAAGAATCACTTGCATGTCGGGCTCCTCAATCAGACGCGGTGCTGATCGCTGTAGGGCAGCATGGCCAGGAAGCGCGCGCGCTTGATGGCGGTGGTGACCTGGCGCTGGTAGATCGCGCGGGTGCCGGTCAGGCGCGCGGGAATGATCTTGCCGTTTTCAGAGATGAAGTCGCGCAGGACGTCGATGTCCTTGTAGTCCACCTCTTCGACCTTGGCGACGGTGAAGCGGCAGAAGCGCTTGCGCTTGAAGAGCAGCGACTGGGTGTTGCGCTTGGGGCGCTTGTCTTTGTTGAAACGCTTGGGTGCAGCCATGATGGGCCTTTCCTATGTCTTGCTGAATGCCTGGATGTGGAAAACCACGCCTTTGCCGTTGCGCGCGTTCGCGAGGAAACCGTCAAACACCGCCAGTTCGTTGAGCGCCTGCTTCTGCAGGGTCTCGGCCAGGGGCCCGAAGGCCACGGCACGGATCTGGAGGGCGACGGTTCGGGGCGTGTCCAGTTCGGTCTGCTGCGACTCGTGCTCGAGCACGAGGTTGAGCACCGGGATGCCTGCCGGCGTGTAACGCAGGTTCTGCACCTGCACCACCGCGGCCTGCAACTGGAGACGGTTCACCCGATTCCCGCGAGCCTCACGCCACGGGCGTCAGGCGGATTGCTCCTGCGACTGCTGCTGGGCCTTGCGGGCCTCTTCGCGCTCGACCGTCTTCATCATGGACGACGGGCCGGTGTCGGCTTTCTTGCGCTGCACGCTCAGGTGGCGCAGCACGGCGTCGTTGAAGCGGAAGGCGTGCTCCAGCTCGTTCATCACGGCCTGGTCGGCCTCGATGTTGACGCAGAGGTAGTGGGCCTTGGACAGCTTGTTGATCTGGTACGCCAGTTGACGGCGGCCCCAGTCTTCAACGCGGTGGATCTTGCCGCCGCCGGCGGTGATCATGCCCTTGTAGCGCTCCAGCATGGCCGGAACCTGTTCGCTCTGATCCGGGTGGATCAGCAAGACGATCTCATAGTGACGCATGGACTCTCCTTGTGGATGACCCCGGCCGACCGGAAGACCCTGGCCGGGGAGGTTGACAGCTGCCCCCAGGCGTCAGCAGGGGTGCAGCAAGGCAAGCCCGCGATTATACAAAAGTGAAAGGCCCGGGCCACCTTGCGGTGGTCCGGGCCTGGATTCACCCGCCACCGGGGCGGGTGAGGGGCTTCTCAGGCGCCGATCAGGCGGCCTTGAGGTTGGGGTAGCGCACGTGCTCCACCAGCTCCTGGATCTTCTTGCTCGGCGCCGGGGTGACCAGGCTGACCAGGACGATGACGGCGATGCCCAGGGGCACGCCGAACACGCCCGCCGAGATCGGCTGGATACCGAACCACAGCTCCACCGGCGAGGTGACGCCGAAGATGCCGCGCATCCAGGGCTGGGTGGTGGCCATGTAGTAGAAGGTGATCCCCAGACCGGCGATCATGCCCAGCGAGGCGGCGATGCCGGTGGCGCGCTTCCAGAAGATGCCGAGCACCAGGGCCGGGAAGAACGCCGCCGCCGCGAACGAGAAGGCCGCGGAGACCAGGAACAGGATGTCGGCCGGCTTCTGGGCCGCCACGTAGGCAGCGGCCAGGGCCACAACCAGCAGCAGCGTCTTGGAGATGGTGACGCGGCGGGCCGTCGAGGCGTTGGGGTCGATCATCTTGTAGTACAGGTCGTGCGACAGCGCGTTGGCGATGGTCAGCAGCAGGCCGTCGGCGGTGGACAGCGCCGCGGCCAGGCCGCCAGCCGCCACCAGACCCGAGACGACGTACGGCAGCCCGCCGATGGCCGGGGTGGCCAGCACGATGATGTCGCCGCCGATGCTCATCTCGTTGAGCTGCAGGATGCCGTCCTTGTTGACGTCGCTCACCGACAGCAGGGTCGGGTCGACGCGGTTCCAGGCCGCTATCCATTCCGGCAGGTTGTTGAACGGTGTGCCCACGAGGACGTTCAGCACCTCGAACTTGACCAGCACCGCCAGCGCGGGCGCCGTGAAGTACAGCAGGAAGATGAAGAACAGCGACCAGGTCACCGACTGGCGGGCCTCCTTCACGCTGGGCACCGTGTAGTAGCGCATCAGGATGTGCGGCAGCGCGGCGGTACCCACCATCAGGCAGAAGATGAGCGCGAGGAAGTTGCGGCGCGACTCATTGAAGGTCTTCTGCGCGGCGGCATCACCGTTCGGGTCGCCGGCGTACTGCGCGGCGTGGCGCGGCATGCCGTTGAGCGGACGGGTCTTGGCGTCGGCCGCGGCTTTCTGCGCGGTCCAGGCCTTCTTCGCGGCGTCGGGGTCCTTGGGCAGGTCGGCCACGGCCTTTTCGGCGGCAGCGATCTCGGCGCTCGGCGCATTGGCGGCGCGCGCGTCGGCCAGGCGCTTGTCGGCCGCGGCCTTGTCCGCGGTCAGCGCGGCGGCCGGATCCTTCAGCTTTTCAGCCAGGGCGTCGGAGCGTGCCTTGAAGACGCCACGGACTTCGAGCTCCTTCGGATCGTTGATCAGGCGCTGCTCGGCCTCGGTGACCTTGACCAGCTGCTGGCCATAGATCGCCTGCGGCACGGGCACGCTGGTCTGCTTCACCGACAGCCACACCACCGGAATCATGTAGGCAATGATCAGGATGATGTACTGCGCCACCTGCGTCCAGGTCACCGCGCGCATGCCACCCAGGAACGAGCACACCAGGATGCCGCCGAGGCCGAGGAAGACCCCGAGCTCGAAGGCCACGCCCGTGAGGCGCGCGGTGATGATGCCCACGCCGTAGATCTGCGCCACCACGTAGGTGAAGGAGCAGAGGATGGCGGCGAAGATGCCCAGGAACCGCGGCAGGTTGCCGCCGTAGCGCTCACCCAGGAAGTCGGGGATGGTGAACTGGCCGAACTTGCGCAGGTACGGCGCGAGAAACAGCGCCACCAGGCAATAGCCACCCGTCCAGCCCATGATGAAGGCCAGGCCGCCGTAACCCGTGAGGTACAGCGTGCCGGCCATGCCGATGAAGGACGCGGCCGACATCCAGTCGGCGCCGGTGGCCATGCCGTTGTAGACGGCTGGCACGCGGCGCCCGGCCACGTAGTACTCGGCTGCGTCGGTGGTGCGGCTCATGATGCCGATGCCCGCGTACAGGGCGATCGTGGCGATCAGGAAGATGAAGCCGATCCACTCGCGCGAGAGCCCGAGCTGTTCGAAGATGGCCAGGGCGACCACGAAGACGAAGAAGCCGCCCGTGTACCACTTGTAGACCTTGTTGAGCTGCTTCTTGAAGGCGGCGTTTCCGCCTGCACCGCCGGCTGCGCCGGTTTCAAACATGCCAGCCATGGTTCACTCCTCGGTCTCGTCGACACCGTGTTCGATGTCGAGCTTGTTCATGTACCAGGCGTAGAACCCGATGATGGCCACGTAGACCACCAACGCGCCCTGCGCCCCGACCCAGAAGCTGAACGGCCAACCGAAGAAGTTGAAGTTCAGATCCCTGGCGTAGTAGCCCACCACGAACGTCACGAAGAACCAGATTGCGAGCAATATGGCCGTGATGTTGAGGTTCTTCCGCCAGTAGTGGCGGTGCTTTTCCGTCAATTGCATTGCATCGACCTCCATCAACAAGACCCTTTCGGGCACATCACGGACACCGCCGTCTCCTCATGGCGGCCTGCAACCGGTCCGTGTTCTCGGCCTCCGGCTCACGCCGGACGCCCCTTTTTGCTCAGCCGCGCGGCGGCAGCGCGCTTCAGGCGGGGGATTTCCCCAGACCCGTTTCACGCTCCAGCTGAGCGGCCACCTTGGGCTCGAACTTTCGAAGGTGGCGAATGATCTTCGCCGCCTCCTCGGGTTCTTGCCGGTCGACATGAACCCGCGCCAGCTGGTACCAGCCGTACGGGCTCATGGGCTGCAGTTCGGTGTTGCGCTTGAGCGCGACCACGGCGTCGTCGAAACGGCGCTGGCGGATCAGGCACAGGGCCAGGCCATACCAGGCCCGGTCGAATCGGTCGTCGAGCGCGATGGCCTGGCGAAAGGCCGCCTCGGCCTCGTCGATGCGGCCCAGGTCTTCGCGCAGGAAGCCCAGGTTGAACCAGCCCGCCGCGTGTTGCGGCTGGATCGCGACGAGGTGCTCGAGCGCATCGGCGGCACCGGCCTTGTCGCCCTGCTCGGCCAGCACGTGGGCGCGCGTCGCCCAGGCGTAGGCGTCTTGCGCATCCATGCCGAGCAGGCGATCGACGCGCTCGAGTGCCGCGGCGCGCCGGTTGAACACCAGCAGGGCCTTGATCTGCAGCCGCAGGAAACCGCGGTTGAGGGCGTCGTTCATTTGCACAGCTCCACACCGATGCGCAGGCAATGCTGGATGCGCAGCGCCGTCACCACGATCCACGCGAAAGCCAGCACGAGGAAAGCCACCAGTGGCACGTGGCGGTCGAGCACGATGCTGCGCGGCGTGATGAAGCGCGCCGCCACCACGAAGGGCCGGCCGACCTGCTGGAGCAACTGGTAGAAGAGGTTCGTGTCGCGCTTGGCACCGGCCAGCAGACCCAGCACCCACTGACCGAACAGCGCCATGAGCGCGATCTCGCAGATCAGCTTGACGATGGAGAGAAACAGCAGCATGCGAGGGTGACCCTTGAATTGCCGCGATTCTGGGCGGGCAACTTACCGCCTTCTTACAAAGGTGTCAGACAAGCCCATCAGGCAGGTCAAACCCTCTCGGGGTTTTCCCGTGGGTGCTTCGCTGCGGCGCAATGAAAAACGGCCGGGTCTCCCCGGCCGTTGTGGCAGTGAATACCGAAGACCTCAGACCCCGGGCTGCGCCAGCAGTTGCCAGGTGTCGACCACCGTGTCGGGGTTGAGCGAGATCGAGCTGATGCCCTCGTCGCGCAGCCACTGCGCGAAGTCGGGGTGGTCGCTGGGGCCCTGGCCGCAAATGCCCACGTACTTGCCCTCGGCCTTGCAGGCGCCGATGGCCAGCTTGAGCAGCGCGCGCACGGCCGGGTCGCGCTCGTCGAAGTCGTGCGCCAGCAGCTCCAGGCCCGAGTCGCGGTCCAGGCCCAGGGTGAGCTGGGTGAGGTCGTTCGAGCCGATGGAGAAGCCGTCGAAGAACTGCAGGAAGTCCTTGGCCAGCACGGCGTTGCTCGGGATCTCGCACATCATGATGAGCTGCAGGCCGTTCTCGCCGCGCTTGAGGCCCTTGGCTGCCAGCAGTTCGGTCACGCGCTGGGCCTGCGCCAGCGTGCGCACGAAGGGCACCATCACCTGCACGTTGGTGAGGCCCATGTCCTCGCGCACGCGCTTGAGCGCCTCGCACTCCATGGCGAAGGCCTCGGCGAAGTCGGCGCTGATGTAGCGCGCCGCGCCGCGGAAC
>NZ_DATIGV010000061.1:0-6950 GCF_035481345.1 Hydrogenophaga sp. | reverse complement strand
GCTGTTCGCCATTTAAAGAGGTACGTGAGCTGGGTTTAAAACGTCGTGAGACAGTTTGGTCCCTATCTTCCGTGGGCGCTGCAGATTTGAGGAAGCCTGCTCCTAGTACGAGAGGACCGGAGTGGACGCACCTCTGGTGTACCGGTTGTCACGCCAGTGGCATTGCCGGGTAGCTAAGTGCGGAAGAGATAACCGCTGAAAGCATCTAAGCGGGAAACTCGTTCCAAGATGAGATCTGCCGGGGCCTTGAGCCCCCTAAAGGGTCGTCGTAGACCACGACGTTGATAGGCTGGGTGTGGAAGCGCAGCAATGCGTTAAGCTAACCAGTACTAATTGCCCGTGCGGCTTGACCCTATAACTTTGATGTCACCATCAAAGGCAAATGCAACGCTATGCCATCGTTGTGCGCAATCAAATGACACGCTGATGTGATCCGTCCCAAAGACCGATCCGACTCTATGAATTCGCTTGGCTGAGTAAGCCTCAGCCAGGCAACCCGTTATGCCTGACGACCATAGCAAGGTGGCCCCACTCCTTCCCATCCCGAACAGGACAGTGAAACGCCTTTGCGCCGATGATAGTGCGGATTCCCGTGTGAAAGTAGGTCATCGTCAGGCTCTTATCCCTCAACCCCCCTCCGCCACCAGCGGTGGGGGGTTGTTCTTTTTTCGGCGCCGACCCCGAGGAAAGAAGAGTCTCGAACGATGGATTGGTTCTATTGGTTGAGAATCCAATTGCCAACTATTGCAAGTGCCTGTGCTTGTTGCAAATCGTTCAGCAGGGCGTCGAGTATTTCGGAAGGCGATTGCTCTCGATCAATCCGGGCAATGCGGATGAAATAAGCCGAACAATCAAACCAGGCTTGCAGTTCCTTGCGCTCCACTCGTTGCAGTTCAAGCATCTTGAACTTGATCATTACCTTAAGCGCATGCCATCGGTGCTTGGCGGGGTCGCGCTGAAACTGTAGTAGGCGGCTGCGGGCGCGAGCCAAGGCGACTGGAACGGAGGCGCCTTGGAACACGGGACCATGTCCAGGAATCACGACTGACGGCGACAGCGCCTCGATGAGATCGAGTGTATCGGCCACCTCGTCAAACGCATTGGCGCCATCGAGTTCTGGAAAGACGACGCCGAAGCCGTTGTTCCATAGGGCATCTCCCGAAATCAGGATGCCCTGATTCGGCTCATGAAGAAGAATGGCGTGGGGGTCGTGACCCGGCGCCGCGTGCGCCGTCCACTGCAGCCCCCCGATCCGAAAGCGATCCCCAGGGTGGACGAGCTCGTCGTAGTCGAAGCGCGGACAGATTTGGCCGGTGGGCACATAGGTCAAGGCGACCGGGTCCCAGTCGCGCACCGCAGGCGCCAGACCCGGGGGAATGCCGATGCGCAAGTGCGGCCAAGCACGACGCAGCGCGGCATTCCCGCCGCAGTGGTCGCTGTGCAAGTGGGTGTTCACCACCCGTTCAAGGGGACAGCCCTCGAGCGTCTCCTGGATCAAGGCCACGGTCTGCTCGGCGTGCGTGGCGTAGCCGGTGTCGACGACCAGGCCGCCTGTGTCCGCGCGCATGACGACGTTGTTGGCGGACAACCAGCCCCGTTCAAGGACCGTGATGCCGAGAGCCGCGAGCCGCGAGTCGGTTGCGATTCTGGGGTTGTGAGTGTCCGCCATGCGCCATTGTGGGATGGGCACGCAACTCAAGGCGCCGCGCGGGACAGTTCTACGTCGAGTCGGTGACAGGCGTCCGCCAACGGAGCGTCAAACAGGGTCTCGATCCATTGCGCCTCCCTTTGCGCGATGGTCCGCAGGAACGAAGAAGCGTCGCCGAGCGCCGCGAACGCATCGAAGCCGCTCTCCAGAAAGTGTTGCAGGGCGTCCAGCCCGGCCGCTTCGGCGGGTTTGCGCATCATGCGCAGACCCAGCCGCAGCGAACGCATACGGGTAAGCCGCTGCAGCTCGGCGCCCATGTGCTGCACCACGGCCAACTGGCGTTCCCGCTCCCGACGGGCGCCGCACCGGCGCCAAGCGAGGATGTAGCGTTCGGCGCTGCCCGCCTCCGCAGGGAGGACCTGCCAATGGCTGGCCAGGGCATGGTCAAGCGTTTCGGTGAGCGCGTGCATCTCCGTCAAGTCCACCGCGAGTTGCCCGACGGCAGCGGGAAAGAGACGTTCGAGCGCACCGGCGATGCGCCCGAACTGCTCATCCCGGCGGGAAAAGTCGTGCTCACCGTACAACTCATCAAGAAAGAACCGCAGCGCGGGCTGGGTGCGGGTGCTGCGGCTGAGGTCGCTGTAGCTGGCCCGAAAGCGCTGGGCTTGGAGCCGCTTCACAGCCTGCACCGCCGCCAGCCGATCAGTGTCTGCGGCTTGCGTGCGCAAACCCGCCACCTGCTGAAGGTGGCCGCGGATTTGGGCAGCGAAGCTGGTGTCCGATGTCATGGCGAAAACCCGGCGTGATCAGCGGTGATGAATGCCAATGGCGTGAGATAGTCGACGCATGCGCGAACCGACGCCACATCCTACCTCCCGTTCAGCCCTGGCCGATTTGCAGCGCCTGCTGGTGTTCGGCGGCGTGCTGACCCTGTTGGGCGCCGGCCTGCTGTGGGCGGGAGGCCACTTGGCTTGGGCGCTGGTGGTGGCCGTAGTGGTCTTGTTCGGACACGCCTGGGCCTTGGGCCTTGAATTCGCGCTGGCCGCCTGGGTGAATCGGCGCGAAGCGGCTGCCACCACGAAACCGAGCGCTTGGGTCCGCGCGTGGTGGCGCGAGGTGCGCGTGGCGCCGCAGGTGTTCGCTTGGCGACAGCCGTTTCGCTGGCAGACGCTGCCGGACAGCGCGGCGCCGCAGAAAGGAGCCGCGGTGGTGTTGGTGCATGGCTTCGTGTGCAACCGGGGGTTCTGGCTGCCGTGGTTGCGGGCTCTGCGCGAGCGCGGGACGGCGTATGCCACTGTCAATCTCGAACCGGTGTTCGGTTCGATCGATGCCTATGTTCCGCAGGTCGAGGCCGCTGTTCGGCGGGCCGAGTGGCTCGGCGAGGACAAGCCGGTTCTGGTGTGCCACAGCATGGGCGGGCTCGCGGCTCGGGCCTGGCTGGCGGCTGACCCAGGCCATCCTGCGCGCGTGCAACGCGTGATCACCATTGGCAGCCCCCACCGCGGCACCTGGATCGGCCGCTTCAGCCGCGTGGTCAACGGCCGCCAGATGCGCGTGGACTGCGATTGGCTGTGCCAACTCGCTGCGCGCGAGCGCGAACTGCGCGGCGAGTCGCCTTACGAACGCTTCGTCTGCTGGTACGCCGACACGGACAACATCGTCTTCCCCGCGCCCACCGCCACGTTGCCCGGCGCCGACAACCGCCTGGTGCCCGCGGCAGCGCATGTGGACCTGGCGTTTCATCCCAGGGTGATGGGCGAATCGCTGGCGATGCTGGCGTCGGCAGGCAACTCGCCGAGCGAGCGCACGGTCTCGTAGATCGGCGTGAAGTCGGGCGCGGTCATCTCGAAGAGCTGCTCGAAGCTGTCGATGACGAAGTAGGTGGCCTGGTAGTCGTCGATCTTGTAGCGCGTGCGCATGCAGCGCACCAGGTCGAGCGCGATGCGCCGCGCGCGCCGGCTGGTGACGCTGTGACGCAGTTCGCCGGACGAGCTGAGGATGCCGGCGCCGTATGCGCGCAGGCCCTGCGGCTCGCGGATCAACCCGAATTCGATGGTGTACCAGTACAGGCGCGACAGCAGTTCGCCCGCACCCAGGTCGTGCGCCTTCAGGCCGCCCTGGCCGTAGTGCTGCACGTAGTCGGCAAACACCGGGTTGAACAGCAGCGGCACGTGACCGAACAGGTCATGGAAGACGTCGGGCTCGACGATGTAGTCGAACTCCTCAGGTGTGCGGATCCAGTCCGTAACGGGAAAGCGCCGGTGCGCCAGCAGGTCGAAGAACGGCCGCTCGGGAATGAGCCCCGGCACGGCCACGATCTCCCAGCCGGTGGCAGGCCTCAGGCGTTCGTTGATCTCATCGAATCGCGGAATGCGGTCGCGCACCCCAAGCGAGGGCAGGGCGTCGATGAAGGCCTGCGCCGCCAGACCCGGCAACAACGCGCTCTGACGCTCGTAGAGCCGGCGGTAGGTGTCGTGGTCGGCCTCGGTGTAGGCCGACCAGTTCTGCGGGCAGGTGTAGTCCTCGCGGGCGCGCGAATAGTCGCCGCGCGGCGGGCGCTCGCTGGCGCCATAGACGACGGGTTCGACGGCCATGGGGTTCTCCGGTGGGCCGGTCAGGACTTCTGAAGCACGCCGCGGCGCATCTGGTCGAGTTCCATGGTCTCGAAGAGTGCCTTGAAGTTGCCCTCGCCGAAGCCCTGGTTGCCCTTGCGCTGGATGAACTCGAAGAAGATCGGGCCGAGCTGGTTCTCGCTGAAGATCTGCAGCAGCAGTTCGCCGGGTGCACCATCCACCAGGATGTTGCGCTGCTTCAGGGCCTCGACGTCCTCTGCCAGGTTCGGAATGCGCTTGGGCAGCAGCTCGTAGTAGGTCTCGCTGGTGTTGAGCAGCTTCACGCCGGACATCTGCAGTGCGTCCACCGTGTCGTAGAGGTTGGTCGAGCCCATGGCGATGTGCTGGATGCCCTCACCGTGGTAGCGGTCCAGGTACTCCTGGATCTGGCCCGATTTCTCGTTGCCTTCTTCGTTGATCGGAATGCGGATCTTGCCGCAGGGACTGGTCATGGCCTTGCTCTTGACGCCGGTGGCCTGGCCCTCGATGTCGAAGTAGCGCACCTCGCGGAAGTTGAACAGGCGCTCGTAGAAGTCGGCCCACTCGGCCATGCGGCCGCGGTGCACGTTGTGGGTGAGGTGGTCGATGTAGGTGAGACCATGGCCCACCGGGCTGAGCTCAGCCCCGGGCAGCGGCTCGAAGTCCACGTCGTAGAAGCCGATGTTGCCGATCTCGCCATCCTGGGCGCCGTTCTTGCCGCGCCAGCGGTCGATGAAATAGATGATGGAGTCGCCGATGCCCTTGATGGCGGGGATGTTCAGCTCGCCCGGGCCGGCCTGGCCCGCATAGCCCCAGGCGCCCAGCGAGATGGCCCGTTCGTAGGCCGCCTTGGCGTCCTTCACGCGGAAGGCGATGGCGCAGACGCTGGGCCCGTGCTGGCGCGCGAAACGCTGCGCGAAGCTGTCGGGCTCGGCGTTGATGATGAAGTTGATCTCGCCCTGGCGGTACAGGGTCACAGCCTTGTGGCGGTGCTTCGCGATCGCCTTGAAGCCCATGCGTTCGAACAACGCGCCCATGGCAACGGGATCGGGTGCGGCGTATTCGATGAACTCGAAGCCGTCGGTGCCCATCGGGTTGTCCCAAGCCTGAAAGTTGGTGGCGGAAGCGGGCAGGGCAGCGTTCATGGCGGTCTCTTTCGGGGGGCTGAGGGAAGGGCCACTGTATCGGCGCAGGGTGTCACGATTCCGGCGTTTTGGGGCGCACCATTCGTCCAAGACGCAGGATTTGTGCACAATCACAATCATGGAAGCCTTGGACAAGCTCGACAAAGCCATCCTGCGCAGCCTGCAGGCCGACGGGCGCGCCACCTACGATCAGGTGGCCGAGACCGTGGGCCTGTCAGCCAGCGCCGTGCTGCGCCGCGTGCGCCGGCTCGAAGAGGCGGGTGTGATCGCGCGCTATGTGGCCCTGCTGCGGCCGGAAGCCGTGGGTCTGGGCCTCACGGCCCACGTCAACGTGCGCCTGGAAAAGCACGCCGAGGGCAACAAGCGCAACCCCATGGACGAGTTCCGTGCCAGCGTGATGGCCTGGCCCGAGGTGGTGGAGTGCGTGGCCCTCACCGGCGACATGGACTATCAGTTGCGCCTGGTGGTGGCCGACATGGCGGCCTATTCGCGCTTCATGATGGACACCCTGCTCAAGCACCCCAGCGTGCAGGACTGCAAGACCAGCTTCGTCATGGACCGCGTCAAGAGCACCACCGCGCTGCCGCTCTGAGCGCTCGCTGCGCTTGCGGCCGGTCCCGGGGCGTGCCAAGCTCGGGGCTTTCGCCCGCCCTACCGAGCCCCGATGGCCCCGCCCGTTCCCAAGCCGCCGAGCGACGCCCGTGCCGACACCGCCACGGTGCCCATTCGCGCGCTCGACGATGGCCACCGCGTCCAGATCGCGCAGCACCTGCTCTCGCTGGACCCGCCCGACCGCTACCTGCGTTTCGGCTACGCCGCCACCGACGAGCAGATCCGCCGCTACGCCGAGCGCATCGACTTCGACCGCGACGCGGTCTTCGGCATCTTCAATCGGCGCCTGCACCTCATCGCCATGGCCCACCTGGCGTTCTCGGTCGATCCGCAACTGCGCACCTGCGCCGAGTTCGGCGTGTCCGTGTCCAAGGCCTCGCGCGGCAAGGGCTATGGCAGCCGCCTGTTCGAGCGCGCCGTCGTGCATGCGCGCAACGAGGGCGTCTCCTTGCTCTTCATCCACGCCCTGTCCGAAAACACCGCCATGCTCAAGATCGCGCGCAACGCGGGCGCCGTGCTCGAACGTGCCGGCTCCGAGACCGAGGCGCATCTGCGCCTGCCGCCGGCCGACTTCGACTCGCGTGTGAGCGAGATGCTCGGCGAGCAACTGGCCGTGACCGACTACCACCTGAAGGCGCAGGCCAAGCAGTTCTGGGGGGTGATCCGCCTGCTGCAGGAAATCCGCCAGGGCGTGCGCGACGCCCGCGACCGCGCGCGCGGCTGAGAGGTCGTGGCGGGCGTGCCGCCGGCTCGCGGGGGGGTTGTCCCTTCAGACCCATGGGGTATCCTTGCCTGTTGTTACAACCACCGTCCTCCCCAGTGGCCGACCACCCACCCAGTAGCGGGCCGCAGCGCGGCCTGCGGCTTCCCGACAAACGCGGATTCCTGCAAAAGCTCGCCGAGTTCCTGCACCCCGGGCCGGACTCCAAGGACGAGCTGATCGAGACCCTCGCC
>NZ_DATIGV010000060.1:0-6052 GCF_035481345.1 Hydrogenophaga sp. | reverse complement strand
CCACGTCGATGCGCATGCCGTCCAGCCGAGAGGGGCGCGGGCCGTTCGCGCGCTCGGCCTCGGTGCCCAGGTCGAAGCGGAAGGTGTAGCTGGGCTCCTGGCCCATGCGCAGGTCGGTCACGTACAGGCGGCCCTCGTCTTCCTGCACGCGAAAGAAGCCGTGGGTGAAGGCGGCCATGCGCCGCAGGCCTTCGACCATGGCGTGGCGCTCGGCCAATGCGGCGCCACGGTCGTAGCGGCGCCAGTCGATCGTGGTCGTGTCATCGAGCAGCGAGTAGTGGCCTTCGGCGTACCGCTCGGGCCCTATGGCCACCACGCGCCACAGCACGGTGTTGAAGGGGGCGGGCGTCACGAGCAGGCGATCGGCCGCGATGCCCTGCTCGCGCAGCGACTCGCGCGCCACCTGGGCCACGTGCTGCTGCGCCGCCACGCTCCACACCAGGTAGGCGCTGCTCAGCAGCAGGCCGATGGCGTTGGCCTTCAGGCCGATGCGTGGCGCCGCCAGCGCGAACACCACGCCCGCGATGAGCGGCACCGTGTAGGCCGGGTCGATGATGAACACGCTGCCCACGCCGAAAGGGTGGTTGGTGAAGGGCAGCAGCAACTGCGTGCCGTACACCGTCATGGTGTCCAGCAAAGGGTGCGTGATCAGCACCAGCCACAGCGCGAGCCACCAGCGCCTGAACAGCGCGCCTTCGCCGTGCAGGCGCGACACCAGCCAGGCCAGCAGCGGCGAGAACAGCGTGAGGTAGAAGAGCGCGTGCGACTCGCCCCGGTGCAGCACCATGTTGAGCACGGCGTCGCCGTGGTCGATGAAGGCGTCGAGGTCGGGCAGGGTGCCGGCGATGGCGCCCCACAGGGCCGCTTTCCATGCGGCGGTGCGCCGGCCCATGGTGGCCACGGCCACGGCCGAGCCGAGGGCGATCTGGGTGAGTGAATCCATGATGGGCGCCGATGGTATCGGCCCCCACGCTGCGCCGCTGTGCGGGCCGCTGTGCCCCTCAGGCCTGTACGACGATGGGGAATGTGGCCTTCACGCCGCCGCCATCGGGCGCGAACGGCCGCGTCAGCGCCGCGCGGCCGGCCTCGTCGAGCCGGCGCCAGAGGCCGTCGCGCTCATTGCCCGGGTCGCCCTGCACATAGAGCTGGGTGGTGAGCAGCTCCATCCGGTCCAGCTTGACCTTCACGTGAATGTGCGGCGTGCGCCCGCTGTACGGCACGGGGCGGATGGTGCGAAAGCGGTAGCGGCCCTCGCGGTCCACCGCCACGCGGCCGAAGCCCTGGAAGGCCGGGTCGGCGCGGTTGCCGTCGCCGGGGTGGTGGTAGTGGCCGGCCTCGTCGCACTGCCAGATCTCGACCACCGCCCCCTGCAGCGCGCGCCCGTCGAGATCGACCACCGTGCCCTCGACCCAGGCGGCCTGGCCCTTGCCGTAGTGCACCTGGCCGTTGCGCAGCAGGTCGGCGTCGGTGTCGGCGGGCAGCGCCACGGGGTAGAAGGGGCCTTCGGTCTGGCGCGGCGTGGGGCGCAAGCCGCCACTCTGCGCGACCGCCGGGCTCAGCCAGCCGGGCGAGGCGATCAGCGCAGCGCTGCCCAGCAGCAGGGTTCGGCGGGTGCGGATGGGGGTGGCCATGGCGCTTCGAAGCGGTTGCGGCCGGCGAGTTCCGCGCGGGCTCAGTACGGCTCGCGACCGGGTTCGGGTGCGGCGGGCTCGCGGCCGTTGTTGTCGCGGGCCGAGGCCATCCAGGCGATCAGCGAGGAGCGCATCGCCTCCTCCACCGACATCTCCACCGGCGTGACCCAAGTGCGCGGCACGAACACCGTGTAGCCGCCGATCATGTAGCCCATGGGCAGGTAGACGGCGACCTGGTCGAGCTCGCCCAGGGCGCCGGGCAGGCCGGAGAAGCTCTGCCGCGTCACCAGGCCGACGATGGACATCTCGCCACCGGGCGCGCGCAGCAGCACCACCTGCTGCGTGGGGTGGTCCTTGTCGTGCGGCGCGAAGTAGTCGGCGAAGTTCTTCAGCGAGGAGTAGATGCTCTTGACCACCGGCAGGTTGGTGAAGGGCAGCTCGGCGATCGAGAGCACGCGCGTGACCTCGCGGCGCGAGACCAGCACGCCCAGCCCGAAGATCAGCCCCACCAGGAGCACGATGCCCAGGCCCGGCAGGTAGAAATCGCCCAGGAAGGGGCTGAACAAGGCGCGGGCCAGCGACTCTGTCCAAACAACAAGCAGGTACAGCAGGTACAGCGTGAGCGCGGCCGGCAGGAAGGTGATCAGGCCGCGCAGGAAGGTTCGGGTCAGGGTGGATTTCATGGGCGCGAGGGGTGGCCGGGCGAGAATAGCAGTCCACGGTGGCGAATGAACGGCACCGACGGGCGGACCTTGCAATGGCCGTGCCCGTCCCCAAGTGCCGGTTTCATTCGTTTCTCCCTCGCGGGACGCCGGAACTCACGTGACCCCATCCGCTCTTTCACCCATGAATGCTTTCGCCGATCTGCTGGGCCGCGTGGCGGGCCTTGTGCTGCGCCTCGCGCTGGGGCTGGCTGCGGCGGTCTTCCTCGTCAGCCTGCTGCTGGCCTCGGTGCTGGCGGTGGCGGGGATGTCGCTGTGGGCGCTCATCACCGGGCGCCGGCCCGCGCCGCTGGTGGTATTCGGCCGCCTGCGCGAGCGCTCGCGGCAGTACTCGCAGGGCGTGTGGCGTGGCGGCCCGGCCTCGCCGCAAGGCCCCGCGGCGCGTGGCGAGGTGGTGGACGTGGAGGCGCGCGAGGTCGACGAGCCGCGCCGGCCTCAGGGCTGAGGGCGCCGCGCCAGCGCGGCCTCGTACAGCGCGTTGCGCGGCGCGCCCGTGATGTCGGCAGCCGCCTTCACGGCCGCTTTCAGCGGCAGATCCACCAGCAGACGGTCGAGCACGCGCAGCGCGGCCTCGGGCAGCGCGCCGTCATCGGTGGTGTCGCGCTCGCGCGGGTGCACCAGCAAGGCGAATTCGCCTCGCGTGCGGTTCGGATCGGCGGCCAGCCAGGCGGGCAGGGCCTCGGCCGGCAGGTGCGCCACCTCCTCGAACTGTTTCGTCAACTCGCGCCCGAGCGTGACCGCGCGCGGACCGAGGGCGGTGGCCATCTCCCGGGCCAGGGCCTCGATGCGGTGCGGGGCCTCCAGCAGGGCGCAGGCCTGCGGGTCGTCGGCGATGGCTTGCAGCGCGCGCTGCCGCTCCTGTGACTTGACCGGCAGGAAGCCGGCGAAGCGGAAACTGCCGTCCCAACCCGCGTGGCCGCTCACGCTCAGCAGCGCGGTGAGGCTGCTGGGGCCGGGCACGGGCACGCAGCGCAAGCCCGCGTCGCGCACGGCGGCGACCAGGCGCGCGCCCGGGTCGCTCACGCCGGGCGTGCCGGCGTCGCTCACGTAGGCCACGCGCTGTCCCTCGCGAAGCAATGCGATCACGCGCTGCGCGGCCTCGCTCTCGTTGTGCTCGTGCGCCGCGATCAGCGGCTTGTGCAGGCCATAGGACTGCAGCAGCGAGGCGGTGTGGCGCGTGTCCTCGCAGGCCACGCTGTCCACCAGATCGAGCACATGCAGCGCGCGCAGACCGATGTCGGCGCGGTTGCCGATAGGGGTAGCCAGCATGTACAGCGTGCCCTGGGGAAAATGCTGCGCACCCGCCGCGGCGCGCGCGGCGTGGAGCAGTTCAAGGACAGGGGGTGACACGTGCGGTGGTTTCAATCAGAGGCGCCTAAGGCGGCGCGCGAGGCGGGCCAACGGGCCGAGGACAGGGCCCTGGCGCACCTGCAGCGCCAGGGGCTGCGGCTGGTGCAGCGCAACTTTCGCACGCCCGGGCGCGGTGGCGGCGAGATCGATCTGATTATGCGGGAGCCCGACGGCACGCTGGTCTTCGTCGAGGTGCGGCAACGCCGCTCGGGGGCCTACGGCGGCGCAGCCGCGAGCATCGGCCTGGCCAAGCGCCGGCGCATCGTGTTCGCGGCGCGGCACTTTCTGGCGCGGCAGCGGTCCATGCCACGTATGCGCTTCGACGCCGTGCTCATCGATGGCGACGGTGGCGAGCTTCAATGGCTGCGCGCGGCATTCGATGCCGGTGACGCGTTTTCTTTTTGACACGAAGCCCACGGCTATCATCGCCCCATGCTCTTGCAGCGCATTCAGCAGCAGTTCATCGACAGTGCCGACCTCAAATACCAGAGCGCGCCGGCCCTGGCTCCCGTGGTCGAGGCCGCGGTGTCGGCCCTGCTGGCCGGCCTCACCGGCGGCGGCAAGGTCCTCGCCTGCGGCAACGGGGCCGGCGCCGCGCTCGCCCAGCAATTCGTGGTCCACATCCTTGGCCGCCACGAGCGCGACCGTCCCGGACTGGCCGCGCATTCGCTGGCGGCCGACGCCGCCGTGCTCACTGGCATCGCCAACGATTTCGACGGCCGCCAGATGTTCGCGCGCCAGGTCCATGCCCTGGGGCTGGCTGGCGACGTGCTGCTGGTCGTCAGCCCCGACGGCCAGGCCGGCAACCTGGTGGCCGCCATCGAGGCCGCGCACGAGCGCGAGATGACCGTGGTGGCCCTCACCGGCGCACGCGGCGGCCGCGTGGCCACCCTGTTGCGCGACACCGACGTGCACATCGGCGTGCCCCACGAGCAGGCCTCGCGCGTGCTCGAGGTGCAGTTGCTCGTGCTGCATTGCCTGGCCGACGGCCTGGACTCCCAATTGCTCGGCCTGCCCGATTCCACCCCCATCGACACGGAGAACCCCGCATGACCAAGCCTCAAGCTTCCACCTCCCGCTTCCGACTGGGCGCCGCCGTGCTGGGCGCGCTCGGCTTCACCTTCCTGCTCTCCGCCTGCGCGCCGCTGGTGCTGGGTGGTGCCGCCGTGGGCACGGCGCTGGTGGCGGCCGACCGCCGCAGCTCGGGCACGCAACTCGAGGACCAGACCATCGAGATGCGCGCCAGCAGCCGCATCCGCGAGCAGCTCGGGGGCCGCGCCAACGTCTACGTCAACAGCTACAACCGCCAGGTGCTGCTCACCGGTGAGGTGCAGAACGAGGCGGCCAAGACCCAGGCCCAGAGCATCGTCTCGGGCGTGGACAACGTGCGCACCATCGTCAACGAGCTGCAGGTGATCAATTCGCCGGGCTTCTCGCAGCGCACCTCCGACACGCTGATCACGGGCCGCGTCAAGGCCGGCTTCGTGGACGCGCGCGACATCCCCACCACCGCCATCAAGGTCACCACCCACAACAACGTGGTCTATCTCATGGGCCGCGTCACCGCCAAGGAAGCCGAGCGCGCGACCAGCGTGGCCCGCAACGTGGACGGCGTGCAGCGCGTGGTGCGCGTGTTCGAAGTGATGTCGGAAGAGGAACTGAAGCGGCTGGCGCCTGAGCCGGCGGTGCAGCCATCGAATGTGGCGACGCCGCCTGCAGCCGCGCCCTCCACCCCTCCGCGCAATTGATGCGGAATACCCGTTGAGTTGGCGGGAAGACGTTCACGATCGTCGTTGTTTTGCGCTGGTCGTGTGACCACCTGCGCCGTTGATGACGTTTCTCTGATCCTTCTTGAACTGCCGCCTTCGCGGTATGGGCTTTTCCCTCCCGCGCTGATGTGATCGCGCGCAGCCGTGCATGGGCACGGCGCAGTGATCGACATCAGGGAGTGGACGAGTGAAGAAGCAGAAGAAGCACCACCGCGTGGTGCTCAAGCCCACGCGTGGGTTGGCAGGCGCTGTGCATTGGGCCGTGGTGTTGGTCCTGAGCAGCCCGCTCACCAGCCCGCAGGCGTGGGCGCAGATCGTGGCCGACCCGACCGCCCCCGGCAACCAGCGCCCCACGGTGCTGACCGCGCCCAACGGCGTGCCCCTGGTCAACATCACCACGCCCAGCGCGGCCGGTGTCTCGCGCAACACCTACCGCCAGTTCGACGTTGGCACGCCCGGTGCCATCCTCAACAACAGCCGCACCGCCACGCAGACGCAACTTGGCGGCGGGGTCGCGGGCAACCCCTGGCTCGCCACCGGCCCCGCGCGGGTCATCGTCAACGAGGTCAACTCCAACAAC
>NZ_DATIGV010000059.1:0-4871 GCF_035481345.1 Hydrogenophaga sp. | reverse complement strand
TCTGATGCGCTTCGGCAACACGCCTCGGGCGCGCCGGCGCCCGCGTCAGCCGGATCGGGACAGGTCGCCCAGCACCCGCAGCGCGTCGTCCACCCTGTCCCTGGGCACGAACAGGTGGTCGTGATGAAACGCCGACACCACGTTGCACGCGATGCCTTGTTCCGCCAGCGCGGCGCTGATGCGGGCCAGGAAGCCCACGGCGTCCAGGGCCGAATGCACCGTCAGGCTGAGCAGGCGCGATTCGAACTGGTGGGGCAGCCCCAGCGCCTGCGCCTGCCGCAGCGGCACGATGGCCGTCAGGCCCTCGGCCTCATGGAAGGTGCAGACAGGGGTGAGTGCCGGCGGCAGCTGGCCGTCAGGGAAGCAGCAGAAGACGAAGACCTCGGGGTGGACCGAGGGGGTCATCTGTTGGAGCAGGGTGGGGAGGTGGTGTTCGGCGGGCATGTGTTGCTCAGAAGTCCCATGCCCACCGCTGCGCACCGCGCATGAGCATCACCCGATGCCGCGTGGCCTTGCAGTGCCAGGTCTGCAAGGTTCCATCGAGTCCGCCCGGGGGCTCGCTCAGGCACTGCGGCACCAGGGCCACCGCACACAATTGCCCGGGCGCTCGCACCGATTCGTATCGCAGCCATTGCACGCCCATCGCCTGGGCCGCTTCGGCCAGCGCGTGGGTGGCCGCGTAGTCGCTGTCCTTCGTCCATGCCTCGCGGGCCTGGCGCCAGGGCAGGGCGCTCAGGTCGATGGACAAGCCTTCAAGCAGGCCCTGGAAGAAGCTGTGCTCGGTCAGCAGTTCACGCTCGCGCAGGCCTTCGCTGTCGACGACAAAGCGCCGGCGCCAGTACGCCACTTCGGCGCAGGCCGCGAAGAGGCTTTCGGCCCCATACCACTGTCCTTTGGCATGCGCCGCCCGAAAGCGGCTGGCATGTGCGGGCGCGTAGCGGAAGGGCGTGGCCAGCAGGTAGTGAAGCCCCTGGCCTGCAGGTGGCAGGGACGGCTTGCTGCCTTCCAACAGTTGTTCGAGCAAAGCCTGTTCTTCAGGGTGATCAACCAAGCGCATCGTGGAGACGACGTGCTGGGCCTCGACGCCGCGCCAGGCCAGCACGCTGCGCACGGCGGTCGACCCTTCCGCCTCGAACCATTGATGGCTCCACGCGCTCACGCCGGCGCTCGCATGCCGTCCAGGTAGTTCAGCGTGGCCACCAGGCCTTCCGCCTTTTGAACCAGCTTGATGGGCACGCCGCCCAGGGCGTCGTTGGGTGTGCTCATCCAGACGCGGCGCTTACCGTCGTCCGTGCCCACCAGCGCGTCCAATGACCGGTACACGCGCACCAGAAGAAGGGCCAGTTCGCCTTCCTTGGATTGAGGGTTGAGGGTCTTGTCGCCACGAATCAGCCGCGAGACGCTGGGCTCACTCAGTCCCAATGTGCGACCAAGGTCGGCGCCTGACAGGCCCAGCAGTTGACCGGCGCGCACCGTGGCTTTGGCCAGAACCTGATCGGCTTGCGGAGATTCCGTGGGGGCTGATGCAGCGTGGCGTTTCACGTTGAGTTCTGGCTGGATCTTTCAGGGGAAAGATACTAGCTCAGATCGCCAATAATTTGGTGATTTTGGTCAATGAGCGGGCTCGAGCGTCGCGATCTCGACGGCCTTCGTGCCCGGTTCGGCGTCGCAACGGCAGAACACGAAGATGTACTTGGCACCCACCAGGTAGCCGATCACCGCGTATCGCCCTGGCTCGACGTCGAGCGTGAGCTGCGGTTGGCCACCGTAGTCGGCGCAGCCAATCGTGCGCGAGCCGATCTCGAGCACCGCCATCGCCGTGGCGCCTTGCGACTTTTTCTGCTCCTGACTATCGAGCGACGGCACCGAGCCACTCTTGAGGCGCAGGATCGCCGCGTGACGGCCGTCGCAGCCCGTGCCCGCATACAAAACCTTCCCCGCCCGCGTGTGCGCGATGTCCGGGTCCGATCCCGCCAGTTCGCCCAGGCGCGCGGGATCGCCGAGGCAGAACAACGCGGTCTCGAGAACGACCTTGCCTTTTCTTTCATCCAGGGTCTTTGGCTCTGGCTGATCCCCTTGGAGAGCGGCCTGGATCTTCGCAGTTGCCTTGTAGAACGCCTGTGGAAACGAATGCGCGGCGCTTCCGAACTCCAGCACCGTCAAAAAGCGTTGGAGTGCCGCGGGCTCACGCACGCCCGCTTCGAAAGCGCGAATGGCCGCATGGGCCGCGCCCTTGGAAACCTTGCGAAGACTTTTCATGTCGCCCCGGGCAGCTTCCATGAGCTGTTCGTGGTGATGGAAGACGGTCATCGCTTCCTCGGCCGTCGGCCTGGCTTTGGATTCGAGCTGGTGGATGTTCATGGACGCAGCAAGTTGAATCCGGCAGACAGAAGGGGCGGCAAGGAGTCTGCGGGTCGCGGATCGTAGCGCTGCGTTCCTGTCGTGTGCCCGGGGGTATCGGGGCATGAGCAGCCGCGGATTGCTCGGGCCGGCATGCGCTCGAATGCCGCTAGCGACGTATCAGACGGCGGCCAGCAGACGCAGCGTCTGCGCGTCGGGCTCGCCGCCATAGAAAGTGGTGAGGGCTTTGCTGAAGCACGGCTCATCCAGCGCCACCGCGCCAAACAGCGTCAGGCACGAGCGAAACTTCATCGCATCCACATCGCCCAGCATCTCCACCGCGTCGCGCTCGGGGTGGGTGAGCAGGGCGTTCACGCATTCCACCAGCCGCGGCCCCAGCACGGGGTGGGCGATGTAGTCGATCGCCTCCTGCCGGTCGCGGATGCCGTATTCGCGCGCCATCTGGCTGCGGCCCAGTTCGCGCAATTGCGGCAGCACGTACCAGATCCAGTGCGTGCGTTTCTTGCCAGCCTTCAGTTCGGCCAGGGCCTGCTCATAGTCGCGGGCCTGGGCCTGCAGGAATCGGTCGAGGGTTTGGGTGGACGCATTCATCTCGTGCCTCGGGCTTGGTCTCTGGCCCCGCGTCTGGACGCGATCAACGCGGCGGCATGCGCTCGAACACCCTCAACTTCGGATCGACCACATCCCAAGCCAAGCCGCGCACGCCATAGGTCAGCGCCTGCGGCGCGAAGCGGCCGGGCTCGTCCAGGCTGCCCGCGGGCACGGCGATCAGGTCCGGCATCGCAGCAAAGCGCAGGAAGACCGGCGTGCCGCACACCGGGCAGAAGGAATGCGTCTTCACGTTGCCGCTGTCGGCCTTCACGTCCCAATCGCTGGCCTTGCCGGTGATGGACATGTCCGCGCGCGCGGCGAAGGTGAGCCAGGCGCCGTGGCCGCTGCCGCTGCGCTGCTGGCAGTGGCGGCACTGGCACAGGTTCTGGAACACGGGCGCGTGGGGCGTGGAATAACGAATCGCGCCGCAGGCGCATCCGCCGCTGTAGGGGTGGCTCATGGGGGGCTCCGGTGGGTGGGTTTCAGGCGGCCTTCGGCTGCGCGAAAACGTCGATGCCTTGCCCGGTTTCGAGCAGGGACTTGAGGCTGGAGAGCACGATGGGCCAGCCCTTCTGGATGCCCGTGGCCATGCCGCTGCCCGCCTCCAGCTCGTCGTGCGTGACGGTCAGGCGCACCATGCCGTCGTATTCCGCGATGTCGAAGCTGACGCGGCTGGTGGCGGCGGGGTCGCCGGCCTGCGCCGGGCTCGCCCAGCTGATGACCAGCCGCCTGGGCGGTGCGATCTCGATCACCTGGCCCACCAGCTTCACGTCGCGTTGCTCGTCGGCGCGCACGTGCTGCCAGGGGGATCCGGGCGCCCAGTCGGACACGTTCTCGTGGCCCCAGTAGCGCCGCGCGATCTCCGGGCGGGTGATGGCCTCGAACACCTTGTCCGGTGTGGAGCGGATGTAGGTCACATACACGAAGCTCGTCTTGTCCTTGCTCAAGGTCACTCTCCTTCGAGTTGCTGCTTCAGGTCGTGCAGCAGGCTCAGCCGCTGACGTTCGAACTTGCGCACCCACCGCTCGTAGACCTCGTGCAGCGGCACCGGGTTGACGAAGTGCAGCTTCTCCCGGCCACGCCACACCGTGCTCACCAGGTTGGCCGCCTCGAGCAGCCCGATGTGCTGCGTGGCCGATTGCCGCGTCATGTCCAGGTGCTCACACAGTTGACTGAGCGTCTGCCCGTTGCTCTCCACCAGCAGGTCGAGCAGCTTTCTGCGTGTCGGGTCGGCCAGTGCCTTGAAAACCTTGTCTGCGTCCATCTGACTTGTGAGTGCGTGGGGGGACTATATGCAGGCAAATACCTGCATGTCAAGTCATGACGAATATCTGAGGCGTGCACGAAAACGGCTTGAACTACCGCCTTGGCGGTATGGGCGCTTCCTGCTGCTCCTGATGTGATCGCGCGCGCCGTGCAAGTGGCACGGCGTCATTGATCGCATCAGGGGGAAGAACATGAACCGTCACCGCCACCGCGTGGTGTTCAACGCCGCGCGCGGGCTGCGCATGGTGGTCGCGGACATCGCGCGCTCGATCGGGTCTTCGAGCGACAGCGCCGCTGCCTCCACGGCGCTGCCCATCGTGTCTCCAGCGATGGCGCGCGTGGCGATCGCGTTGGCCGCGGTGTGGTTGCCCGGCGCGAACGCGCAGATCGTGGCCGACCCGACCGCCCCCGGCAACCAGCGCCCCACGGTGCTGACCGCGCCCAACGGCGTGCCGCTGGTCAACATCACCACGCCCAGCGCGGCCGGTGTCTCGCGCAACACCTACCGCCAATTCGACGTTGGCACGCCCGGTGCCATCCTCAACAACAGCCGCACCGCCACGCAGACGCAACTTGGCGGCGGGGTCGCGGGCAACCCCTGGCTCGCCACCGGCCCCGCGCGGGTCATCGTCAACGAGGTCAACTCCAACAAC
>NZ_DATIGV010000058.1:0-47254 GCF_035481345.1 Hydrogenophaga sp. | reverse complement strand
TCCCACCACACGTGGTACACGTCCACCGCCACGCCCAGCGCGCCGCTTGTCGACGGGTCCAGCGCGTCGCACACGTCCAGCGCCTGTTCCATCGTGTTGATGCAGGCGCGGTCGGCCGCGTACATGGGGTGCAGCGGCTCGATCGCCAGCGGCATGCCGCTGGTCTTCGCGTACTCGAGCAGTTCGGCGATGCCTTCGGTGACCTGTTGCCGCGAGCGCGCGATGTCCTTGTGCGCGGCCTTGCCGGCCAGCGCGCCGGGCAGCGCGCCCACCACCAGCACCAGGCAGGGCGCGCCGAGTTCGCAGGCCTCGTCCACCGCGCGGCGGTTGTCGTCGCGCGCGGCGGCCAGGCCGGCGGCGTCCGCCGCCGGGAACATGCCGCCCCGGCAATAGCCCGAGAGCTTGAGCCCCAGCGACTTCACCTGCGCGGAGACGGCCTTCAGGCCCGCGGCGGCGACCTGGTCGCGCCAGGGTGAGATGGCGGGGATGCCGTGGCGCGCCACGGCGTCCAGGATCTGCGGCAGCGGCAGGTCCTGGCCCCGGCTCTTGCGCACGGTGGCGGTGTTGATGGACAGCCAGCGGTGGTCTTGCGAGAAGTCGCGCATCACTCGACTCCGTGCAGCGCCAGCAAGGTCTTCATGCGGCGCACCGCCAGCTCGGGTTGCTCGAGCAGGTTGGCCGCGTCGGCCAGGCGGAACAATTCGGCCAGGTGCGACAGCGAGCGCGTGCTCTGCTGGCCGCCCACCATGGTGAAGTGCTGTTGGTGGCCGTTGAGCCAGGCCATGAAGACCACACCCGTCTTGTAGAAGCGCGTGGGCGCCGCGAAGATGTGGCGCGACAGCGGCACCGTGGGGCCGAGGATGTCGTGGAACCTCGCGGTGTTGCCCTGCGCCAGTTCGCCCAGCGCGGCGGCGGCCGCGGGCGCGATGGCGTCGAAGATGCCCAGCAGCGCGTCGCTCTGGCCGTGCGTCTTCTCGCTGCCGAAGCCGTCGCCCGCGATGAGTTCGGCGTAGTTGAAGTCGTCGCCGGTGTACATGCGCACCCCGGCCGGCAGGCGGCGGCGCATGGCGATTTCCTTGTCCTTGTCGAGCAGGGAGATCTTGATGCCGTCCACCTTGTCCGCGTGCGCGGCGATGATGCCCAGCGCCGTGTCCATGGCCGCGTCCAGGTCCTTCGTGCCCCAGTAGCCGGCGAGCGCGGGGTCGAACATGTCACCCAGCCAGTGCAGCACCACGGGCTGCTTCGCCTGGCTCAGCACGCGGTCGTAGACGCGCTCGTAGTCGGCCGGGTCCTGGGCCACGCGCGCCAGCGCGCGGCTGGCCATCACGATGAGCTTGCCGCCGAGCTTCTCGATCGCGGCCATCTGCTCTTCGTAGCCGGCGATGACCTCGTCGACGGTCTTCACGGTCTCCAGCACCAGGTGGTCGGTGCCGCAGCCCGAGGCCACGAGCGCGCCCGGGTGGTCCTTCGCGGCATCGAGCGAGCGGCGGATGAGTTCCAGCGAGGTCGGCCAGTCCAGGCCCATGCCGCGCTGCGCGGTGTCCATGGCCTCGGCCACGCCCAGGCCCAGCGACCACAGGCGTTGCCGGTAGGCGATGGTGGTGTCCCAGTCGATGGCGCATTGCAGCCAGGGGTCGATGGCGGCGAGCGGATCGGCCACCACGTGCGCGGCGGAGTAGGCGATGCGGTTGAACCTCACGCCGGGCGCGGGCTTCACCGGTGCGCTGCCGCGCAGGGTGTAGGCCTCAAGCGCTCCCGAGGTGGTGGGCAGTGTCAGCGAGAGCGCCATGTCAGACTTTCAGCGGGGGCACGTCGATCCAGCGGCGCTCGCTCCAGCTCGCCAGCGCGGCCTCCACCAGTTGCACGCCCTTGGCGCCCTCGGGCAGCGTCCACTTGTACGGGGCGTCCTCCACCACGTGGCGGATGAAGTGCTCCCACTGGATCTTGAAGCCGTTGTCGTAGACCTGCGTGTCCGGCACGTCCTGCCACTGTTCGCTGAAGTTCATGGTGTTCTTCACGTCCGGGTTCCACACCGGGCGCGGCGTGTTCACGCGGCTCTGCGCCTTGCAACCCGTCAGCGTGGCGACGGCGGAGCCGTGCGTGCCGTCGACGTGGAAGGTCACCAGGTCGTCGCGGTTCACGCGCGTGGCCCAGCTCATGTTGAGCTGCGCGATGACGGGCTCGCCGTTGTGGCCGGTGAGCTCGGCCGTGGCGTAGGCCGCGTCGTCGGCCGTGCACTCGTAGGGCTGGCCGGCTTCGTCCCAGCGTTGGGGGATGTGCGTGGTGCCGATGCAGGAGACCGACTTCACCTCGCCGAACAGGTTGTCCAGCACGTAGCGCCAGTGGCACATCATGTCCAGGATCATTCCGCCGCCGTCTTCCTTGCGGTAGTTCCAGCTCGGGCGCTGGATGGGCTGCAGGTCGCCCTCGAACACCCAGTAGCCGAACTCCAGGCGAACGCTGAGCATGCGGCCGAAGAAGCCGGCGCGGCGCAGCATGTCGAGCTTGCGCAGGCCGGGCAGGAAGAGCTTGTCCTGCACGGCGCCGTGCTTGAGGCCCTGCTTCTGCGTGGCCTCCTGCGCCAGGCGCGCGATCTCCACCGCCTCGTTCAGGTTGGTGGCGATGGGCTTTTCGCAGTAGACGTGCTTGCCCGCGCGAATGGCCTTGGCCAGCAGCGTGGGGCGCATCTGCGTGGTGCCGGCGTCGAAGAACACCGTGTCGGCCGGGTTGGCCAGGGCGGCGTCGAGGTCGGTGCCCCAGCGTGAGATGCCGTGGGCCTTGGCCAGGGCCTCGATCTTCTCGGCGTTGCGGCCGATGAGGATGGGGTCGGGCATGACCCGGTCGCCGTTGCTCAGGGTCACTCCGCCCTGTGCGCGGATGGCGCAGATGGAGCGGATGAGGTGCTGGTTCATGCCCATGCGCCCGGTCACGCCGTGCATGATGAGGCCGAGTGTCTTGACTGCCATGTGAGCGTCCTTGTGCTGTCGTGTCGCGCGGAAGAAGGGGGGTCAGTTGGTCGCCGCCAGGCCGGCGGCCTTCACCACGGCGGCGTTGCTTTTGATCTCGTCCTTGATGTAGGCGTCGAAGGCCTCGGGCTTGAGCGTCCAGGCGTCGGCGCCGAGCTTGAGGAAGCGCTCCTTCACCTCGGGCGTGGCCAGGGCCTTCACCACCTCGTCGTGCAGGCGGTTGACGACCTCGCGCGGCGTCTTGGCCGGGGCCATCATCCCGATCCAGAAGTTGAATTCCGAGCCGGGCACGCCGGCCTCTGCGGTGGTGGGCACGTCGGGCAGGGCGCTGGCGCGGCGCGGCGAGCCCACGGCCAGGGCCAGCAACTGGCCGTCCTTGATCTGGCCGATGACGGGCGCGATGGGCGAGAAGTAATAGTCCACGCGGCCCGCGAGCACCTCGGTCACCGCCTCGGCCGAGCCCTTGAAGGGGATGTTCACGGCGTCGATCTGCGCGGCCAGCTTGAACTTCTCGGCGTTGAGGTGGGTGGCGCTGCCCTGGCCGGCCGAGGCGAAGTTCATCTTGCCGGGGTTGGCCTTGGCGTGGGCCACGAGCTGCGGCAGGGTCTTGAGGTTCTTGCTCGGCGCGATCACCAGCACGTTGGGCGTGGAGGAGATCGGCGTGACGCCGGCGAAGTCGTTCACCGTGTCGAAGGGCAGCTTCGCGAAGGTGGAAGGACTCACCGTGTGCGACGACGAGTGGATCATGATGGTGTAGCCATCGGGCGCGGCAGAGGCCACCGCGGCCTGGCCGATGGTGCCGCTGGCGCCGCCGCGGTTGTCCACGATCACCGGTTGGCCCATGCTCTGGCTCATCTTGTCGGTGATGGCGCGGGCAATGATGTCGGTGGTGCTGCCGGCGCCGAAGGGCACGATCACGCGGATCGCCTTGTTCGGGTAGGCGCTCTGCGCGGTGGCGGTGATGCTCAGGACCAGGGTGGACGCGGCCAGGGCCGCGGCGCGAATCAGCTGCATGGTTCGTCTCCGGAGGGTGGTGTTTTAATTCACTGTACGGTGAATAAAGGCGATTATGAGAGCCTGGCAGTTCCCTGACAACGGGCGAGGGCGGCCAAATATCTAGGGATTTCCCTAGATGCCTTGGGGCGTCAATTCAATAAATGGTTAATTTCAGGCGATGCCACGCAGGCTGCGCCACTGCGGCAGCGCCGCGCTCGCGAAGCCGGGCACGCGCAGGGAGCGCAGGTCCAGCCGGCCCTCCCGCACGGCCAGGTGGGGGCGCCCGGCGCCGTTCTCGTAGAAGCCTGCGTGGGCCTGCGCGAAGGCCCGGGCCTCGTCCTCGGGTGCGCTGCCGAAGCCGTCGACGTAGTGGTGGCCGTTGCGCTCGATGTGGCGCACGCCCAGGCTGGCCGCCAACAGCGTGTCCTGCTGCACCGCCAGGCCGGCCTGGCAGGTGAGGTCCTCGCCCGAGAGCAGCAAGCGCGGGTCCTGCGCGATGCGCCGCGCGTTGCGCAGCGAGCGGTAGATGCCCTTGCAGGCTTTGCTGGAGATGCCGCGGTAGCCCAGGGCCAGGCCCTCGTCGAGCGCGCTGGCGTGGTCGTCGGACTCGTCCAGGATCACCGGCACCTCGATGCCCAGTGGCGCGATGGACTCCTTCAGCGCCACGGCGCGCGCCAGCGGCTGCTCCAGCAGCAGCGTGCGGTGCAGCAGATCGGCCAGCCCGCGGGTGCCGCGCAGCACCTGCCAATAGGCGCCCAGGCTGGCGGCGTCGGCGAAGGTCTCGTTGCCGTCGAGCGTCACACGGTGATCGGGTGCATGGGCGCGCAACACCGCCGCGATGCGTGTGAGGCGCTCGATGTCCGCGTCGAGGCGTCCGCTGAGCTTGAGCTTGAAATGGTGCAGGCCGTGGCGGCGGATGGCGGCCTCCAGCGTGGCCGGCAGGCCGTCGTCGGGGTCGGTGCCGGGGTCGTCCTCGCTCAGGCGGTCGGCCAGGCCCACGGTGTGGCGCAGCACCACGTGGTCGGGGTGCGACAGCGCGAGCCCCGCGCTCCACGGGTCGCCCAGCACCCCGGCGCGCAGGCCGTCCACCCAGGCCAGGCCCGCCGCGCGCAGCGCCGCGTCGGCCACGGCCTTGTCCAGCAGCGCCGCGCCGAACTGCGCGGCCAGGCGCGGCAGCCCGCGCGACACCGACACCGCGATGGCCGCCTCGCCGCCCGACTGCGCGTGCGCGAAGGGCGTGAGCGCATCGCGCCCGGCCAGCAGCGCCTCGCGCGCGTTGCGCAGCGACTCGCGCAACTGCTCGAAGTTCTGCTCGTGCGTGAGCGCGGGCGATTTGTCGAACCACTTGGGCACCATCAGCTCGGCACCGGCGCCTTCCACGCGCCGGCCCTCGGCCTCGGCCAGCACGCGCACGAAAGCCTGCGGGCACTGCGTGACCGTGGCCGCGCCGAAGCGAAAGGGCAGGCGCAGCGTGACGTGGCGCTCGTACAGCTCGATCTCGTGGAGGCGCAGGTTCAGACCGCTCATGACAAGGTCTTCCAGAGTTCGTGCACGTGCCTCGCACTGGCCTCGGCGCAGCCCGGGCCGTCGGGCACGTAGTCGAAGGGCTCCACCGCCACCCAGCCGGCGTAGCCCATGTCCTTCAGCGCCTGCAGCACGGGGCGCTGGTCGGTGTCGCCCTGGCCGGGGCCGCGGCGGTTGCGGTCGTTGAGCTGCACGTGCGCGATGTGGCCGCTGGCCAGGAAGCGGCGCAGCACCTCGTGCACGGGCTCGCCCTCGCTCTGCGAGGCGGCGCTCACGTCGAGCATGGTGCGCAGCGCGGGCGAGCCGATGCGGTCCACCAGCGCGGCGGCCTCGGCCACGGTGTTGAGAACCGGCGTCTCGGCGCGGCTCAGGGGTTCCACGCAGTACACGACGCCGGCCTCGGCCGCGTGCGGCGCGAGCTCGGCCATCGCTTCTTCGAAGCGCGCGAGCGCGTCGGCCACGCTCTGCCCCGGTCCGGGCGAGCGCTGGCGCGGCGAGCCGTGCACCAGCACACGCGCGCCGCAGGCGGCGGCCAGGTCGATGAGGTGGCGCAGCAGGTCCAGCGTGCGCTGGCGCAGCGCGGCGTCCGCGCTCACCAGCGACAGGCCTTCGGGCTTGATCAGCAGCCAGTGCAGGCTGCTGATGGCCAGGCCGTGGTCGTGCGCGGTGTGGCGCCACTGGCGCGCGTCGGCAACGCTCAGTGCCGTGGGGTCGTCGCTCAAGGTGAAGGGCGCGATCTCCAGCGCGGCATAGCCCATGCGTGCGGCGGCCTCGCACTGCGCGGCCAGCGGCAGCGGGCGCAGCACCTCGTTGCAGAGCGCGAGCTTCATGCGGGCGCCATTCACTGGACCGCCGGCGCGCTGGCCGCGCGTGGGCGTCGCACGAGCGACCACAGCCGCCAGGCGATGGTGGCGACGATCAGCGCGGCCACCGTGCCCGCGATAGGCCGCGTGAAGAAGGGCGTGAGGTCGCCATCGGAGAGGATCAGCGCGCGCCGCAGGTTCTTCTCCAGCAGGTCGCCGAGCACGATGCCCAGCACCAACGGCGCCATCGGGTAGCCGTGGTGGCGCAGCGCGAAGCCGATCAGGCCGAAGGCCAGCATCACGTAGATGTCGAACAGCCGGCCCGCGATGGCGAAGCTGCCGACCGCGCAGAGCACGAAGATGATGGGCACGATCAGGTGCTGCGGCACGCGCAGCACCTGCACCAGCGCCTTGGTGAGCACCAGGCCATAGATGAAGATGCCGAGGGTGGCGAACAGCATCATGGCCACCACGTCGTACACGAACGAGGGGTTCTCCACCATGATCAGCGGGCCCGGCTTCACGCCGTGGATGATCATCGCGGCCATCAGCACCGCGGCCGGCGCCGAGCCGGGAATGGCCAGGGTGAGCACCGGGATCACCGCGCCCGGCACGCAGGCGTTGTCGCCGGTCTCCGCGGCCATCAGGCCTTCCACCGAGCCCTTGCCGAACTTCTGCTTTTCCTTGCTTGCCCGCTTGGCCGCGGCGTAGGACGACCAGGCCGCCACGTCCTCGCCCACGCCGGGCACGATGCCCACGCCGGTGCCGATGAGGCCCGAGCGCAGGATGGTGCGCCAGTACTGGAACACGTCGCGCAGCTTGGGGACGACGGTGTCGAAGGCGCTGATCGTCACGGGCGCCTGGCGCGCGCGCATGTTGGTGAGCAGCTCGGCGAAACCGAAAGCCCCCACCAGCGCAGGCACCAACTGGAGGCCGCCGGCCAGATCGCGCACGCCAAAGGCGAAGCGCTCGTAGCCGTACTGCGGTTCTTGCCCGATGGTAGCCACGAACAGGCCCGCGATGCCGGCGATCCAGCCCTTGAGCGGGTCGTCGCCGGTGAGCGTGCCGGCGATGATCACGCCGAACAGCGCGAGCCAGAAGAACTCGTAGGCGCCGAACTTCAAGGCCAGGCCGCCCAGCACCGGCGTGAGCGTGGCCAGGAAGAACATGCCGATCAGCGTGCCCATCACCGAGCCCGTGGTGGCGATGCCCATGGCGCGGCCGGCCAGGCCCTGGCGCGCGAGCGCATAACCATCGAGGCACGACGCCGCCGAGGCCGGCGTGCCCGGGATGTTGAGCAGGATGGCCGATCGCGAGCCGCCGTAGATTGAGCCCACGTAGGTGCAGATCAGGATCAGCAGCGCCTGCGCGGGCGGCAGCTTGAGCGTGAGCGTGGTCACCAGCGCCAGCGACATGGTGGCGGTGAGGCCGGGCAGCGCGCCCATCACCACGCCCACCAGCGAGGCCAGCAGCGCCAGGCCGATGGTGGAGGGCGCGGCGAAGTTCGCGATGGATTGGCCGAAGAGGATCAGTCCGTCGAACATGCGGTGGGGATCTCAGGGAAGGCGGACCAGGAACACGAACTGGAACACCCAGGTGACCACGGCCGAGGTGATGGTGCCCGCCGCCAGCGCCACCACGAGGCGGCGCGCGCGGCCTCGCTCGGGAGGCGCATACAGCGCGACGAAGGCCGCGACGAACAGCGCCGTGGCCAGCCAGAACGGCAGCCGGCCGATGAGCAGCACCGCGTACGTGAGCGTCAGCGCCAGCATGGCCGCGATGCGCCGGTTGATCAGTGGCGCGGTGGCGGTGTCGCCATCGCTGGACGCGCCGGTCTCATGCCGCCGCCGCGTCCAGCCGCGCAGCATCAGCACCAGGCCCAGCAGCACCAGCGTGCCACCCAGCAGGGCCGGCACGAAGCCCGGCATCGCGTAGAGCTGCGCGCCCATGGACTCGAAGCGCTCCATGCGCCAGGAGCCGAACAGGATCAGCAGGCCAAAGCCCACCCAGCCCGCGCCGCCCCGAAGGTCGGAGCGGGCGGCGGTTCCACCCTCGGTCATGTGCGAAACCTTGTCGCGTCAGGGCTTGGGGATGCCCACGGTGTCGGGCGAGACCTTGGCCTTGCCGGCGGCCTGCTGCGTCCAGGCGTAGGACTGCACGGCGGGGAACACGGCCTTCTGCGCGTCCTCGCCCGCCATCGGTGCAAACATGGCGCCGCGCGATTGCGCGTACTTCTTCAGTGCTTCGTTCTTCACCATCTCGGTCGCCCAGATGCGGTTGAGCGTCTGCGCTACTTCGGGCGGCGCGGCCTTGGGCACGAAGACGCCGAAGTAGTTGATCGGGTCCTTGAAGCCCGGGATGAACTGCGACAGCGGCGGGATGGTGCCGTAGCCCTCGATCTCGATCGACTTGTCGCCCACCACCGCGAGCGGGCGGATTCTCTTGGCGCGGATCATGTCGGTCTGCTCGGCCGCGAGCTGCGTGGTCACCTCCGTCTCGCCCGAGGCGGCGGCCACGGCGGCAGGAGCGCCGCCGTCGTAGGTGACGTGCTTGTAGGTGACGCCGGCCGCGCGCGACAGCGCCTCGATCGCCGAATGCCCGCTGGAGTTCACGCCGGCGGTGGCCACCGACACCGCGCCCGGTTTGGCCTTCATGGCCTTGAGCAGATCGTCCATGGTCTTGTACGGCGTGTCGGCGTTGACGCCGACCACCGCGATGTGCGCCACGTTCAGGTACAGGTTCCAGTCGCTGATGGAGGTGTCGAGCATGCCCAGCACCTTGTAGGTGCCCAGGTCCTTGGCGCCGCCGGCCGTCCAGGTGTAGCCATCGGCCGGCGCGGCCAGGGCGTTCTTGGTGCCCACCGAGCCCGAGGCGCCCGGCTGGTTGAGGATGACGATCTTCTGGCCCAGGTGCTTCTCCAGCTCGGCCGCGGTCACGCGCGTGACCTGGTCGGTGGAGCCGCCCGGCGCCCAGGGCACGATCAGCGTGATCGGGCGGTCGGGCTTCCACTGGGCGAGGGCGCCGCCAGCGGCGGCGGCGAGCAGGGCGGCAATGAGCAGTTGGCGCAGCGGCCGGGCGGTGTTCATGCGGTGTCTCCTGGGGGTTTAATTCACTGAACGGTTAATGCTAGGAACCACCCCCTCCGCCGTCAAGGCGCCCGCCGGCTCAGCCCCTCAGGACATACCCTAGGATCACGTCGCACATGTGCGAGAGGCGTTCGTTGAGCGCCTTGGGGGCCATCAGGTCGCGCCCGAAGATGGCCGACAGCGTGTGGTTGTTGGACAGGTAGAAGTACGCCAGCCCGGCGATGGAGACGTAGAGCTGCACCGGGTCGATGCCGCCGCGAAAGCTGCCGTCGGCCTGTCCGCGCTCGATGATGTCCTGCAGCATGAGGACCAGTGGCGAGTTCAGTTCGCGCGCGCGATCGGACTGCGCCAGGTGCCGCGCCTTGTGCAGGTTGGCGCTGTTGAGCAGGGTGAGGAACTCGGGGTGATCCAGGTAGTACTGCCAGGTGAACTCCACCAGGCGGCGCAGCGCCACCTCGGGCTTGAGGTGCACCAGGTTGAGCTTGTGTTCCTCTTCGCGGATGTGGTGGTAGGTCTGCTCCAGCACCGCCTGGAACAGCCGCTCCTTGTCCTCGAAGTAGTAGTAGATCAGGCGCTTGTTGAGCCCCGCGCGCTCGGCGATGCGGTCCATGCGCGCGCCGCCCAGCCCGTGCTCGGAGAACTCGTCGCGCGCCGCGTTCAGGATGGTGGCCTGCGAGCGATCGGCGTCTCGCAGACGCTCTTCGGGGACCGGTGGGGTGGACTTGCTCACGCGCTGTAATTCTCTGAATAGTTAATAGAGGCAGTATCGCCGATCACGGGCACGGAGCGTAAAAGAAAACGGCCCCGAAGGGCCGTTGTGTCATGGGGCGGGGTGATCGCTCAGTTGGCGGTCACGGCGTTGCCGGATTGCACCAGCTTGTCGCCGGAGACGGCGCGCAGGCCGGCGGTGCGGATCTGCTCGGTTTGCGCGGCGGTGGGCACCACAGTGATTTCGCCACCGTTGTGCAGGCCCAGGCGCAGGGCCTCGGCGGCTTCGGCGCGGACCTGGGTGCGGCTCAGACCGTTCGACGCCGCGTTGTCGGCCACGACGACCACGCCGTCGCCCAGGGCGAACAGGCCGGCGTCGCGGGCGTCGACGGCTTGCGCACGCACTTCCGCGCGGCTCAGGGTGGAGGTGAAGGGCGGATCGACAAAGATCGGGCCTTCGGCGAAGGCGGCACCAGCGGTCAGAGCGAAGGCGATGGGAAGAAGAGCGGCTTTCATGATGATTTCCTTGAAGATGAGGGCCAGTTGGCGGGGTTTGTCTGTCAATGCCGTTTTCTGTTCGGCATGGGGTGTACTCTAGGGTTTACCCGGACAAAGAGAAACAGCGCGCAAGGCAACTCACTGTTTCGGAATCCGCAACGGTGGGCCATGGGCCACATGACGACCGGATTGACCCGGATCAAGCGCGTCCGGGCCGGGGCTGCCTAGAGTGGGTGCATGGCCGAATCCCTTGGTGCAGGTACTCGAGGTGGCACTCATGCCCCTGACGCTCACGTTGTTGCGCCTGACTGGCACGCCCTGAGCACCGCTGAGGCCTTGGAGCGCCTGCGCGTGGACCCCGCTGTCGGCTTGACTGCGGTGCAGTGCCGCGAGCGCGGCGCGCGCCATGGGCCCAATGCCATGCCCGTGGCGCCCCCGACGCCGTTCTGGCGCCAATTCGCGCGCCAGTTCGCCAGCCCGCTGGTGGCCATCCTGTTCGTGGCGGCGGCGCTCAGCATGGCGCTGGGCCATGCCGGCGATGCGCTGGTGATCCTGGGGGTGGTGCTCGTCAACGCGCTCATCGGCCTGCTGCAGGAAGGGCGCGCCGAGCGCTCCATGGCGGCGCTGCGGCGCCTGTCTTCCCTGCAGGTCAAGGTGCGGCGGGACGGAGCCGAGCGGCTGGTGCCGGCGGCCGAACTCGTGCCGGGCGACATCCTGCTGCTGGCCGCTGGCGACGCCGTGGGCGCGGACGCGCGGCTGATCGAGCAGACCCGCCTTCAAGCGGCCGAGGCCGCGCTGACGGGGGAGTCGGTGCCCGTGGGCAAGGCCCTGGCGGCCCTGCCGGCGGCCACCGGCCTGGGCGATCGCCGCAACATGGTGTTCGCGGGCACGCACATCACCGACGGCCGCGCCGTTGCGGTGGCGGTGGCCACGGGTGCGCACACCGAGGTCGGCCGCATCGCGCGTCTCACCGCCTCGGCGGTGGAGCCGGCCACGCCCTTGCAGCAGCGCGTGCAGCGCTTCGGCCGTGCGCTGGTGCTGGCGGCCTTCGCGCTGTTTGCGCTGGTGCTGCTGCTGGGCCTGTGGCGCGATCTGCCCATGGGCGAGGTGCTCACGGTGGCCATCGGGCAGATGGTGTCCATGGTGCCCGAGGGCCTGCCCGTGGCCATGACCATCGCGCTCGCGGTCGGCATGCAGCGCATGGCGCAACAGGGCGTGATCATCCGCCGACTGAGCGCGGTGGAGACGCTGGGCTCGACCACGGTGATCTGCAGCGACAAGACGGGCACGCTCACGCTCAACCAGATGACGGTGACGCGGCTGTGGCTGCCGGGCCGCGCGGGCGAAGCCGCGCGCGGCCTCGATGTCTCGGGCAGCGGTTACGCGCCTGACGGCCGGTTGAGCGACGGCGGTCGTCCCCTGGACGCGGCGCTGCCCGCGCTGACGGCGCTGCTGCGCGCGGCCGTGCTGTGCAACGACGCGCGGCTCGCGCCACCCGGCGCCGATGACGGCACGGGCGCCGCGGGCGGCTGGCGCGTCATCGGGGATCCGACCGAGGGCGCCCTGTTGGTGCTGGCCCGCAAGGCCGGCGTGGACGTGGACGCCTGGCGCCGGGAATGGCCGCGCGAGGCCGAGCTGCCCTTTGACGCCGATGCGCGGCTCATGGCCACGCGGCACCTCGGTCCAGGTGGCCGCCAGCGCGTGCTGATCAAGGGCGCGCCCGAGGCTGTGCTGCGCCTGTGCGGTGGCGAGCCGGCGGCGCTGCGGCATGCGGCGCGCGCCGAGGCCGAGGCGCTGTCGGCGCAGGCGCTGCGCGTGCTGGCCTTCGCCGAAGTGGCGCTGGAGCCGGGGAGCGACGAGGGCGACGCCGGCCCGGCCGAGTGCCTCGCGCTCGATCCCGCGGAGGGCTTCGAGGTGCTCGCGGGCCACGCGCGGCTGCTGGGCCTGGTAGGCCAGACCGACCCGCCGCGCGAGGGCGCGCGCGACGCCGTGGCCGCCTGCCGCGCCGCGGGCATCCGACCGCTCATGCTGACCGGCGACCACCGCCTCACCGGCCTGGCGGTGGCGCGCCGCCTGGGCATCGCGATCGAAGGCGATCGCGCCATCGATGGCGACGAACTCGAGCGCATGGGCGAGGCCGAGCTGCGCGACGCACTCGCCGGCATCGCCGTGTTCGCCCGCGTGCAGCCGGCGCAGAAGCTGCGCATCGTCGAAGCCCTTCAGGCGGGTGGCGAGGTGGTGGCCATGACCGGTGATGGCGTGAACGACGCCCCCGCGCTGGCGCGCGCCGACATCGGGGTGGCCATGGGGCGCAGCGGCACCGAAGTGGCCAAGAGCGCCGCGCGCATCGTCATCACCGACGACAACTTCGCCACCATCGTTCGCGCGGTGGAGCAGGGCCGCGTGGTCTACGGCAACCTGAAGAAGCTCATCCTCTACCTGTTCGCCACCGCGGTGGACGAGATCGTGATCCTCGCGCTGGCTCTGCTGGCGGGCTACCCCTTGCCTCTGCTGGCGGTGCAGATCCTGTGGATCAACATCGTGACCGAGGGCACCCTCACCGTGAACCTGGTGATGGAGCCGGCCGACGGCGACGAGATGCGCCGCCGTCCGGTGCCGCGCGACGAGCCCTTGCTCGATCGCGCGCTGCTGCGCCGCGTGGCGCTCATGGCCGGCACCTCCGCCGCGGTGGGCTTCGGCTGGTTCGCCTGGCGCATGGGGGCCGGCGTCGACCTGAGCACGGTGCGCACCGAGACCTTCACGCTGGTGGCCATGTGCCAGTGGTTCAACGCGCTGAACTGCCAGTCGGCCACGCGCAGCTCGCTCGGGCCCGCGCTGTGGCGCAACCCCTGGCTGTTCGGCGGGCTGGTGCTGTCGGTGCTGCTGCAGTTGGCGGTGCTCTACCTGCCGCCCCTGGCCACTCTGCTGCACACGGTGCCGCTGCCCTTGTCCGTCCTGCTGCAACTGCTGGCCCTGGCCAGTGCGGTGCTCTGGGTGGAAGAGCTGCGCAAGCGCTTCGCCAGGCCTTGAGGAGGCCCGTCGGCATGCAACTGGCCTGGCTGCTGCTGCAATTCGCGCTGTGCGCGAGCCTGATCGCGGTGGCCGGCCACGCGCTCACGCGCAGCGCCGACCGCATCTCCAGAGCGACCGGCCTGCCCGGCGGTTGGCTGGGCCTGGCGCTGCTGGCCACCGTCACCTCGCTGCCCGAACTGGCCTCCGGCGTGGCCAGCGTGACCTGGGTGGACGCGCCCAACCTCGCGGTGGGCAACGCGCTCGGCGCCTGCGTGTTCAACCTGCTGTTCCTGGCCATCGCGGACGCCCTGCAGCGCGAGCCGCCGCTGTACCTGCAGGCGGGCGCAGACCACCTGCTCTCGGCGGCCTTCGGCATCGTGCTGCTCGGGCTGGTGGCCTTGTCGCTGCTGCTGGGCGAGCGCGCGCCAGCCCTGCGCCACGTGGGCGCGTACAGCCCTTTGTTGCTGGGCCTGTACCTGCTGGCCCTGCGCACGGTGCATGCGCACGAGGCGCACCAGACGCTTCAGGCGCCGAACGGGACCGGTGGCCACGCCGACCCGCGCGAATGGCGCGTGGTCGTGCCCGCTGCGCTGGCGGTGCTCGCGGCTGGCCTGTGGCTGCCCCAGGTGGCGAACGGGCTGGCCATTGAGCTGCAATGGAGCCGCAGCTTCGTCGGCACGCTGTTCATGGCCCTGGCCACGACATTGCCGGAGGCGGCGGTCACGCTCTCGGCGCTGCGCCTGCGCGCGGTCGACCTGGCCGTGGGCAATCTGCTGGGCAGCAACCTGTTCAATGTGGTGGTGCTGGCGGTGGACGATGCGGTGTACACGTCTGGCCCGTTGCTGCGCGTGGCCGCGCCCGTGCACGCGGCCACGGCCACCGTGGCCATCGTGATGACGGCGCTGGTGATGGTCGGCCTGCTGGTGCGCCCGCGTGGGCGGGTGCTGCGGCTGGCCAGCTGGGTGAGCTTCGGGCTGGTCGCGCTGTACCTGCTCAATGCGGCCTTGCATCGGCTGCAGGGGGCGTGAAGCCCTCCCGCGCAGCGCCGGCGCCTGCCGTGGCCCGCCCGGGTTGCAGCCGATCGCCGAATTCGATCAAGCGGTTGGTGCCGCTGCCGGTTTCCACTTCGCGTGCCGTGAGCGCGAGCGTCTCGATGGGCGTCTTGCCGGTGAGTCGCCGCACCTCGGCGAAGGCGTTGGACGCGCCGGCCGAGCCCATGGTCACCACCACGGCCACGCGGCGCAGGCGGTGCTCGTGCAGGAAGCTGCGCATCGGCCCGGCCAGCCGGTACATCCAGATCGGGGTGACCAGCACCACGGTGCGGAACTCTTCGGGCACCGGGCCGCTGTAGCGGATGCGCGGCCGGCGGTCCAGCAGAGAGTCGAGCACGCAACGCCAGGTGCCGCGTGCGCCGACGCGGGGCTGCCGGTCCTCGATGGTGCCCAGCGGCCAGCCGTGGTGCGAGGCCAGCAGTTGGGCCGCGCGGCGCGACACGCCGCTGTACGAGTAGTTGACGACGAGGATGCTGTCCATGTTCTGTCTGCCTCAGTGGGCGGCCGCGGTGCCGAAGTAGGGGTACACCGGCCGCTGCGCCTTGGGAGGCGGTGCCGTTGCCCGCTCCTGGTGCTCATGGGCGAGGCCCTTGCGCAATGCCGAGGCGAGCAGCCGAAGGTCTTCGGCGACCGCCACGAGCAGGTCGTCGAGGGACACCACGCCGATCACGCCCCCGTCGTCGTCGACCACGAGCAGGCGGCGCACCCCCGCCTGCTCCATGGCCGCGGCGGCCTCGTGCACGCCGGCGGTACCCTGTACCGCGAGCGGCGGCGACTTGGCGAGGTGGCCGATGCGCAGGCCATCGCCGAGCGCGGGTCGGCGCGCGACGGCATCGACCACGATGTCGCGATCGGTCACCACGCCAACCACCTTCGGCGGGTTGTCTCCGGTGACCACCAGCAGCGCGCCCACGTGTTCGTCGAACATCAGGAGAGCGGCTTCTTCAAGCGGGGTGTCGGCGTCGATCGCCACGGCGGCGCGACGGCAAAGGCTGGCAATGTTCATGGCTGGCTCCAGTGAGGATTGGGATGCCACGCTTGGCGGCGGCGAGATCCATCTTGGAGCGCCCGCACGGTGCAGGGATGATGTGCATCAAATCCCGCGCCTGGAAGCGGCCCGCCGGTCAGCGCGCGGACCGCTGCAGGCCGTCCTCAGGCATGGTCGGCGAAGCACCTGCGCAGGCTCTCGGGGTCGACGATCTCGATCTGACGCCGGCGCACCGTCACGAAGCCCTGCCGCGCCAGCGACGACAGGCAGCGGCTCACGGTCTCCAGCGTGGCGCCGAGGTAGCTGCCGATCTCCTCGCGCGTCATGCGCAGCTGGAAGGCGCTCGCGGAGTACCCACGCGCGTGCAGCCGCTGCGACAGGTTGAGCAGGAAGGTCGCCACGCGCTCCTCCGAGCGTGTGCTCGCGATGAGCGCGGCCAAGTGGCGTTCGCGCACCAGTTCGGCGCTCAGCGTGCTCGTGAGGTGGGACAGCACCGAGCGGCTCTCGCCAGCCGCTTCGCTCAGTTCCGCGTAGGGCAGCACGCAGACCTCGGCGTCCTCGATCGCGCGCGCCGAGGTGGGGTGGCTGCCGGTGGCCAGCCCATCGAAGCCGAACAATTCGCCCGGGAGGTGAAAGGACATGACCTGTTCGCGTCCGTCGCGCAGGCTGGCCACCGACTTGAAGGAGCCGTAGCGCACCGCATAGATGAACTCGCAGCGTTCGCCGTCGCGGAACACGCTCTGGCCTTTGCGCAGACGGCGTCGCGCGATCGGTGTGCGGTCGAGCGTGGTAGGGGCGCCGGGCTCGCTCCAGGAGGGCAGGCAGACGTGGCGCACCAGGCAGGTGGCGCAGGCGGCGTGACCGGCGGCGGGCGTCGCCACAGGAGCGGTGGCCGCCGCGGGCGCGCGTGGCGACGCCGTGCTGGCAAACGGGGTCATCGGACGGATGACGTGAACCCTGCGAACCGGGGTATGCAATTCCATGGCGGCTTCCTTTGGACCGAGAAGGCAGCCCGGCCAGGCTGTGGACGGGACGCCGGTGCGTTCGGGGTTTTGTGATGCTCGGGGTCCGGCGGCCGGCATGCATAGGTACCTGTACCTAGGGATGCTCCGCATGTGCACCGATGGGTTCAGGCGCGCCGCGCGCCCGAGGCGATCACCGCTGCGGCGGTGCGCAGACCCAGCTTGCGCTTGATGTTGGCGCGGTGGATGTCCACGGTGCGTGCGCTCAGGCCCAGGGCGCTGGCGATTTCCTTGGTGGCCTTGCCCTGGTGCACGAACTCCAGCACCTCGCGCTCGCGCAGCGTGAGCGAGGACTCGCCGTCGGCGTCGGCCGCAGCGCCCGCGTGGTGGCGTTTGAGCGATCGGCTGAGCACACGCGCGTTCAGGCGCGGGCTCATCCACAGCTCGCCCTTGAGCGCGGCCAGCGCGGCCGGCACGATCTCGGCCGACGCGCGCTCCTTCATGAGGTAGCCGCTGGCGCCCAGGGCCATCACCGGCTCGCCATAGAGCATCTCGTCGTGCATGCTGAGCACCAGCGTGGCCCTCGGCCCCTGGGCCGCCAGCACCGCGCGCACGGTGGCCAGCCCGCTGGAGTCGCCGGTGCCCATGTCGGTGATCACCAGCGCAGGCTGGTGCCGCTCGATCAGGGCCAGGCCTTCGCGCAGGCTGGCCGCGCTGCCCAGCAACCGCAGGTGCGGGCTGCCGGCGATGAGCGTCTCCAGACCCAACCGCACAATGTCGTGGTCGTCAATCACGATAACGGTGTTGTCCATGGTCCCCATCGGCGAGCGGTGATCGGGTGAACACGGTAGTGCGCGCGAGCGCGCGCGGCACTGACAAAGATCAATGTCCGTCGACCGGCTCCGACCAGCGGAGCACCACCTCGCAACCGCCGCTGCGCCGGTTGCGCAGCGCCAGGCGGCCCCTCAGGGCGCGGGCGCGGGCCTGCATGGATTTCAGCCCCATGCCCGGGTGGGAGGGGTGCAGCAGGCTCAGATCGCAGCCCTTGCCGTCGTCCCGCACCGTCAGGCCGCACCGAGCGCCAGCGCGCGCCAGGTGCACGGTGATGCGCTGTGCCTGGCCGTGTTGCACGGCATTGGTGATCGCTTCCTGCACGATGCGGTAGACGTGTCCGGCGCTCTCGGCGTCGACGTCGCTGAAGTCGCCGCGCGTGCGCAGCGTGCATTCGATGCCCATGAGGGCGGCAGCGTCCAGCAGGTACTGCTCCAGCGCCTGGCGCAGCGCGCCCGATTCGCTGCCCGCGGGCATGACGCCACGCGAGAGCTGGCGCAAGCGCTCGGCCACCAGGCGCACCTGCTCGCGCGATTTGTCCAGCAAGGCACCCACCAGCGCGGGATCGTCGCGACGCGCAGCCGCCGCTTCGAGCAGCAACGACACCCCGGCCACGGCCGAGCCCACGGCGTCGTGCAGCTCGCGCCCGATCTGTGCCTGGCGGGCGTCCATCTCACGCAGCAGCATGCGCTCGAAGCGCTGGCCCACCTCCTGGACCTCGCGGTTGGCGGCCAGCAGTGAGGCGTGGATTTCCTCGCGCTCGGTCACGTCGCGCACCGCCACCGCGACCAGACGCTCGCCATCGGTGCTCGGGATCGCGGCCACGGAGAACTCGACGGGAAAGACGTCGCCGCCCAGGCGCACGCAGTGCCCCTCGATGAGGCCATCGGGGCCCCGCACCGCACCGCGCAGCACCGAGGCGATGTCTTCCTGGCAGTCCTTCCAGCTCAGCGGCGTGAACAGCGGCTCCAGGCCGCGGCCCAGGAACTGCTCTGGCGTCAGGCCGAAGAGCGCGCGCGCGGCGGGGTTGATGGAGCGCACGCGGTAGGTCTCGTCGATCAGCACGGTGGCGGTGGGCGCGGCCTGCAGCATGCCTTCCAGGCGCTGCTCGCCCCGCTGTCGGCCCGCTTCGGCCGCACGGATCGCCGCGCGCAGGCCGTCCACCGCGGCCGTCAGGCGCCGTCGCATCACCAGGGCGCCGGCCAGGCCCGCGGCGATCAACAGCGCCATCGGCGCACCCAGACGCCACAAGGCTTCGCGCGCCGGTGCGTTGAAGGCCGCTCGCGGCACGCTGACCACCGCGGTCCAGCGCGTGGCCGGCGAGGTCCAGTAAGCCCCCGAGACCGCTGCTTCGCCGGCCTCGATCGAGCGAAAGGCGCCGTAGCCTTCCCGCTCCAGGCGTTCCTGCAGCGTCGGGCCGACACGTCCGCCCGCCAGTGCAGGGTCTTGCGGTGTGGTGGCGACGTAGCGGCCGCCGCTGTCGACGATGGCGGCCTGCCAGCCCGCGGGCAGCAGGGGCGCCTCCAGCAGCGGGTTCAGCCGCCGCAGATCGAGCACGGCCTGCAGTGCCAGGGTCTCGCCGCCCGGGCGCGTCACCGGCACGCCGATGCCCACCACCGGCCTGTCGCGATCGGACCAGGTGGTGACATCGACCACGCCATCGCGCCCCGTGCGCGCAACCTGGGTGAACGCTGGCGGCACGGTGCGCGGCGCTTCGACCCCGCTGCGGAGCCAAGTGCTGACCAGCGCCTGGCCGTTGGTGCGCACCAGTACAACGGCGTCGACGTTCAGGTCGTGCGCCAGGGCGCTTGCGGCGCGATGGAAGTCGCGCAGATCCTGGCCGTCGGGCGGCAGCAACTGGGCGAGCCGGCGCAGCACGGTCTGCACGGACACCACATGCGCACTCACCCGGTGCGACAGCGCCACGGTCTGCACCATCACGCGCCGCGACATTTCCACTTGCTCGCGGTCGAACGTCAGCCAGGCCGCCGTGCCGAACAGCAGCAGCGCGGGCAGTTGCAGGGCCAGCAGCAACCACAGCACCTGCCAGCGCAGGCGCGGACGTGCGGGCCCTTCGACGGCGGCATCGGCCGCCCGCCTGGCCTCGTTCAAGGCCTGCATCATGGTGCGCTTGCCCCTGGTCCGCCGCCGGTGCCTGCCGCCGCGCCGCGCAGCGCGTTCACCACCTCGGCGTCCGTCACCTGCGGGAAGCGCGCGTAGTACTGCCCCACCGCCTCGAAGTCGGCGGGCGTGTACAGGCACACCAGCTCGTCGGCGGCCGGGCGCACCCGCGCCACGCTGTCGCGCGAGCCCACGGGCACGGCGCACACCAGGCGCGCGGGCGCGCGCTGGCGCACCGCGTGCAGCGCGGCCAGCATGGTCGCGCCCGTGGCCAGGCCATCGTCGACCACGATCACCGTGCGCCCGCGCACCGGCAACGGCGGGCGGCCCGGCGTGTAGGCGTCGCGGCGCCGCGCGATCTCGGCCAGTTGCTCGCGCCGCACGCGCGCCAGGTAGTCCGCATCGGCGCCGGCCGCGGCGGCGTGTGGCGCCAGGTACACCCAGCCCGATTCGTCCACCGCGCCCACCGCGAACTCGTCCGAGAACGGCGCGGGCAGTTTGCGCACGAGCACGAGATCGAGTTCGCCGTCGAGCGCGCGGGCCAGGTGCGCGCCCATGGGCACCGCGCCGCGCGGAATGGCGAGCACGAGCGGGTGATGGCCGAGGTGGTGGGCCAGCGCGACGGCGAGTTGGCGGGCGGCGTCTAGGCGGTCATGGAACACGTTGGACTCGCTCCCCTGCCTTGGCGCGCGGCCAGGCCCACGAAAAGGACCACCGCACCGAGGGTTCTGCTCACGCAGATCCGTCTGCACTTCGGGCAACGACCCCGGCGCTGCCGCCGGGGATTGACGGGCCGCTGGAACGGCCCTTCATTCGCGCCCCAACCGCTTCAACGGACGATGCCCGGGGCGCGGTGGCGAATGGACTGTAGTCTCGCCCCGGCGCCGCAGTTTGCGCCAGATCAAGAGGCGGTTTCGACGACCGGCTGCGCGTACCAGCGCTCGCAATCCGCCTCCAGGCCGCGCACCACGCCCGCTGAGGGCTTTCGCTTTCGGCGTCGGCCATTCGGGTCATCCGGCAAGCGGCTTGGCGGGTGGTGGCGGGTCGAGCAGGTCCACCAGCGACCCTCCGCCATGGATGCATCGGATCGCCTCGGCGAACAGCCCATCGGTGGGCAGCACGGTGAGCTTGTCGCGCGCCGGCCCCGGCGCCAGGCGATCGGGGGGCACGCTGTCGGTGACCACGAGACTGCTCAGCGCCTCGTCGCCCAGCACGCGCGCGGCATCGCCCACGAACAGGCCGTGCGTGGCCGCGGCGTGCACCCGAGTCGCACCCAAACCCCGGCAGGCGCGCGCGGTGCGCGCCAGCGTGCCGCCGGTGGCGATGAGGTCGTCCACGATGATGGCCTGGCGGCCCATCACGTCGCCGACGATGAGGTCGCCACTGACCACGCCCTGGCTGCGGTACTTCTCCGCGAAGGCCGCGCCCACCGGGCGGCCCAGCGCCTGAGCCAGTACCTCGCGCAAGCGCTCGGCGCGCTTGATGCCGCCCGCGTCCGGCGAGACCACGGCCACGGGTGCGTCGCCGATGAGGGGAGCGAAATGCGCGGCGAACAGGCGGCAGGCCTCCAGGTGTTCGTTGCGGCAGCGAAACGCATTCTGGTAGGCCGCGAGGTTGTGCACGTCCAGCGTGACCACGCGGTCGGTCCCCACCGCCTCGAACAGGCTGGCGACGTAACGCGTGGTCACGGGGTCGCGTGCCTTGGTCTTGCGGTCCTTGCGCGCGTAGGCCAGGCTGGGCAGCACGGCCGTCACGCTGGCGGCCGAGGCGTCCTTGAGCGCGCCGATGAAGAACAGCAGGCGGCACAGCCGGTCGTTCACGCTCAGGGCGCCGGGCCCGTGCAGTGCGTGCAGCACGAACACGTCGCGCCCGCGCACATTGACCAGCGGGCGGCTCTTGTGCTCGCCGTCCTCGAAGTCGCGTTCCTCGTGCGGCGAGAGCGGCAGTTGCAGGCGGTTGGCCACGGCCTGCGCCCAGGGGCGGGAGGCGTCGTGCGCGAACAGCAGGGGATCGGAGTGGCCCATGGCGTGGTCCCGGACACGGCAATGCCGGGGATTCTTGGCCGCCGCGCGCGCGTGAGATTTGATGTGCGTCATCGAGGCGCGCTGGCATTGGCCCAGACTGAGTGCGACGGGCGAAACCCCTTCCCCTCAACCGCCACCTGGACGATGGAGAGCCGCATGAATCATCCGACCCTGGGCGCGGCGCGTCGCCACCCTGCGCTGGACCTGTCAGCGCACGCTGCCTGATGCCGCTCGCGATGGACGGCCTGTGGCTGGGTGTTCGGCTGCTGCTGTTGCTCACGCTGGCCAATTTTTCGCCCATCGTGGCCCGTCGTTTCCTGGGTGAGCGCTGGGCCGCGCCCCTTGATGGCGGACTGTATTGGCCGGACGGTCGACCGCTGCTCGGCCCATCCAAGACCTGGCGCGGCCTGTTCGCCGCCGTCGCGGCCGGCGCCCTGGGCGCGCCTTTACTGGGTTTTCCCTTCGAGGTCGGTGCGCTGGCGGGCGCTGCGTCCATGGCGGGCGACGCCCTGGCCAGCTTCGCCAAGCGCCGGCTCGGCATCGCCAGCAGCGGCCGGGCCTTCGTGCTCGATCAACTGCCCGAGTCGCTGCTGCCGCTGCTGGTGCTGCAGCCGGTGCTGCACCTGCCGCTGGTCGTGGTGGCCGGCGTGAGTCTGGCCTTCGTGCTGCTGGAGCCACCCGCCGCGAAGCTCGCCTATCGGCTGGGCTGGCGCGAAACACCGTACTAGTGTTCTGTCCCGCAAGTACCTGCACATGAAATCGCGTCTTCGCGCCCAGGGCCGCGTTGCAAATCCTCGTGATAGCTACGGCTATCACTGCGGTTTGCGCCTTGCCCTGAGCACGAATCCATCGATTTCATTTTGTGCAGGTACTTGCGGGACAGGACACTAGCCGGCGCGGCGCTCATCCGCGGCCAAGCCCGAGGCGCTTGTGTGTGTGCCAGCCCCTTGCCCCCGCGCGGCCCGCAGGTGGTGCGCCGCCAGGCGCAGGTACTGGCGCGTGCGGGCGCGCCATCGGGGATCGTTCTGATAGCGGGACTCGGCCAGGTGCGCAATCGCCAGACCCGCGCGCTCGCAAGCGCGCAAGGCCTGATAGAAATGCAAGAGGGCGCGCGGGGCCGCGTCGCCGCCAGCCTCGGCGTAGTGGCGCAGCAGGGCCTCGCCCAGCTCCGGGGCGCCGGCGCGCTCGCACTCCATGGCCAGAAAGCCCACCTCATCGGCTCCGTCCTGCAGGCGCAAGGTCTTGGAAAACTCCAGCGCATCGATGATGGCCATGGGCTCGCCGAGCCACACGTGCTCGGGCCGCAGGTCGCCGTGCGCCTCGAGCACGCAGCCCGCCATGGCCCGCGCCTCGATCAGGGGCGTGTGGGCGGTCAGCCAGGCGCGCAGCGCGCCCAGCAGCGCGTCCAGGCGCGCGCGCGGCAGGTGCCACTCGGGGCGGCGCAGCACGGCCTCGCACTCGGTCACGCGTTGCCACAGCCGCAGGCGATGGCCAGTGGGGTCCAGGCGCGGGCGCGGCTGCCAACAGTGGAAGCCGGCCAACTGCCAGGCGATGCGGCGCATGTCGTCTTCGCAGGCCTCGCCGCGCAGCAGGCGCTGGTCCAGCATAGAGCCCGGGGAGAGCCGGCGCATGGCCACCAGCCACTCCACCGGCTCGCCCCGACCGTCCAGGCACAGCCGACCGTCCTCTTCGGCCGTCAGCGGCACGAGCCCCAGGTACACATGGGGCGCCAGGCGCCGGTTCAGGCGCAGTTCCTCGCGGCAATAGTGGCGCCGCCGCTCCAGGGTGGAGAAGTCCTGCAGGCCCTGGTGCAGGGGCTTCTTCATCTTGTAGGCGCGCTCGCCGGCCAGGAACACCCAGGAGAAATGCGTCTCGATGGCCTCGACGGAAGAGGCCGGCAGGCGATGGCTTGCCGGGTCGCGCAGCGCATCCACCTTGTCTTGCAACGTGCACTTCATGGACCACACTATCCGGCCCGCCGCCGGGGTGTGTGCTTGATGAGGGTCAAGGACGCGGGCGGGTCGGTTCGTCCGCGGCGAAGGTCTGCTCGAACGCGGCGAGGAAGTCCGCCAGCCGTTCGCGCGGCAGCCGGTCGATGCCGGCGGCCGCCGCGCGGCCACCCCCGCCGAAGCTCAGGCACAGGTGGTCCGCGCGCGGGCGGCGTCGGGGCGCGCGCACGTTCACCATGAAGGCATCGGTGCCCGCCGCGCGAAGCACGGCACAGGCCTGATCGGGCTCGCGCTCGATGCAGCGATAGGCCAGGCTGCCCTGCACCCGCCTCGCCCAGGCCTCGTCCGGCAGTTCGTACACCGAGCCGCTGGCGAAGCGCCAGCGCGGGGCCAGCGCGTCGCTGCGGGCAAGGTCTTCATGCCGGCGCGCGATGAGTGCGTCGGCCACCGGCTCGCAACGCCGAAACGCCAGCGGATCGCCATACGGGCGCAGGAGGCCGTGCAGCGCGGCCGGCGCGATCAGCACGTCGGCCTCGGTCTCGCCATAGGCGTTGTGGTTGATGGCCTCGCCCAGTTCGCGCAGCAGGGCCAGGGACTCGTCGTGAAGGCCCGCCGCGTGGCCGAGCGCGCGCGCGGCCACGGCCATGCCGTCGCCGAACGCGCCGGTGACGGCCCAGGCCGCGTGCGGCCCGCCCATGCAGCGGTGCACGATGAGGCTGGTGCAGCGCGTGGGCGCGGCTTCGATGACGAGCCGAAGTCCGGGGTGCCGGGGCAGGGGCTCGGGCCCGCTGTGGTGGTGGTCGAAGTAGTCGATGCGCGCGCCGCGCGCCAACAAGGCCATCAGGGGCACGCGGTTGCGCGCCAGCGAGATGTCGAGCACCGTCACCGTGTCGCCCGCCCCGGCGTCCACGCGTTCGAGCAGGGCGATCTCGCGCTTGAGACCGGTGACGAGCCGCGCTTCCCGGGGGGTGGCCAGGCGCAGTTGCTGCAGTGCGCACAGACCGTCGGCGTCGCCGTTGAACACGTCCCAGTGGCTCATCGGCCGGTGCCCTCGCTGGCCGGTGCGGCGTGTGGCGCCAGCGGCAGGCGCAGCTCCAGCGTGCCATCTGCGCTGCCGCGCATGCCGAAGCCGGCCGCGCGCGCGAGGTTCACCATGCCGTGGTTGCCTTCCAGGCACCAGCCCACCAGTTCGCGCGTGCCGCGCGCGCGCAGGTGCGCGATCAGCTTGTGCAGCAGCGCGCGGCCCAGGCCACGCCGCTGCCAGGGGGCCGACACCTGCACGGCGAACTCGGCGGTGTCGTTGTCGGGGTCGCACACGGCGCGCGCCTCGCCGCACAGCATGTCGCCGCTCAGGGCGACGAAGGCCATCTCGCGCTCGTAGTCGATCTGGCAGTAGCGCGCGAGCTCGCTGGGCGGCACCTCGCGGCGCGTGAAGAAGAAGCGAAGGCGCAGGTCCTCGGGCGAGCAGGCGCCATAGAAGCGCGCGAGCCGCTCGCCGTCCTCCGGCCGGATGGGGCGCAGGCACAGGGCCTGGCCGTCGATGACCGTGGTGCGCTCCAGTCCCGAAGGGTAGGGACGCAGCGCCAGGTGGGCGCCGTCGCGGCCGGGCGGGGCCGGCCGCACGCGCACGCGCGCGTCGAGCGCGATCGCACCCTCGGCGTCCACCAGCAGCGGGTTGATGTCGAGTTCGGCCACCGGCGCGAGGTCGCTCGCGAGCTGGCTCAGGCGCAGCAGCGCGTCGACGATCGCGTCCAGCCTCGCGGGTGGGCGGGAGCGGTAGCCACGCAGCAGGCCGGCCATGCGCGTGCGCTGCACGAGGTCGCGCGCGAGCACGGCGTTGAGTGGCGGCAGCGCGATGGCGCGGTCGGCGCGCACCTCCACCGCCGTGCCGCCTTCGCCGAACAGCAGCACCGGGCCGAAGACCGGGTCGCTGGCGATGCCGGCGATGGTCTCGAAGGCCTGGGGCCGGTGCACCATGGCCTGCACGGTGAAGCCGGTGAGGCGCGCGTCCGGTCGGGCGCTCGCCACGCGCTCGCGCATGCGCTGCGCGGCGGCGCGCAACTGCGCGGCGTCGGCCAGGTCGAGCGCCACGCCCCCCACGTCGGACTTGTGCAGCACCTCGGGCGAGACGATCTTCAGTGCCACCGGGTAGCCGATGCGTTCGGCCGCCGCCAGCGCGGCGGCTTCATCGGTCACGCGCTCGGTGGCCACGCAGGGGATGCCGTAGGCGCCGAGCAAGCGTTTGGCGTCGAGCTCGTCGAGCCATTCGCCGCCGCACGCGAGCACCGCCTCCACCAGGGCGCGCGCGCCCTCGCGGTCGGGGTACTGCAATTCGGGCCGCGACTCGGGCAGTTGCAGCAGCGCGGCCTGCGCCGCGTGGTGGTCGCGCAGTTGTTGCCAGGCGGCGGTGGCGCGCTCGGGCGTGGCGTAGCAGGCGATGCCTTGCGCATCGAACAACTCGCGCGCGCCGGCCACGCGCTGGCCACCGAGCCAGCAGGCCAGCACCGGCTTGTCGGCGCTGCGCAGCAGCGGCAGGCAGGCCTCGGCGATCGCCGTGGCCGAGGCGATGGCGGTGGGCGCGTGCATGAAGAGCAGGCCGTCCACTTCGGGCGCGTCCAGCAGCGCGCGCAGGGCGTCCAGGTAGCGCTGCGGCGGGGCGTCGCCAATGATGTCCACCGGGTTGCCGCGCGACCAGTTGGCGGGCAGCACGGCGTCGAGCCGGGCGAGCGTGGCCGGCGAGAGCGTGGCGAGGGCATCGCCGCCCAGCGTGTCGGCCGCGAGCACGCCGGCCCCGCCACCGTTGGTGAGCACGGCCAGGCGCGGGCCGTGCCAGCGGTGCACGCGCGCCAGCGTCTGCGCCGCATCGAACAGGGCCTCCAGCGTGTCCACGCGCAGCATGCCCGCGCGGCGCACGGCGGCATCGAACACCGGGTCGGAGCCGGCGAGCGCGCCGGTGTGCGAGGCCGCCGCGCGCGCCCCGTCGGGCCGGCGGCCCGACTTCACCAGCACCACCGGCTTGTTGCGCGCCGCCGCGCGCGCGGCCGACATGAACTTGCGCGCGTGCTTGACCGATTCGACGTAGAGCAGGATCGCGCGCGTGCGCGCGTCGCTGCCCAGGTAGTCGAGCAGGTCACCGAAGTCCACGTCGGCGCTGTCGCCCAGTGACACGAAATGCGAGAAGCCGATGCCGCGCGCGTTCGCCCAGTCCAGCATGGCCGTGGCCAGCGCGCCCGACTGCGTGACGAAGGCCAGCTCGCCCGCCAGGGCCTGGCCCGGCGCGAAGCTGGCGTTGAGCGCCTGGGCGGGCACCAGCGCGCCGATGCAGTTGGGCCCGAGGATGCGCAGCAGATGGGGGCGGGCCGCGTCGAGCATGGCCTGCTCCAGGCTGCGCCCGTCGGCGCCGCGGCCCTCTCGCAGGCCGGCCGTGAGCACGATGGCCGCGCGCGTGCCCCGCTGGCCGAGCTGCGCGATCAGCTCGGGCACGGTGGGTGCGGGCGTGCAGATGACGGCCAGATCGGGCGCGGCGGGCAGCTCATCGACGCCGGCGAACACGGGCTGTGCGTCGTCGAGCGCGAACGGCCGCTGGTTCACGGCCCACAGCGGACCCGCGAAGCCGGCCGCGCGCAGGTTGTGCCAGACCAGCGCGCCCACGCTGTCGGGCCGGCGCGAGACGCCGATCACCGCCACGCTGCGGGGCTGGAACAGGTGGTCGAGGTGGCGAACGCTCACTGGACGATCCTCCGTGCGGCGCGCTGCGGGGCTGAGCGCCTTGGGAACGGCCCGGCGGCGCTCATTCGGCTACCCTCCGTGCCGCGCACTGCGGGGCTGAGCGCCTTGGGAACGGCCCGGCGGCGCTCATGTGGAGGCCGCCGGTGGTGGGTCGAACACGTAGCTGCCCGGCGCGGGCACCGTGTGCCCCCTCACGCGCAGGCCCGCCACGGGCCGCGCCTTCACCCGGCGCGAGGAATGGCCGGCGAGCCAGTGGCTCCAGTCGGGCCACCAGGAACCCGTTTGCGGCCGGGTGTGCGCGAACCAGTCCTGCGGATCGCCGGGTGCTTCGCGCGGCGCCCACTCGCCCACACGGTACGCCGCCTCGGGGCTCGCCAGCGGCCCCTCGGGCGGGCTCACGATGCCCACGTTGTGGCCGCCCGAGCTGAGCACGAAGCGGGTGGGCGCGCGCGCCATGCGCAGCAGCTTGTAGACGGATGTCCAGGGCGAGACGTGGTCGCGCTCGGTGGCCAGCAGGTACAGCGGCAGGCGGATCTCGTCCAGGTTCACCGGCTCGCCGTCCACGCGGTAACGACCCTCGGCCAGGTCGTTGTGCAGGTAGAGGCGGCGCAGGTATTCGCCGTGCATGCGCGCGGGCAGGCGCGTGGCGTCGGCGTTCCAGGCGCGCATCGGCGTCACCGGCGTGCGCGCGCCCATCAGGTACTCGTGCACGAGCTTGGACCAGACCAGGTCCTTGGAGTTGATGAGCTGGAAGGCGCCGGCCATGCGCTGGCCGTCCAGGTAGCCGCGCTCGGCCATGATGTCTTCCAGGAAGGCGATCTGGCTGTCGTCGATGAACAGGCCCAGTTCGCCGGGTTCCTGGAAGTCGACCTGCGCGGCCAGCAGCGTGAGGCTGCGCAGGCCCGAGTCGCCGCGCGCGCCGAGCAGGGCCGCCGCCATGGCCAGCAGCGTGCCGCCCAGGCAATAGCCCATGGCGTGCACGCCCGCGCCGGGGCAGCGCTCGCGCACGGCGGCCAGCGCCGCCAGCGCCCCCAGGCGCAGGTAGTCGTCCAGACCCAGTCCGGCGTCCTCGCTGCCCGGGTTGCGCCACGACACCATGAACACGGTGTGTCCTTGCGCCACCAGATGGCGCACCAGCGAGTCCGCGGGGGTGAGGTCGAGGATGTAGAACTTCATGATCCAGGAAGGCACCACCAGCACCGGCTCGCGCCACACGGTGGGCGTGGCGGGCTCGTACTGGATCAGCTCGATCAGCTCGTTGCGCATCACCACCTGGCCCGGTGTGAGCGCGACCGCCTGGCCCGGCTGGAAGGCCTGCAGCCCGCGCGCCTGCCCGCCCGCCGCCACCGCCATGGCGTCGCGCGCCCAGTTCACCGCGCCGCGGGCGAGGTTGGCGCCGCCCGTGCGCAGCGTTTCGTGCAGAACCTGGGGGTTGAGCAGCGGCGAGTTCGAGGGCGAGAGCATGTCCAGCCACTGCCGCGCCACGAAAGCCGTGACGTCCTCGTGGTGGCGCGAGACGCCGCGCACGCCATGCGTGGCTTCGTCCCACCACTGCTGCTGCAGCAGAAAGGCCTGCGCGAGCGCGTTGAACGGGAAGCGCTGCCACTCGGGCCGGCTGAAGCGCTTGTCTTGCGGGGCCGGTGCCACGCAGTCCTCGCAAGGGCCCTGCGCGGCGTGGCCCAGGTAGTGCCACCAGGCCTGCGCCTTGTGCAGCGCGCTGGCCGCCAGCTGCGCCTGGCGCGAGGGTGAGGCCATCAGGTGCAGCCACCAGTCCGTCTGGGCCTGCGCGAGCGCGACCGGCGACACGCCGTTGGACAGCCGGGCGATTGCCAGCTTGAGGGGCAGGTCCATGGGGGCCGGTCCTGGTGATGGATCGGCCGGGTCGGCGTTTCGCATGCCGCCATGATCGGCCGCGCGGCGCGGGCGCGCTTGCGCTACATCAAGGGCGTCGCGAATCGCACCTCTGCCGCGCTGACGACGGTGCGTTTTCTCTGACGCATGGGACTAGCATGGGCGCTCGACTTGGAGGTCCTTCCGTGAGCGCCCCATCCATGCTGGCCATGGCCATCGACGCCGGCACGCGCCGGCTGGTGTCCGTGCACCGGCCCCGCCCGGCGCCGGGTCCGCGCGACGTGCTGGTGCGCGTGCGCGCCTGCGGGGTGTGCCGCACGGACCTGCACATCCTCGACGGTGAACTGGCGCGGCGCGAGCCGCCCGCCGTGCCCGGGCACGAGGTGGTCGGTGAGGTGGTGGCCATCGGCGACGGCGCCCGGCGGTTCGCCTTGGGGCAGCGCGTGGGCGTCGGCTGGCTGGGCCGCAGCTGCGGCGCCTGCCCCTATTGCGCCCTGGGGCGCGAGAACCTGTGCGACGCGCCGCTGTTCACCGGCTACGACCGCGACGGGGGATACGCGGAGTACTGCGTGGCCGATGAGCGTTTCTGCTTCGCGTTGCCCGAGGGCGTGGACGATCTGCACGCCGCGCCGCTGCTGTGCGCCGGGCTCATCGGGTTTCGCGCCTGGCGGCTGGCGGGCGGGCGCCGGCCGAAGCGCCTGGGCATCTGGGGCTTTGGCGCGGCGGCGCACATCGTGTGCCAGATTGCCGTGGCGCAGGGCCAGGAGGTGCACGCGTTCACGCGACCGGGCGACGTGGCCGCCCAGGCCTTCGCGCGCCGGCTGGGCGCGCGCTTTGCCGGCGCCAGCACCGAAGCGCCCGAGGGTGCGCTCGACGCCTCCCTGATCTTTGCCCCCGATGGCGCCCTGGTGCCCGCCGCGCTGGCCGCCGCGCGCAAGGGCGGGGTGGTGGTGTGCGGCGGCATCCACATGAGCCCCATCCCGGCGTTCGACTACCGGCTGCTGTGGGGCGAACGCGAGCTGCGCTCCGTGGCCAACCTCACGCGCGAAGACGGGGAGGCGTTCTTCCACCTGCTGCGCGAGGTGCCCGTGCGCACCCACGTGCAGGCCTTCCCGCTCGCCCAGGCCCAGGCGGCCGTGCAGGCGCTGCGCGAGGGGCGGCTGGAGGGCGCGGCGGTGCTGGTGCCCTGAGAAGGTGTGAACGAACCCGGTGTGGCCGCTCTTGCGCCACGTCAAATTCCGCCGGGCGCTTCGTGCCTACATTGAGCCCGTGCGTCCGTGGCGCACCCGATCAACCTTCAGATGAGGAAACCACCATGAGCAACCTGCGACTGCTGGACCCGATGTTCAGCGATTCATTCGACAACGCCATGCGCCGCTTCTTTTCCCCGATGGCGTTCGATGTGGAGCCAGCGCCCCTGCTCAAGATGCGCGTGGACGTGACCGAGAACGACAAGGCCTACGAGGTCAAGGCCGACATTCCCGGCGTCAAGAAAGACGACATCAACGTGCGCATCGATGGCAACGTGGTCCAGATCGACGCCGAGACGCGCAGCGAGAAGGAGACCAAGGGCAACGGCGACAAGGTGCTGCGCAGCGAACGCTATCAGGGCAGCATCTCGCGCACCTTCAGCCTGGCCAGCGACATCGACGAGGGCAAGGTGGACGCGCACTACGCCGATGGCGTGCTGTCGCTGACCCTGCCCAAGAAGGCCGCCACCACCGCGCGCAAGATCGCCATCCAGTGACCGGTGCCGGCGCCAGCTCACCCGACACGCACGCGCCTGGTGCCGCGCTGGCGCATGCGCTGGCTGCTCACCTGGACGCCTCGCTGATCGAAACCCACATTTCCTGGGTGCTGCTCGCGGGCGATCGTGCCTACAAGCTGAAGAAGCCCTTGCGCCTGCCCTTCGTCGACTACTCGACGCCGCAGACGCGCCGCTATTTCTGCCAGGAGGAACTGCGGCTCAACCGCCGGCTCGCGCCCACGCTCTACCTCGACGTGGTCGCGATCACCGGCAGCGTGCACGCGCCCGCGATCGGCGGCGCGGGGCGCGCCATCGACTGGGCGGTGCGCATGCGCCGCTTCCCGGAGGGCGCGCTGTTCAGCGAGCGGCTGCGCGACCGGCGCCTGGGCGAGGCCGAGGTGGATGCCTGCGCGGCCCTGCTCGCGCGCTTCCATCGGGAGGCGCCCGTGGCGCGCCCGGACAGCGGTTTTGCCGGCGCGCCGCAACGCGCGGCGCTCGCCGCCGCGGCGCTGGCGGGTGCAGTGGCGGTCGTCTCCGTCGAGGAAGTGGCGCTGTTGTCCCGTTGGCTGCGCGCGCAGGCGCAGCGGCTGGCGCCGCACTGGGCCGAGCGGCTGCGCACCGGCCATGTGCGCGAGTGCCATGGCGACCTGCACCTGGCCAACCTGATCGTGGTCGACGGCGAGGTCAACGCCTTCGACGGCGTCGAGTTCGACCCGGCCCTGCGCTGGATCGACGTCATCGACGACATCGCCTTCCCGGTGATGGACCTGCGCGCGCGCGGCCGCGGCGACCTGGCGTTTCGCCTGCTCAACGCGTGGCTGGACGCCACCGGCGAGCACAGCGGCTTGCCGGGCCTGCGCCACGCCCTGGTGTACCGCGCGCTGGTGCGGGCCCAGGTGGAATGCCTGCGCGGGCGAGAAGCCTCGGCCCGCCGCTACGTCGAGGCCGCCCTGGACTGGGTGCGCCATGGGCCGCCCTGGCTGGCCGTGATGCATGGCCTGCCCGGCTCGGGCAAGAGCTTCGTGTCGCAGGCCATGCTGCAGGCGCAGGGCGCCATCCGCCTGCGCTCCGACGTCGAGCGCAAGCGCCTGTTCGGCCTGCCGGCCAGTGCCGATTCGCGCGCCAGCGGACAGGACATCTATGGCCAGGAGGCCACGCGGCGCACCTACGACACGCTGTTCGCGTTGGCGCGCACGGCGCTGGAGGCGGGCTTTCCCGTGGTCCTGGACGCGGCCTTCCTGCGCCGCCACGAACGCGAGGCCGCGGCCTCGCTGGCGCGGCGCTTGCACGTGCCCTGGCGCATCGTGCATTGCGAGGCCCCCGACGGGTTGCTGCGCACCCGCCTGCGCGAGCGGCGCGGCGATGCCTCGGAAGCCGGCGAGGACACGCTGGACGCGCTCAGGGGCGTGCAGGAGCCCCTCAGCGAAGACGAGTGGCTGCGGACCGAAGTGGCGTCCCAGGCGCTGGCCACGCGCGCCGCCCTTCACATCGCGTCTTGACGGCGATCCATGCCGCGACCACCGGGCGCTTGCGCGCGACGTCGGATGGCGGGCGGCTGGCGCCCGGTGCCGCAAGCCTTCTTGCGCCACGTCAACTTTCCTTTCGTCGCCGGGCCTAGATTGCTCGCACCGATCAACGAGCCGGAGACCGCCGTGACGAAACCGTCCAATGACAAGCTGCTGTGGATGTACGAGACCATGCTCGTCATCCGCCGCTACGAAGAATCCCTGGCGCAGGTGTACCTGGAAGGCAAGCTGCCGCCGCACATCCAGCAGGGCCTGGCCTTCGACATCGCCTCGGGCCCGGTGCCCGGCGAAATGCACCTGGCCGCCGGGCAGGAGCCCGTGGCCGTGGGCGTGTGCGCCCACCTGAGCGAGGCCGACACGGTGGTGGGCACGCACCGCCCGCACCACTTCGCCATCGCCAAGGGCGTGCCGCTGGACCGCATGACGGCCGAGATATTCGGCAAGGTCACGGGCCTGGGGCGGGGCAAGGGCGGGCACATGCACCTGTTCGATCCGGCGCACCGCTTCAGCTGCAGCGGCATCGTGGGTGCCAGCCTGCCGCCGGCCTGCGGCGCGGCGCTGGCGGCCAAGCTCACGGGCAGCCAGGCGATCGCGGTGGCGTTCTTTGGCGAAGGCGCGGCCAACCAGGGGACGTTCCACGAATCGCTCAACCTCGCGGGCCTGTGGCGCCTGCCCGTGGTCTTCGTGTGCGAGGACAACCGATGGGCGATCTCGGTGGCCAAGGACCAGGCCACGGCCATCGCGTCCAACGCCGAGCGCGCGAAGTCGTACGGCATCGCGGGCATCGCAGTGGAGAAGAACGACGCCATCGCGGTGTACGACGCAGCGGCGCAGGCCGTGGAGCGTGCGCGCCATGGGGGCGGGGCCACGCTGATCGAGGTGAAGACCGATCGCTACTTCGGCCACTTCCAGGGCGACGCCGAGATCTACCGGCCCAAGGCGGAGGTGAGCGAGTTGCGCCAGCACGACCCGATTCCCGCGCTGGCCGCTTCGCTGCGGCGAAGCAAGCTGCTGGACGACGCGCTGGACCGCAGCGTCCGCCAGCGCGCCGAGGCGCGTGTGGCGGCGGCCTTCGAATTCGCTCGAGGCAGCCTGTACCCGGACGCCTCGGAAGCCACGGACCACGTATTCGCCTGAGGGCGAGGAAGGAAGCCCACCATGAGTACCCCTGCGAGCGTTGCCACCAGTGCGCCACGTACTCTCACCATGGCCCAGGCCATCGCCGAAGCGATCGGCCAGGAGATGGAACGCGACCCGCGCGTCTTCGCAATGGGCGAGGACATCGGCCGCTACGGCGGCATCTTCAGCGCCACCGGCGGACTGCTGGAGCGTTTCGGCCCCGAGCGAATCCGCGACACGCCGATCTCGGAGAGCGCCTTCATCGGCGCGGCCACGGGCGCGGCGGCCGAGGGACTGCGGCCCATCGCCGAACTGATGTTCGTGGACTTCTTCGGCGTCTGCATGGACCAGATCTACAACCACCTGGCCAAGAACCGCTACATGTCGGGCGGCCAGGTGAAGCTGCCCGTGGTGCTGATGACGGCCATCGGCGGCGGTTATGGCGACGCGGCCCAGCACTCGCAGTGCCTCTATTCCACCTTCGCGCACATGCCGGGTCTCAAGGTGGTGGTGCCGTCCAATGCGCACGACGCCAAGGGCCTGATGATCCAGGCGATCCGCGACGACAACCCGGTCATGTACTTCTTCCACAAGGGCATCATGGGCCTGCCGTGGATGCAGCACCATGAGGGCGCGAGCACCGCGGTGCCGCAGGAGGCGTACACGATTCCCTTTGGCCAGGCGGCCGTCGTGCGTGAGGGCCGGCACGTGAGCATCGTGACGCTCAGCCAGATGGTGCACAAGGCCATGTTGGCCGCGCGCACCTTGCACACGCAGGGCATCGAGGCCGAGGTCATCGACCTGCGCACCCTGGTGCCACTGGACACGCAGACCGTGCTGCGTTCGGTGGCCAAGACCGGGCGCTTGCTGATCGTCGACGAGGACTACGTCGGTTTCGGCCTGTCGGGCGAGATCGCCGCCGTGGTCGCGGAGCGCATGGATGAAATCGCCCTGGCCGCGCCGATCCGCCGACTGGGCGTGCCGAACGTGCCCATTCCCTACAGCCGGCCGCTGGAGCAGGCGGTGATTCCCTCGGTGACGCGCATCGTCGAGGCCTGCTGCGAGATGGCCGACGCGAAGCTGAAGGCGGCGGCATGACGGAGCGGGCCCGATGAGCGCGATCACCGCAGGCGGCCTGGACCTGGGGCTGCCGCCCGAGAGTTGGACCGGCGTGGACACCGGGGTGCAGGCGCTGCTGGACCGCTGGCTGGTGGCTGAGGGCGAGCCGGTGGCGGCGGGCCAGGTGGTGGCGCGTGCCGTGCTCGTCAAGAGCACGCTGGACATCGTGGCGCCCGCGGCGGGTGTGCTGGAGCGCGTGTTCGTGCCGGCGGGTGCGAACTTCGCGCGCGAGCAGGCGGTGGGCCGCATCGCGAAGGGATGAAGCATGCAGACACCGATGGCGCTGGCGGCCGTGTCCTCGCACGCGGGGCTCTCTCTGGGGCGCTCGCAGCGTGGCGACGCGGCGGGGGTTCACTGGCCCTGCCGCCTGCGCTCCAGCGGCGGCGGCGCGGTGCTGCTGGGCCCGTGGCTGCTGCGCGCCGTGCTGGTGCTGCCGGCTTCGCACCCGCGCCTGCGCCAGGGGCCGGCGGCCGCCGCCCTGTGGTTCGGCGCGCTGCACCGCGACTGGTTGCGAGGCCACGGCATCGACGCCCACTGTTACGAGGGGACGCTGTCCTCGCACTGGGCGTGCTTCGCGGGGCGCGCGCCCGGCGAGGTGCTGGTGGACGGGCGCAAGCTCACCGGCGTCGCGCAGACCTGGCGCCGTGACCGTGTGCAACTGTGGTCGGGCACGCTGCTGAGCCCGGTGCCCTGGTCCATGCTGTGCCGCGAACTGAACCGGCGCGTCGAACACGCGCAGGTGCTGGCCGAGACCACCACCACGGTGCAGTGCTGCCTGGGCTACGCACCCGATACGGCGCGCTGGGCGGCCGAGCTGGCCATCCGTCTGCGCGATGCCAGCATGGACGAGGCAAGTTGCGCCGCATCAATGTCCAGGCCGCGCGCGCGGCCCAGACTGGGGCTTCCCGTCGAGACCATCGCGGCCGACGGCCCCATTCGCCAAGAGGAGTGCTTTCCATGAAGACCGATGAGCAACTGAAGAAGGACGTGGCGGCGGAACTCGCCTGGGACCCCGCCATCAACACCACCCACATCGGCGTGGCCGTGCGCAGCGGCATCGTCACGCTCAGCGGCACGCTGGACACCTACGTGCAGAAGCACGCGGTGGAACGCGCGGTGCGCCGCGTGTCCGGCGTGCGTGGCATCGCGCTGGACCTGGAGGTGCGGCTGGCGCCCGGCCACGCGCGCACCGACAGCGAGATCGCGCAGGCCGCGGCGCACGCGCTGCGCTGGCATTCGCTGGTCCCCGAGGACAAGGTGAAGGTCGAGGTCGAGGACGGCTGGATCCGGCTGTCGGGCGAGACGGATTGGGCGTATCAGCGCGCCAGCGCCGAGCAGTCGGTGCGCCCGCTGGTGGGCGTGCGCGGTGTGACGAACGACATATCGATCAAGGCACGGGCCAACGCCAGCGAGATCTCGCGCGACATCTCATCGGCGCTGGAGCGCCATGCGCGGCGGGAAGCCCAGCGCATCGCCGTGGACGTGGAGGGCGGCGTGGTCACGCTGCGCGGCACCGTCGAGTCGTTGGCCGATCGCCAGGCCGTGGTGGGCACCGCCTACGCGGCCAGGGGCGTCTCGCGCGTGGTCGACCAGCTCGAGGTGGCCGCATGAAAAACGCCCGGTGTCAGCGCCTGGTGGCGCTGCCCGATTGCCATTGAACACAAGGAGAAGGCCATGGCCACCAAACGCAATTCCGGTTCCCCCGCCACCGCCCCGGCAGCGACTCCCGAAGCCGCCTGGGACGCCGCCAGCGATCTGTCGCGCCAGCAAATGACCCTGGCCGCCGAGAGCGCCTGCGCGGTGTTCCGGGGCTTCGAGTCGATGCGAAAGATCCAGGAGAAGGCGGCGCATCAGGCGCTGCAGCACTACTCGCGCGCGGCCGACAAGCTGCGCGAGGCCAGCGGGCCCGCGCAGTTGATGCAGATCCAGGCCGAACTGATGCGCTTCGACCTGGAGGGTGCCACCCAGTACTGGCAGCAGTTGGGCGCCGTGGCGGCCGACACACAGCGCGAGTTGATGGAGTGCTGCACCCACCTGGCCGACAACGGCGCACTGCAGCGCATGGGCTCCATGAGCGACAGCCTGCCGGTGCTGGCAAGCGGGTTCAACGCGCTGTTCCCGTTCAACGGGCGCGCCGAGGCGTCCTGAGTCGCCCGCGCTTCAGTCCGCCCCGCCGCCGGCCCGCTTCGCCAGTTGCTCCAGCACCTCGCGCTTGCCGGTGGTGCGCAGCGAGAGGATGGCGGGCAGGAAGCGCGCCCGCGGTGTGACCTGGCCCGTCTCCCACTTCCACACCGACAGCGTGGAGGTGCCCAGGTAGGCGGCCATGTCTTTCTGTGTGAGGCCCAGGCGCTCGCGCTGGGCCTTGAGGCGCTCGGCGCTGAACACGGCGCGGCGCCCGCGCCGGGGTGCGTCGGCGGCTTCGGCGGCGGCTTCAGGGGCCACGGTTTTCAGCACCTTGTCGGCGCGGCGGCTGGTCTGGCGCAAGGCCACCTGCAGATCACGCACCTGGCGCTTGAGCGCGGCGATCTCGGTGCGGTAGCCCGCCGAGGCCTTGCGCAGCGCGCCCAGTTCGTCCTTCAACTCCTTGCGCGCGACGCGCGCGATTTCCTTCTTCAGTGAGGAAGCAAATGTGGTCATCGTCCCATCCGACGGCAATGGTGCCGAGGGACAGGATAGCGCAGGCGCGGGTTGTGACGAGATGTCACGGGAGGCCGCGAAGGGCGGGCGCTCAGGCCCTCACGACTTCATAACGCAGTTGCGCGAAACCGGTGCCGAAGGCCTTGGCGTCGAGCAGGCGCAGCGGCGGCGAGACGATGCGCCGCGGCAGCAGCGGCGCGCCCGAGCCCAGGGTGACCGAGCCGATGGTCACGATGAGTTCGTCGAGCAGGCCGTGGTCGTGGAACTGACCCACCAGTTCGCCGCCGCCCATGACCCAGAGGTTGCGCCCCTTCGCGGCGGCGACCATCTCGGCGTGCACGGGGCGCACGTCGCCGCGCACGAAATGGATGTCGGCCCCGGGCAGTGCGGCCTGCTCGCGCGAGGAGAACACCCAGCAGGGCAGCGCGTAGGGCCAGGGCTGGCCGTCGGGCTGGCCGGGCTTCACGTGGTGGCGCAGCATCCATTCGTAGGTGGACGAGCCCATGGCGAGCGCGCCCACCCCGGCCATGAAGGTCTCGATGTCGGCGTCGGCGTCGTTGCCCAGCTGGAACAGCCAGTCGAGCGAGTGGTGGTCATCGGCGATGAAGCCGTCGAGCGAGCAGGCGGTGTAGTACTGGGTTTTCATGGCGGCACGGCAGCGATGGACGGGGCCGGGTATTCTCTGCGCCAGCCCGGCGACAGACCGGGCCAATCGTTGAGGAGACACCATGTCCGCTGGAGACTGGAAAGAGCTGTTCACGGCCGCCTGTGCGGGCAATCTGCCCCTGGTGCGGTACCACGTGCGATCGGGCGTGGACCTGAACCACGCGCATCCCGAGTTCCTGTCCACGCCCCTGGTGGCCAGCCTGCTGGAGGGGCAGGAGGCCGTGGCCCACTACCTGCTGGACCACGGCGCGCGGCCGGACCTGCGCTCGGAGCTGGAAGGCCTCACGCCGCTGCAGGCCGCGCGCCAGGCCGGCCTGGGCAGTGTGGAGCAGCGGCTGCTGGCCCTGGGCCTGGACGCATCGCCCGAACCCGCGCGCGAGCCCTGGTGGACGCGCTGGTTCGATCGCCTGATCGCTTAGCGCAGGCCTCGTGCGTCGCGCAGCCCATCCGGTCATGCCTCGCAAAAAAACAAACGGCCCCGAAGGGCCGTTGTCGTGGCTGGCGCGAACCCGCGCCGGGTTTACGCACCGGCTGCCATCGAGGCGATGTCACCGCGGGCGGTGCGGCGCGCTTCGGCGATCTCGGCGCGCACTTGCTCGCGGGTCCGCTGGCTGGCCACGGCGGTGCCGTTGTCGCCGGTGGCGCTTTGGCCGTCGCCCAGGGCGAACAGACCGGCGTCGCGGGCTTCGATGGCTTGCGCACGCACTTCAGCGCGGCTCAGCGTGGAGGTGAAGGGCGGATCGACGAACACGGGGCCTTCAGCGAAGGCGGCGCCGGCGCCGAGGGCCAGGGTCAGGGAGAGGGCGATGCTTTTGGCGGATTTCATGACAGTTCCTTGAAGATAACGGGTGGTTAACGGGGGTTTGCTCTGTATGCCGCTTTGTGTTCGGCATGGGATGAACTGTAAAGATTGCGGACCAGGGAATAAACAGCCGTCGCAGCAATGGAAAGTTGCCGATCTGGAAACAATGCGGGTCCGCTAAGCTCCGGCGCATGCGACGCGACCCCGACGCCCTGTTCAAGACCGTGCTGCAGGTGGTGGCCATCCTGGGCCTCGTCGGGCTGATGGCCATGGTCTTGCACAAGGCCTTCGCGGACGTCTCGGTGCTGTGGCAACAGCATTCCGGCTCGGCGTTCTGGTCCGAACTGGCGCGCTACCTGTTCAAGAACCTCGCCGGCTGAGCGGTGCCCCGGCGCGGCGGCCGAGCTGGCTCAGCCCGGGGCGATGTCGCGCAGCCGGGGCATCAACTGCGTCTGCCCCCGCGGCGTGAGCGCGAGCGCGCGGCCATCGCCGCGGCGCAGCCAGTCCTGGTCGATGAAGTGCCCCAGCACCTGCTCGGCCAGCTCGCCGGCCAGGTGGTCCACGCCCTCGGACCAGTCGTGGCAGGCGTAGGCGTAGCGGCGCCGCCGGCCCGACGGCGCGGGCACCGTGAAGCCGAGGGTGTGCAGCGCCTCGTGCCCGGCGGGCGTGAGGGCCAGGCCCTCAGGCACGGCGTCGAAGGCGCCCTGGCGCACCAGGCCCGAGAACAGCGCCACGCCCAGCTCGCCCGCGAGGTGGCGGTAGCAGCAGCGCGCGAACTTCAGCCGCGCGCGGGCCGGGTGTCGCCAGGCGGGGCTGGTGGCGTCGCGTTCCGACACCGTGGCCAGCGATTCGAGCAGGCGCGCCACCGATTCGTCGGCCAGGGCGTAGTAGCGGTGCCGCCCGCGCGGCTCCACGCGGATCAGCCGGCCGTCGAGCAGCTTGCCCAGGTGCCCGCTCGCGGTGGCCGCCGACACATCCGCCACCGCGGCCAGGTCGGAGGCGCTGGCCTTGCGCCCGCCCAGCAGGTGCAGCAGCATGCGCGAGCGCGATGGGTCGGCCAGCAGGCTGGCCACGGCGGCGACGGTGGGTTCGAACGGGGCGTGCATGGTGGGGCGATCATGGCATCGCGTGCCGCTCCTGCGCGAAGGTGCCGGGCACGCTGGCGAGCCAGGTGCGTTCCTCGCGCAAGATGAAGCGCTGCGTGCGCGCGCGCTCGAAGTTGGCGCGCCCGGCTTCGTCGGTGCGCAGGCGGGCGCGGTAGCGCTCGTAGGCGGCGAGGTCGTCGAAGCCGATGAGGCCCCAGGCGATGTCGTTCGTGCCTTCGCTCGGCACGAAGTAGCCGATGAGGTGGCCGCCGCAGCGCGGAATGATCTCGCCCCAGTGTTTCGCGTAGTCGGCGAAGGCGGGGATCTGGAAGGGGTCGAGCTGGTAGCGGATGAAGCAGACGGTGTTCATGGTGGGTCTCCTGATCGAGGGATCCACTGTGGCGCACGCGGTGCACGGCACGCTTCGGCGCGTGCCGAAGTGTGGGCGGTGTCAGCCGGCGCGCCCGCGCAGCAGCCAGCGCTCGGCCAGCACCAGCAGCGCGTGGCCCGCCAGGCCGATCAGGCTCAGCAGGACCAGGCAGGCGAAAAGTTCGCTCGCGCGGTAGGCGCGCGCGGCGAGCAGGATGGCCAGTCCCAGGCCTTCCTGTGAGGCCAGCATCTCGCCGAGGGTGCCGACGATGAGCGACACCGTGAGCGACAGGCGCAGGCCGGCCACGATGTCGGGCGCCGCATGGGGCAGGCCCATCTTCCAGAGGAAGGCCACGCGCGACAGCCGCAGGCAGCGCGCCACGTCGACCAGGCGGGGCTCGATGGCGGTGATGCCGTGCACCGTGCCCAGCAGGGTCGGCCAGAGCGCGCCGAAGGCGATGACGAACAGCACCATGGCCGGCGACAGGCCGTACAGCGCGATGGCCAGCGGCATCACCGCCGAGGCGGGCAGCGGCCGCAGGAACTCCAGCGTGGGCTGAACCCAGGGGCGCAGCGTGGCTGAACCGGCGATGGCGGCGCCGAGCGCCACGCCCGCCAGCGAGGCCAGCAGCCAGCCCTGCAGCACGCGCACGGCCGTGCTCAGGCTGGCGCGCAACAGATCGCCGCGCACGCCCTCGGCCAGGCTGGCCGCGGTGGCCTCGGGCGTGGGCAGGAAGGCGGGGCTGAGCCAGCCCGCGTGGCTGATGGCCCACCACACCACGAGCAGTGCGGCGAGCAGGGCCAGCGAGGCGGGCCAGGTGCTGGGGCGGGTGTTCATCCAGCGCCCATGACGCCCATGCGGCGGTCCAGCGCGCGTTGCAGCCTCAGCGCGCTGGCGTTGAGCAGCACGCCGATCAGGCCGATCCAGGCCAGCCAGCCGATCATCATGGCCGGCGCCAGGCTTTGCTGGGCCAGCAGCATGGCGTAGCCCATGCCATGCGGGTTGCCGGCGAGTTCGACCGTCACGGCGATGACCAGGGCGGAGCCCATGCCCAGGCGCAGGGCCGTGAACACGCGCGGCGCGATGGCGGGCAGCACGATCTTGCGGATGCGCTGCGGGAGGGACAGCCCGAGCAGCCGGCCGAGTTCGAGCAGTTGCGGGTCCACTCGGCGCACAGCCGCCTGGATCAGCAGCAGTTGGGACCAGAAGGTGCCGAAGGCCACCAGGCTGAGTTCCAGGCCGGTGCCGAAGCCGAACAGCAGCATCGCCAGCGGCAGCAGCGCCACGGAGGGCAGTGGCCGCAGCAGTTCGATGCTGAGGAAGGTGGAGCGCGAGGCGCGCGCCGACAGGCCCAGGCCGATGCCGGCCAGGGTGCCCAGCCCCGCGCCGAGCAGCAGGCCCAGCGCGGCAGCGCCCAGCGTGAAGCCGGTGGCGGGCCATAGCGAACCGTCCAGGGCCGCCTGCGCCAGGGCGCGCAGCGCGGCACTGGGCGGCGCCAGCACCTCGCTGCCCAGCGCCGCCGCGCGCCGGGTGGCGGTTTCGAACAGGCCCAGCAGCAAGAGGGGGAAAGCCGTGGCGCGCAGCGCGCGCCACGCCCAGCCCGCGCCGCGCGGCTCAGGCATGGCCCCGCTCGATGTGGTCGAACAACTCGCGGCGCAGGTGCAGGAAGGTCGTGTCTTCCCGGGTGGCCAACTGGTGGCGCGGGCGCTCGATGGGCACCTCGATGGCGTGCGCCAGGCTGGGCCGGTCCGGCCCGGGGTGGGCGCGCATCGCGATCACGCGGTCGCCGAGGTAGATCGCTTCCTCCAGGTCGTGCGTGACGAAGAGGACGGTGAGCTGGTGTTCGCGCGCCAGGCGAGCCAGCTCGTCCTGCAGGCCCTGCCGCGTGAGCGCGTCCAGGGCGCCGAAGGGCTCGTCCAGCAGCATGAGCGTGGGCCGCTGCGCCAGGCAGCGGGCGATCTGCGCGCGCTGCTGCATGCCGCCCGACAGCTGCGCCGGAAAGTACCGGCCGTGCCGCTGCAGGCCCACCTTGCGCAGCGCATCCGCGATGCGGCCGGGCCATTCGCCGCGCGGCGTGCGGGCGGCCTCCAGCGCCAGGGCCACGTTGCCTTCGACCGTGCGCCATGGCAGCAGCGCGCGGCCGTAGTCCTGGAACACCATCGCCGTTTCGCGCGAGGGTTCGGTGACCAGGCGGCCGTTGCGCCGCACCTCGCCCTGGCTGGGTGGCAGCAGCCCGGCGGCGGCGCGCAGCAGCGTGGTCTTGCCGCAGCCGCTGGGGCCGACGATGCAGACGAACTCGCCACGCGCGATGTCCAGGCGGGTGAGCGAGACGACGTCCTGGCCGCCCAGGCGGACCGTCACGCGGTCGAAGCGGAGGAAGGGTTCGCTCGGCGGGTCCGCGGTGGGGGCGTGGGGGTTCACTTGGCGATGAGGCGGTCGACGTCGGGCACGGTCTTCAGCATGTTCTGCTCCCGCATCAGGTCGACCCAGTAGGCCAGTTGCTCCCTGTCGATCTCCGCGTTGGGCCGCACGATCGGAATCTTGTTCAGCACCTCGGACGGCAGTTTCAGGAAGCGGGCCAGGGCGGCACGAACCCGGGCATCGTTGTGCGGCTGCCGCACGAAACGGGCGCCTTCGCGCACCGCCTCGCGAAAGCCGCGCACGGTCTCGGGGTTCTGCCGGACCCAGTCGCGGAGCGCGGCGTACAGCACGGTGGGGCGGTTGTCGGGCAGGAAGGTCAGGTAGTAGGAAACGACGTGGCCGATGTTGCTATCGACCATGCGGCTCATGTAGGGCTCGCCCGTCAGCAAGGCGTCGACGGAGCCGCCGCGCAGCAGGTCGACGTGCAAGGGGAAGGGCGCCTCGACGAACTGGATCCGCCGGTGGTCCACGCCCTGCTGCTTGAGCCAGGCGCGGAACGTGATGTGCAGGAAGGCGTCCAGCCCTGGCACGCCGATCTTCTTGCCCACGCAGTCCGCCGCCGTGTGGATGCCCAAGCCGGCGCGGGCCACCAGCCCGGCGTGGGTGATCTCCTTGGACGTCACGGCGCCGCCCGAGACCACCACCAGGTCCAGCCCGCCGTTCACGGCCTGCACCAGCACCGAGGCGGTGGGCCCGCCGATGTGCAGCGCGCCCGATTGCAGCGCGGCGGGGATCGTCGGGTTCAGGGGAATCAACCGCGGTTCGACCTCGAGCTTGCGCTGGCGGAAGAACCCCTCGTTGACCGCCACGAAGACCGAGGCGAAGTCCGTCACCCCGGTGTAGCCGAAGACCACGGGGGGCGGCGCGGCCCACAAGACCCGGGGCGCGCCCAAGCTGGCGGCGGCGGTGCCGGAGGCGGAGAGGAAACGGCGTCGGGAGAGCGGCATGGCGGAACTCCGGGAAGGTTCTGGGTCCACCACCGCCGGTGGCGGGGCGCCCGTTCACTCCCTTGACGTTGGAGGGCGGCGGGTGGCCATTCTGATCGTTTTCGGGGCGACCAGCGGTTGTCGATTTTCCGAGCCGTCCCCCGTCGTGACAATGCCAGCGTTGCTGTTTCCTGGCGCCCAGCCGACCCATGAGAAATCATGGTTTCTTCATAAATTTGTACCCAAGGAGTCCCTCATGCCCACCGGAACCGTTCGCCTCCACCGCGTCCTCAAGGCCCCGCCGCAGCGCGTCTTTCGCGCCTTCACGGAACCCGCCGCCATGTGCCGCTGGCTGCCGCCCTACGGCTTCACGGCCGAGGTGCAGCAGATGGAGGCGCGCCTGGGCGGCAAGCACCGCATGTCCTTCACCAACTTCGGCACCGGCCAGTCGCACGGCTTCGGCGGCGAGTACCTGGAGTTCGTGCCCGGTGAGCGCCTGCGCTACACCGACACCTTCGACGACCCGAACCTGCCCGGCACCATCACCGTGACGGTGACGTTCAAGGCCGTGTCTTGCGGCACCGAGCTCAACGTGGTGCAGGAGGGCATCCCCGAAGCGATTCCCACCGAGATGTGCTACCTCGGCTGGCAGGAATCGCTGGAGCAACTCGCGAAGCTGGTGGAGCCCGAGATCCCCAACGAGTGAGCCCCGCGCGCGGGCGGCGGTTCAGAGGAACATGCCGCCCGAGACCTCGATGCGCTGCGCGTTGATCCAGCGGTTCTGCGGCAGCAGCAGCGTGGCGATCGCGTCGCCGATGTCGTCGGCCTGGCCCACGCGGCCCAGCGCGGTCTGCGAGGCGATGAAATCGTTCACGGCCTTGTTGTCGCGCACGGTGCCGCCGCCGAAGTCCGTCTCGATCGCGCCCGGCGCCACCACGTTCACCGCGATGCCGCGTGGCCCCAGCTCCTTGGCCAGGTAGCGCGTCAGCACCTCCACGCCGCCTTTCATGGCCGCATAGGCCGCGTAGCCCGGCAGCGCGAAACGCGCCAGCCCGGTGGAGACGTTCACGATGCGACCGCCATCGGCGATCAGGGGCAGCAGCGCCTGCGTGAGGAAGAACGTGCCTTTGAGGTGGACGTTCATCAGCTCGTCGAACTGCGCCTCCGCGGTGTCCGCGAAGGGCGCGTGGATGCCGACGCCGGCGTTGTTCACGAGGTAATCGAATCGCTCGCGCTGCCACGTGGCGCGCAGTCGCTCGCGCACGGTCTGCGCGAAAGCGGGGAAGCTGCGGCTGTCGCCGACGTCCAACGGCAGCGCCACGGCGCGTGCGCCGAGTCGCTCGATCTCGGCGACGGCGGCCTGCGCTTCGTCGGCGCGGCTGCGGTAAGTGAGGATCACGTCCACGCCGCGCGCGGCGAGCTTGAGCGCGGTGTTGCGGCCCAGGCCGCGGCTGGCGCCCGTGACCAGGGCGATGGGGTTCGTGTTCATGCTGAAGTCCTGAAGAAAGTGGATCGGTGAAGGCAGTCTATTGATCGGATATCAATAGATAAATCACCTCGAATCGTTCAATATGTTCGGTTTGAAAGAACAATGGAACGCCACCCATGAACACCCTGGACGCCATGAAAGTCTTCGCCCGCGTGGCCGAGTTGGGCAGCTTCACCCAGGCGGCCAACAGCCTGGGTCTGCCCAAGGCCAGCGTGTCGGGCGCCGTGCAGCAACTCGAGGCCATGGTGGGCACGCGGCTGCTGCAACGCACCACCCGGCGCGTGGCCGTCACGCAGGACGGCCAGGTCTTCCACGAGCGCTGCCGCGACCTGCTCGACGACGTGGAAGACCTGCGCACCCTGTTCCAGCCCGAGGGCGCCGTGCTCAAGGGCCGCCTGCGCGTGGACATGCCGATCGGCGTGGCGCGCCACATGGTGCTGCCGCGCCTGCCGGACTTCCTGGCCGCGCACCCGCAGCTCGAGCTGGAGCTCAGCAGCACCGACCGCCGCGTGGACCTGGTGCGCGAAGGCTTCGACTGCGTGCTGCGCATCGGCTCGCTGGCCGACTCCAGCCTGGTGGCGCGACCCCTGGGCGGCTGCGAGCTGGTGAACGTGGCCAGCGCGGCCTACGTGCGCGCCCACGGCAAGCCCACGCGGCTGGAGCAGCTCGCGGCGCACCGGCTGGTGCACTACGTCGGCACGCTGGGCGCGCGCTCACCCGGCTTCGAGTACCTCGACGGGGCCGGCCACACGCACTTCCTGCCCATGGCCGGGGCGCTCACCGTGGACAACTCCGAGGCCTACATGGGCGCCTGCCTGGCGGGCCTGGGCATCGTGCAGGTGCCGCGCTGGGGCGTGGCCGAGCGCCTGCGCGCGGGCGAAGTCGTCGAACTGCTGCCGCGCCACAAGGCCGCCCCCATGCCGGTGAACCTGCTCTACGCGCACCGGCGCCACCTGCCGCGGCGGGCGCAGGTGTTCATGCAGTGGTTGAGCGAGGTGGTGGGGCCGATGACGGTGCCCCTGGCGCGCGGACGCTGAAGGCAGGCCCGTTCAAGCGCCGGGGAACAGCAGGGACCGGTGCGTGGCCGCGCCGGCCATGGCGCCATCGCCCACCGCCAGCGCCACGTTGCCGGCCGCGCGTGCGAGATCGCCACAGGCGAAGACGCCGGGCACGCTGGTGGCCTTCATGGCGTCGGTGCGAACGAACTCGCCCATGGGGCTTTGCTCCATGGCGCAGCCCAGTTGCGCGGCGATCGGCGTGGCCGGGCGCGTCCAGCTCATGGTGAACAGGCCGTCCATGGGCAGGCGGCGGTCGTCCTCCAGCTCCACCGTGGCGTGGTCCACCAGGCGGCGCACGGGTGTGCGCTCCACGGCCACGCCGCGCGCGGCGAGTTCGCGCCCTTGCTCGTCGCTGGGCGTGAAGGCCTCGTCGAGGAACAGCGTCACCTGGCCCCAGTCGGGCAGCATCAGCGCGTGGTGCATGGCGAGTTCGCTGCGCGCGAGCACACCGATGCGGCCCTGCTGCAACTCGTAGCCGTGGCAGTAGGGACAGTGGAAAACGGCGCGGCCCCAGCGCTCGGCCAGGCCTTCGATGGGCGGCAACTGGTCTTCCACGCCGGTGGCGAGCACCAGGCGCGCGGCGTGCAGCGTGGTGCCGTCGCTGGTGTGCAGTGCGAAGCCTTCGTCGGTGCGCGCGGCGCTCGTGACGCTGGCGCCGATCCAGCGCACCGTGGGGTAGGCGCGCAACTGCGCCTGCGCCTCGGCGGCGATGTCCTGCGGCGGCCGGCCGTCCTGCCCCAGGAAGCCGTGCGAAGACGCGGCGAAGCGGTTGCGGCGCTGGCCGGCGTCGATGACGAGCAGGCGGCGGCGCGCGCGCGCCAGTTGCAGGCCGGCGGACACGCCGGCGTAGCTGCCGCCCACGATGGCGGCGTCGAATCGTTCAGTGTTCATGCAAGTGCTCCCGGTGCGGATGGGCGCGAAAGCGCCGGTCGAAGTCGGCCGCGAGGTCGGCCAGGGTGATGGCCGCCAGGCGCTGGTCGATCAGCGCGCGCGCGGCGGCGAGGGTGTCGTCCAGCGCGGCGTTCACCGCCTGCTCGACCAGGCAGGCCGGGTTCTCGCTGCGGTGGCCCATGGCGAACACCGCGGGCGCCCCCACAGCCTCGTACACGTCGCGCAGCGTGACGCGGCGCAGGTCGACGGCGATGGCCCAGCCGCCGCCATGGCCCTTGCCCGCGACGACGAAACCCGC
>NZ_DATIGV010000057.1:0-12416 GCF_035481345.1 Hydrogenophaga sp. | reverse complement strand
GTCGCGCGCGCCGTCGGGCGGCGGCAGCGGCACCGCGCGCGGCGCCGGCCGGCGTTCGCACAGGTGGCGCAGGCTCAGGCAACTCAGGCCATGGTCGTGGCCGTCGCGCGCGCGGTACTCGCGGTAGCCCTGGCCCCGGCTGACGCCGACGCCGAACACCTGGCCCGCGACGTTGACCAGGCGTCCGCCGGTTCGGCAGGCGGCCACCACGCCCTCGGCCTGCAGCGGCGCCGAGGCGCCCACGCCCAGCACCACGCGGTCCCGCGCGTCGACAAAGGCCAGCGCGTCGCGCGGCCCGCAGCCGCTGGAGACGTCGTCGAGGATGGAGCGCAGTTGCGCCACCGCGTCCCACACCACGGCCACACCCCCCAGCACCTCGCCGCCCTCACCGCGCACCGCGGCCGCATAGACGAAGGCGGGCTCCTCGCTGAATCGGTTGGGTTCGAAGTCGCTCACCACGTAGTCCTGCTCGTCCGCCAGGCCCAGGCAACGCGCCACCCAGGGCGCGTCGCCGATCGGCCCACCGACGTGCGGCGCGTGTTCGGCGCGCGACACCGCCACCACCCGGCCCTGGCGGTCGAACAGCACCAGGCCGCTGTAGACGGTGTAGAGCGCGTTGATGTCGCGCAGCACGGCGCTCGCGCGCGCGCAGCCCGTCTCGCCGGCGCGCAAGGTGCTGGCGAACTGCGGCGTCAGCGCCCACCAGCGGCAGTCGTTCGCGCGCTCGTAGAGGTTGCGGTCGAGGATCTGCATCGCCAGCGCGGCACGGCCCTGCGCGTCGCCCAACAGCGAACGCGTGACCATGCCGTAGAGGTCCTGCAGCGCGCCCGCGAAGACCCGCGCAGTGCGCCGCGCAGCACCACCGATCTCCGACAGCAGGGTCTGCGCGAACAGCAGCTCGCGCGGCGCCAGCGCGCCCTCGCGCCCGCCGTCGTCCATCTGGCGCAGCTCCAGCAGGCCGTTCCAGACCGAGCGTTCCAGCGCGGACTCGATGGCCGTGGCGCGCCGCGGGATGTCGCGCAGGCCCGCCGACAGCACCTCGGCGTGGCCGGCCAGCGCCTCGCTCAAGGCCGAGGGGTGGTCGCCGCGCGCGGGCTCGTCGAAGGCCAGGTCGATCGGCAGCAGCGCCACGCCGCGCCAGCCCGGCCCCGCGTAGCCCTGGAAGCCGTGGGTGTCGCGCACCACGGCCAGGTAGCGCCGGCTCAAGTGATGCACCACGCGCGCGCCGGCCGCGCCGGCCCGCGGCAGCCGCCAGCCCGCGGGCAGTTGCAGGGCATCGCTGGCGCCGAGCACCCGACCTTCGCCATCGACCAGGGCCAGCAACACACCGTCGTCCTCCCCCTCGCTGGCGTTCGTGCCACGCAGCGACTCAAAAACCGTCGGCATTTCGTCGGCGAGGTCGAAGACCAGACACAGCACGCCCAGCAGCCGGCCATCGGCCTCCACGCGGCGCGCGTAGACGAGGGCCGGGCCGGGCCGCCCGCCGAAGCCCTGCGGGGCGAAGCGCTCCACGTACGGCGCGCCGCTGCGCATGGCCTCGCGCAGCAAGTCCTGTGCGGCGCCGGCCGTGTCCGGGCACGCGGCCTCGCACAGGCTCGCGCACAGGCGGCCCTCGACGTCGAACAGCACGATGTCGCGGTAGACCGTGTACTTGCTCGCGTAAGCGCGAAGGCGTTGCTCGATGCGCGGGCGCAGCGCGGGCTCGGGCCGCGCGAGGTAGCCGGCCACCCCCACATCGGTGGCGAAGAAGCCGATGTCGGCCGTGCGTTCGAACAGGTTGCGCACCAGCACGTCGATGCAGACCTGCGCGCGCGTGCCGAGATCGTCGATGCGGTGCTGCAAGGCTTCCGACACCAGGCCTTGCAGGAGTTCGTCCGACAGCGCGGAGAAGTCACGGCGCGCCTGCGCGAGGTCGTCGCCCGAGGCGGCGCGCGCGGACAAGGGCGAGAGCGAGGACAGCAGCGAGAGCTGGTCCCAGGCGCTTTCGACCAGGCGCAGCTCCTGGCGCTGGCGCTCGACGCCGGGCATGTGCCGCAGCCAGTGCTCGGCGGAAGTGGGTAGATCGTGCGCCATGGACGTTGGGCCTGTGCGGACGGTTGGGGCGGGTGGTTGGGGCGGGCCTCGATGGGTTCGGCCCAGTCCCGCTTATCGGTCGTAGGCGCGGCATCTTGATGAATGCCACGCGTGCCAGCGGCAAATGCACCAAGCTGGTCATTGAATGCACCGCATCGGGGCGCAAACCGCGCACGGACAGGTCTGCCCGCACCATTCGCGCGTGCCGCGCGCAGCGCCGCGGCCGCCGGTGCCTCAGGCGCTCGTCGCCCGGGGCAGCGCGCGCGTGAGCACCGGCATCCAGCGGTCGCACCCCCGCTGCACCGCCGTGCCGAGCGCGATGGCGGCGGCCCAGGTCAGGGCCGTCCACAGCCAGGCGTGGCCGAGGCCGGCGAGGCCCAGGCGCGCCCACAGGCCGCTGGCCACGACGATCACGGCGAAGTGGCAGACGAAGACGCTGTACGACACGTCGCTGAGGTGCTCCACCCAGCGGCGCACGGCGTGCGGCACGGATCGCCACGTGAGCTGCGAGCCAGCGTACAAGGCCAGCGCGGTGGCCAGGGCCAGGATGGGCCGGGCCCTCGGGTCCTGCCACCAGTCGGCCACCAGCAGCGCGGCCGTGAGCCACCAGCACACCGCGGCCCGCGCGCTGCCGCGCGACCACGCGGCCAGCGCACCCAGGCCGTAGGCCGAAAGGAAATAGAGCGCCCACACGTCGAACGCCGGCTGGCGGCTGAACACCTCGATGGACACGACGGTGGCGACGGCCACCGCCGGCGGCGCGAGCGAATCGGCCAGGGGTGTGGTCGAGCGGGCCGCCACGTGGGCCAGCACGGCGAACAGGCCGAACAACTGCAGATCGATGGCCACGTACCAGGCACCGGCCGAGAGCGACGGCACGCCCAGCACGTCCTGCAGGAAGAACAGGTGCGCAAGGAACTGACCCACCGTCGGCAGCGGCGAGACCCAGTCCTCCTGCGCCAGGTCCGGGCCCAGCCACGCGGTGGCGAGCACCACCAGCGCCAGCGCGACCAGGAACTGCGGAACCAGACGCAGGTAGCGCTGCCAGATCAGCGGCACTGGCGCCTGCCCGCGCCGCCTGGTCAGCGACTGCGCGGTGAGGAAGCCGCCGATGACGAGAAAGGGCTGCACCGCGTAGCGGCCGTCATCGACGAGGAACTGGACCAGGCGGGGCCAGGCGGCCGCGATCCAGTCGGTCATGGGCGCGTAGAGCGAGAGGTGGTGCAGCACGATGAGCTGCGAGGCCAGGGCCTTGATGCCGTCGATCAACGCGGAGCGGTTCATCTGGCGGGCATCTTCTGCGCGAGAGCCGTTCTGGTGAGCTTGCGAGCCTTCATTTCCTGCTCGATCGGTCACGCGATCACCCGCTGCACGGCGGTCGCGGTGGCTGCTTCCGGCATGGCTTCCCGCTTCAGAAACGCGTCGAAGTCACGGCCATCGTGCTTCTTGTTCAATGCCATCGTCAGCTCCTTACCTGCTTCAACCGGGCTTACGCGATGCGATCGGGAAGCGGGATGCGCGATTGTCATGCAAGGGACGCGAGCTTCTGCCAACCGCCCGCACCGCCACTTCCGTCGGATGCATGGGGGTGAATGGCCGGTCTCCGATCACGCTCCGCTGCCGCGTCCCGGCCAACGGGGACCGCATCGGAAGCGACATCTGCGGAGGAAGCGCTTGACCTTGCCATGATGGGAAGGCTCAGACTGGCTCCACACAACACAGGAGCATGCAAATGATCACCTTCCACGTCTCTGACATGACCTGCGGGCACTGCGCGAGCGCGATCGCACGGGCTGTCGCGTCCGTCGACAAGGACGCGCGTCTGGCAGCGGATATTCCGCGCAAGCTGGTACAGGTCTCGAGCACGGCGGCCCCCGGCGAACTGGTCGAAGCGATCGCGGAGGCGGGCTATCACGCCGAGGCGGTTGAAGCTCCGCCGCAATCGGCGCCGCGCAACAGCGGCGGCTGCTGCTGCGCCAGCCGCACGGCCGTTCAGCCGGTGGCCGCCGAGATGGGCAGCCGGTCCGGCTCCTGCTGCGGATAACCAATGCTTTGAAGGCTCTCCCAGCGGAACACGCGGGGCGCCGATTCGCCAGCCCGCGTCAGACGCAACCCGGCAGGCCCGGACGCCTCGGGCACGGCCGGGAAGCGCAGCACCCCCTCCCGGTGGTGGCCACCTGCGGGCGAGGTGTCCTCAGGTGCATATGAATGACCCCAGCGCAAGGTCGCGCGGCGCGCCTCCGGTTGAGCGAAGTCATGGCGAGGCTTGTTCAGTGGCAGGCATGCGAAGGCCAAGGTGTCGGCACAGCACGACAGCCCCTGCCGCTCAGGCAGGCCTGATCGACATCAACCGGCCCCTCCCGATCCGCGGCAGGATTCTCTGGTGCCGCGGCGCTGCCCCCCAAGAAGGACTCATCCGATGAAAAAAACTGCGACGTTCTCCGTGAGCGATCTGCTCTCCCCTCTTTCGGCGCAGGGCATCGAGAAGAAGCTGGCGCAGCTGCCAGGCGTGCTCGGCGTTGTCGTCAACCGTGTGAACGGCAGCGCAACGGTCACGTTCGATGACGCCCTCACCCGCGCCGATGCGGTGGAACGCGCGATCGAGGCATGCGGCCATCATTGCGCAGGCGAGGCGCTGCCCGAGCACGTCTGCGCGCCCGCCCTGACGCATGCGGGGCATGCGGCGCATGACCATCACGGTCATGGCAAGCACGACGCCATGATGCAGGAGATGGGTCATGCCCATGGCGGCTCCATGGAAGACATGGTGCGCGACATGCGCAACCGCTTCTTCGTCGCCCTGGTCTTCGCGATTCCGGTGTTCCTGTATTCGCCGATGGGCGCCATGTTCGGCGACTTCGGGGTTCCGCTGGGCATGGACCGCCAGCTGTTCCTCTTTCTGGCCGCGACGGGCGCCATCGTGTACCCCGGCTGGCCGTTCTACGTCGCCGCATGGCGCGCCTTGCGCAACCGCGTCGTCAATATGGCCACGCTGGTCGCGCTGTCCGTCGGCACCGGCTATGTCTTCAGCATCGGCGCCACGTTTTTCTACGAAGGCGACGTCTTCTACGAAGCGGCGGCGACCTTGCTCGTGTTCATCCTGTTGGGCCACTGGCTGGAAATGCGCGCGCGGGCCGGTGCATCCGACGCCATCAGGACCCTGATGAACCTGGCGCCGCCCATGGCGACCGTGCTGCGCGACGGCGCGGAGCTGAAGGTGCCGACGTCCGACGTGCTGCTGGGTGACGTGGTCGTGGTAAAGCCCGGCGACAAGCTGCCCGTGGACGGCGTGGTGCTGGAGGGAAACTCGCAGGTCGATGAATCGATGCTGACCGGCGAATCCATGCCGGTGAAGAAGTCCGCAGGCGATGCCGTGATCGGCGCGACCATCAACAAGAGCGGCAGCTTCCGGTACAAGGCGACCAAGGTCGGTGCCGACACGGCGCTGGCGCAGATCGTCAAGCTGGTGCAGGAGGCCCAGAACTCCAAGGCCCCTGGGCAGCTGCTCGCGGACCGTGCTTCGCAGTGGCTGGTGCTGGCCGCCATCGTCATTGGCCTCGCGACATTCGTGGTCTGGTACTGGGTGCTGGGGCAGTCCCTGCTTTTTGCCCTGACCCTCACCATCACGGTATTCGTGATCGCCTGCCCCGACGCACTGGGCCTGGCGACTCCCATGGCCGTGATGGTTGGCACTGGCCTGGGTGCGCTCAATGGCATCCTCTTCAAGAACGCCGCAGCCCTGGAGAACGCGACCAAACTGACGGTGGTCGTCTTCGACAAGACCGGCACGCTGACCATGGGGCAGCCCGACGTTGTCGAGATCGTGGCGGCCCCTGGCGTGGAACCGCGCGATGTTCTTGCCACCGCTGCGGCGGTCGAGAAGTACTCGGAGCACCCGCTGGCGCTCGCCATCCTGAAAAAGTTCGGCGACGCGCCCGCCGAAACCGCCCAGGCTTTTACCAACATCGACGGTCAAGGCGCGCGCGCTGAGATCGCCGGCGAGTCGGTGCTGCTGGGCAATCGGCTTCTGATGCAGGCCAGCAAGGTGGAGCTCGGGCCGCTGCTGCAAGACGCGACGCGACTCCAGGGTGCCGGCCGCACGGTGGTGCACGTGGCCCGGGGCGGGCGGCTTCTGGGCCTTGTCGCCATTGCCGACGCGGTGCGCCCATCCTCTCGCGAGACCATCCAGGCGTTGCAGCACCGCGGTGTGAAGGTGGCCATGCTGACCGGCGACAACCAGGCCACCGCCGAGCGGATCGGTCGCGAGCTGGGCATCGACATCGTGCTGGCGGACGTGCTGCCCGGACAGAAAGCCGACAAGATCAAGGAGCTGCAGGGCCAGGGGCACAAGGTCGCCATGGTCGGCGACGGGATCAACGATGCCCCCGCGCTCACGCAGGCCGATGTGGGCTTCGCCATCGGCGCGGGCACGGACGTGGCCATGGAGAGCGCGCAGGTCGTCCTGATGAAGAGCGATCCGTTCGACGTGGTCGGTGCGATCGAGCTCTCGCGCGCCACGCTGCGCAAGATGCACCAGAACCTGTGGTGGGCGGTGGGCTACAACACGATCGCCTTCCCCCTCGCCGCGGGCGTGCTATATCCGTTCACGCTGTCACCCGAGGTGGCCGCGCTGTCCATGTCGGGGAGTTCGGCGATCGTGGCCATCAATGCCCTGCTGCTCAAGCGGACGAGGCTGACAGGCATCCGGCAGCGGCGGCCTCAACAGCGGCTTGCAGCGAGAGAACCCGCCGCGGGTCGCGGCTGAGGGGCGTCTGGCCGACCTCGGCCCCCGTGATCGCGAGCGCCACGACCACGGGCCTCGTTCAACCACCACAGCATGCGCGTAGCGTTTTCATCCACCCAATATCGCGCAGGCCCTGCCTCCAGAAGATGACCCCGAAACGTAGAAACGCCCCAGAACCCTGAACGGGCGCTGGGGCGCATGAATCTTGGTGGCCTGGGGCGGAATCGAACCACCGACACGCGGATTTTCAATCCGCTGCTCTACCAACTGAGCTACCGGGCCTTGGGAAGCCCAGGAGTATAGCAGTTCGGGCGGGCCCTCACCTCAGCCCAGGCTGCCGCGCTTGGCGCGCGCCAGGTCCACGCCCAGTTGCTTGAGCTTGCGGTAGAGGTGGGTGCGCTCCAGGCCGGTCTTCTCGGCCACGCGGGTCATGGAGCCGGACTCCTTGGCCAGGTGGTACTCGAAGTAGGCCTTCTCGAAGTCGTCGCGCGCTTCGCGCAGGGGGCTGTCGAGGTTGAAGGTCTGCTGCGCCTGCGGGCCGATGGGCAGCGTGGGCATGAGGCCGTTGCCGTTGACCACGGCCGTGCCGTTGAGGAGCTGGTGGTGGGTCATCGCCTCTTCGACGGTGACCTCGGCGCCCACGAGGCGCGTGGGCATCAGCGCCGGGGCGAGGCCACCCGCCGCCTTGGGCGGCAGCTTGTTCAGGCCCTGGTCGACGGCCTTGAGCAGCTTGGCCAGCGTGATGGGCTTTTCGAGGAAGGCGGTGGCGCCGATGCGCGTGGCCTCGACGGCGGTGTCGATGGTGGCGTGGCCGCTCATCATGATCACCGGCATGGTGAGCAGACCGTTGCTGCTCCACTCCTTGAGCAGGGTCACGCCATCGGTGTCGGGCATCCAGATGTCGAGCAGCACGAGGTCGGGCCGCATCTGCTGGCGCAACGAGCGCGCCTGCGCCGCGTTCTCCGCGAGTTCGACGGCGTGGCCTTCATCGTTGAGGATTTCGGACAGCAGGTCCCGTATGCCCAGTTCGTCGTCTACAACCAGAATCGTTGCCATTGCGTGCGGAGTCCCTCGGTGCCTGTTGTCAATTTGCAACTGCGAATGATAACGACACTTGCGCGCCGATGACGCGCCCTTCTGTCACGCGGTTGCTCAGGTCCACCCGGCCGCCGTGCTCGTCCATGATCTTCTTGACCACGGCCAGGCCCAGGCCGGTGCCCTTGGCCTTGGTGGTGACGTAGGGTTCGAAGGCGCGCTTGAGAATCGGCTCGGTGAAACCGGGCCCGCTGTCGATGACCACCAGGCGCACCCACTGGCCGCTGTCCGAGCGGCGGGTGCGCAGAAGGACTTCCGCACCGGCCATCCCGCTCATGGCGTCCTGCGCGTTCTGCACCAGGTTGTGGATGAGCTGGCGCACCTGCTGGGCGTCGGCGCGCACCTTGGGCAGGTCGTCGGCGAGTTCGCAGCGCACGGGCACGGCGGCGTGTTCATACAGGCCGACGATGTCGCGCACAGCGGCGTTGAGGTCCAGGGGCGCGAGCTGGGCCGCCGGCAGGCGGGCGTAGTCCCGGAACTCGTTGACGAGGCGCTTCATGGCCTCGACCTGGTCGCCGATGGTGCGCACAGACTTGCTCAGCAGGGCCTGGTCGGCGGGCTGCAGCTTGCCGTCGAGCTTCATGGCCAGACGCTCGGCCGAGAGCTGGATGGGGGTGAGCGGGTTCTTGATCTCGTGCGCGAGGCGGCGGGCCACCTCGCCCCAGGCGCGGGCGCGCTGGGCCGAGACGACCTCGGACACGTCGTCGAAGACCAGCAGGCGCTCGTTGTTGGGCAGCAGGGCGCCGCGCGCGATGAGCGTGATGCCCTGCTCGACGGTGGTGCCCTCGCCCGCGCTGAGTTCGAACGACTGCTGCCAGTAGCCGCCTTCGTGCGGCGAGTCCTCCGCGAGGAAGCGCTCGAACTGCTGCTGCACACCACCAGCGATCTGCTCCAGGCCGGGGATCTGGTCGAGCGGCTGGCCGACGTGCGCGTTGAGCGCGGCGTGCAGGATGCGGGCGGCGCCGGGGTTGGCCGTGAGGAGGCGCCCCTGTTCGTCGAACACCAGCACGCCGGCGGTGAGGTTGTCCAGGATGGTCTGCAGGTTCTCGCGCGCGGCGTCCACCTGCTCCATGCTGTGCTGCACGGCCTCGCGCGCCTCGGACAGGTCCTGCGTCATGAGCGCGAAGGTGCGGGTGAGGCCGGCGAGTTCGTCGCGCGAGGGCAGCGCGGCCTTGGGGGTGAGGTTGCCGGCCGCCACCTCGCGCATGCCCTCGGCCAGCACGATGAGCGGGCGGATGAGCTGGTTGCCCAGCAACACCGCGAGCAGCACGGCACCGAACACGGCGAGGAACAGCGCCAGGGTCAGCGTGCCGATGTACATGCGGCGCAGGCCGTCGCGCGCGAGCGCGCGCTCCTGGTATTCGCGGTTGGCCACCTGCACGGCGAGCGCGTCGACGATCAGCGCCGAGGGCAGCGGCGAGGAGACCTGCAGGTAGCGCGGTTCGGCGTTGACGGCAAAGCTGGGCGGGCTCACGAGCGCGAGCACCTTGATGCGCGCCTGGCCGGCGGCCAGCGCGGCGTGCAGGTCACCGCCCTCGCCTTCTTCCAGGCCCTCGATCTGCGCGAGCACGCGGTTGGCGCGCACGTTGCGCAGGGTGGCGGCGCTGGGGCGCTCGGGCGCGAGGTCGAAGCGGGAGCTGCCCGAACTGCCCAGGGGCTGGCCGGCGGCACCGAAGAGCACCACGTCGAGCGCATCGACCTGCTCGCGCACCCGGTCGAGCGCCAGCACGGCGCCGCTGTTGCTCTGGCGGGCCAGGCCGTCGGCGGCCAGACGGGTCTTGTTCGACACGTCGGCCATCAGGGTGTCGAGCGTGGTGCGGCCGAGGTTGAGGCCGGCGTTGAGCGCGGACTCCACGCGCACGTCGAACCAGCTCTCGATGGAGCGCGAGACGAACTGGTAGGAGACGGTGTAGATGAGCAGGCCCGGCAGGATGCCCACCAGGCCGATGATGGCCGCCAGCTTGACCAGCAGCTGGCTGCCGAACTTGCCGCGCTTGAGGCGCATGAACAGGCGCACGCCCAGCCACAGGATGACCAGCCCCAGGCCCACGGCCGCGGCCACGTTGATGCCCACGAGCAGTTCGAAGTTGCGCTCGTAGAAGGCGCTGTTGCGCGTGGCCAGGGTGAGCAGGAACAGCAGCACCATGCCCAGGCCGGTCATGAAGATCAGGCCGGCCACCACCGCCCAGCGGGTGGCGGCGGGTTTGCGCGGGTGGTGGGGGTTCAGCGGGTTCACGGCACGGTCACGGCACGAGGGGCCTGCGAAGGGGGCTCGAAGCGTGGGCTCAGCGGGCCGGCGTCTCGGTGGCGGGAGGTTCGACGGCCTTGGCCTCGGTCGCCGGGTGGGTGGCGCGCGGTTCGGCGGGCGCAGGGGGCTCGGGCGTGGCGGCCGCGGGCACGGCCAGTTCGCGCTCCAGGGCCATGGACCACTCGGCCTGGTTGCCCAGGCCGATCTGGAAGGGCCGCGGCAACAGGCTCAGGTCGAGGCGAAAGCTGAATTCCACCACATGGGCGCTCTCGGGCTCGAGCTGGCCGGCGTCGGCCAGCCGCCAGCGCGAGACGCGGCCGACGGCGGCGAGCGCTTCTTCCAGGGTGTCGTGGTTCTGGTGCAGCGCGTAGGGCAGTCCGGCACCGCCGCCGGTGCCGCCGCCCGGTTCGGTGGAGACGCTGACGCGCCAGCGCCGGGTGAGCGGCTGGTAGGCCAGTCGCAGGGTGCGGGTGGCACCGGCCACGCGCTTGTCGGTCCAGTACCAGCGCTCGCGCAGCACGTCGGCCTGCCAGACAAAGTAAAGGGGCACGCCCTTGAGCAGGGCATCCTGCACGGTGCCATGCGGTTCGACGTCGAAGCGAGCGCTCATGTACAGGCCGTCGGGCGTGCGCTGCAAAGCGAGTTGCTGCACCTGGGGCGGCTGGGCCCGGGCCAGGATCAGTGTGAGGCTGGCCAGGACAAGCAGGCCCCAGCAGGCCCACTGGCGGGCACGAAGAATGCGCCGGACCCGATCAGCCGCCGCTGGCCTTGTCAAAGCGTGCGTAGAAAAAGCCGTCCGGTCCACCCGGACGATTGTCGTTGAACTGCACGGCACCCCCGGGTGTACCGGGAAACAGATGGCCCGGCGCGGGGGCTGCCCGGGCGTCGGTGTGGCGCTGAAGAAACGCCTCGGCCTGCTCGCTGCCTTCGGCGCGGAACACGGAGCAGGTGGCGTAGACCAGCCGCCCGCCCGGACGCAGCAGGGGCCACAGGGCGTCGAGCAGCGCCCGCTGGGTGCGTGCGAGGGCGTCCACGTCGCTGTCGCGGCGCAGCCAGCGCACGTCGGGGTGGCGGCGCACGATGCCCGAGGCGGTGCAGGGGGCGTCGAGCAGGATGGCGTCGAAGGGCCGGCCATCCCACCAGTCGGCCGGGCGGGCGGCGTCGGCGCAGCGCACCTCGGCGGCCAGGCCCAGGCGTTGCAGGTTGTCGGTGATGCGGGTGCAGCGCTGGGCGTCGACGTCCAGCGCGAGCAGGTCGGCGTCGGCGCGTTCGAGCAGGTGCGCGGTCTTGCCGCCGGGGGCGGCGCAGGCGTCAAGCAGGCGCGGGCGGGTGCCGCCGGACAGGCCGTCGAGCAGCAGCGGCGCCGCCATCTGGGCGGCTTCGTCCTGCACCGAGCAGCTTCCGTCGGCAAATCCTGGAATCTGCTCGACCGGCAGCGGACGCGCCAGCTCCAGTCCGTCGCCGCCCACGGGGTGGCTGGCCACGCCCAGTGCGGCCAGGGCCTGCGCCAGGGTCTCGCGATCACTGCGGCGGCGGTTGACGCGCAGCGTCATGGGCCCGGGCTGGTTGTTGGCGCGCAGGATCGTTTCCCAGTGATCGGGGTGGTCGCGGCGCAGCCGCTCGATCCACCAGAGCGGGTGGTTCCATTGCGCGAGCGGGTCGCGCGCCACCTGCGCCCGCAGCGCCTCGGCCTCTCGCAGGTAGCGGCGCAGGCAGGCGTTGAGGAAGCCGGCCTGGCGCTGCCAGCGCCGGTCGGCCCGGGCCGCCTGCACGGCCTGGTCCACCACGGTGTGCGCCGGGTAGCTGGCGCCGGGCGCGTCGGGCGCCACCAGCAGCGCGAGCGCCGCGCTCACGAGCGCGCGCAGCGGGGGCGGGGGCGCACGATCGGCCAGGCGGGCGACGAGCGCTTCGCAGGTTCCGAGCTGTCGCAGGGTGTGGAAGGCGAGCGCTTGCACGCCGGCGCGCAAGGGCGCAGGCACCACCGCGAGCGCATCGCCGAGCGAACGGCCCTGGCGCACCGCGAGCACGGCCGCCGCCACGTGCGCGAGCTGTTGGCTGAGGGCGGGCGCCTGGACAGCGCTCACTGGACGACCCTCCGTGCGGCGCACTGCGGGGCTGAGCGCCTTGGGATCGGCCCGGCGGCGCTCATGCGTGAATCACCGTCGGGTCGCCCACGGCGGCGGCCGGCTTCGCCAGGGGCAGCGGCCCCATGGAGCGCCCATAGATGCGGCGCACGCGCTCGGGGAGCGGCGGGTG
>NZ_DATIGV010000056.1:0-10693 GCF_035481345.1 Hydrogenophaga sp. | reverse complement strand
CGCGGCGCAGGGTGGGCAGGCGCGCGACGCCGTCAGCCTCGGGCAGGCGGGCGACGAGGTAGTTGGCCTCGCTGGGCAGCACCGTCCAGCCCAGGGATTCGCACAGGGCGGTCTGCTGGGCTTTCCAGTCGCGCAGGGTGTTCAGGCTGTCCTGCAACCATTGCTGCGTCGCGGCTTGCGTCCAGGCCATCAGCATGGCCTCGGCGTGCGCGCCCAGCGGCCAGGAGGGCGCCAGCGCATCCAGCTCCGCCATGGCCTGACGCGCCGCCAGCGGTGCAATGGCGTAGGCGCCTCGCACGCCCGTGAGGCCGAGGGCCTTGTTGGGGGAGACCAGGCGCCACACGCGGTCCAACGCGGGGCCGTTCAACGTGGCTTCGCCCCGCAGGCGCAGCGGCGCGTAGGCCTGGTCGAGCACCAGGGTCTGCTCGGGGCGCAGTTGGCTCACCCGTTCGGCGAGGCCCGCCTCGGCCTGGCCCAGCGGCGCCGAGGGCTCGCAGGCCCAGAGCAGCCGCGCCCTGCCCGGCTCGCTCGTGCGGGCCAGGCCCCAGGCATCGGCGGCGCGGGCGAGGTCGCCGTAGTGGTGCGGTGGCAGCCACACCGCGGCACCGGGCGAGCGCGCGGCCCAGGCAGAGAAGCGCTGGATGCCCTCGCTTGCGCTGGCCAGCAGCAGCACGCGATCGGGCGCCACGCCGTGGAATGCGCCGAGCGCGGCCTTCAGGCGCGTGCCCATGGGGTCAGGGTAGCGCGAGGCGTCGGCCTGCGCGATGGCCAGCAGCGCCGAGGGACAGGGGCCGAGGGCGTTGGCGTTGGTGGAGAAGTCGTGCGCGGGCGGGCCGAGGGCGTCGGTGCCGCCGTGCTGGGCCGCCGGGTTCACGGCAGGCCCTCCACGGCGAGCACCACGGCCGCGAGCAGGACCAGGCCCACCACCAGGGCGCGCCCCGCGAGCACGAGGGCCGCCGTGGTGTCGGCCGGCTCCGGCGCGCGGCCCTGCGCGTTGAGCGTGTACACGCCCGGCTTGCGCAGCCGCAGGTTCAGCGCGAGCGCCAGCGCGGCCATGGGCCAGCCGGCGTTGGGCGACGGCGTGCGGCGCGCCTCGCGCCAGAGGGCGCGCGGCGCGAGCCGGCCCCCGGCGAACAGCAGCAAGGCGGCCGTCAGCCGCGCGGGCACCCAGGACAACACGTCGTCCACGCGCGCGGCCCACTGGCCGGCCCAGGTCCAGTCGCGCGCGGTGCCGTCCGCGTCGCGGCGTGGGCCGTTGTAGCCCCACATCGCGTCGGCCGTGTTGGCCCAGCGGTAGAGCGCCGCACCCGGCAGGCCGGCCACCAGAAACCAGAACAGCGGCGCCACCACCGAATCGCTGAGGTTCTCGGCCAGGGACTCGATGGCGCTTTCGCGCACGGCCGATGCGTCGAGCGCGCGCGTGTCGCGGCTCACCAGCCACGACAGCCGCTCGCGCCCCTGGTCCAGCGACTGCGACAGCGCCGCCTCGACCGCCAGCACCTCCTCGCGCAGCAGCCGCCACGACATCAGCGGCTTGAGCAGGAAGCCCACGAGCAGCGCGTACCACCACGGGCCCAGTGTCGACAGCGCGGCCTGCGCGGCCCAGGCCAGCACCACCACCACGAGCGCGCCCACGCTCCAGCCCAGCACACCCAGCGACCAGCGCGTGCCGTCGAAACGCGGTTCGGCCTGGCTTCGCGCGGGCGCGATGCGCTGTCCCATGGCGCCGAGCGCGCGCCCCATCCACACCACGGGGTGCCAGGGCGCACGCGGCTCGCCGAAGGCGCGGTCCACCGCCAGAGCCACGATCAGCGACAGGGCCGCGCCGAGCATCGCGAGGCTCAGTCCTCGATGCCGCGCTGCGCCGGCACGCCGGCGTTGAACGCGTGCTTGACCTTGGTCATCTCGGTCACGGTGTCGGCCAACTCGATCAGTTCGGGCGGGCAGCGGCGGCCCGTGATGACCACGTGCACGTGGGCGGGGCGGGCCTTGAGCGTCTCCACCACCCCCTCCAGCGGCAGCCAGCCGTAGATCAGCGGGTAGGTGAGTTCGTCGAGCACCACCATGAAGTTCTCGCCGCTCAGGATGGCCTCGCGCGCGCGCTGCCAGCCGTCGCGCGCGAGCTGGGCGGAATGCTCCAGGTCCTGGCTTTTCCAGCTGAAGCCATCGCCCAAACCTTCGATGGGCAGACCGAGTTGTTCGAACATGCGGTGCTCGCCGAAGCGCGCGCTGGGCACCTTCATGAACTGGAAGATGCGCACGCCCTTGCCGTGCACGTGCGTGCGGCCGAAGGCGCGCAGCGCCAGGCCGAAGGCGGCTGTGCTCTTGCCCTTGCCGTCGCCCGTGTTCACGATGAGCAGGCCACGGCGTTCGCCCTCGGGCTTGTCGTAGGGTTTGGCGCTGGGTGGGGTTTCGATCTGCATGAAAGGCTCCGGGGAGGAAGTATCAACGAGGCAGCGCGACCCACTGCTCACCCAGCGGGTGGATGGCGATGCGGTGGTCGAACACCGCTTCGAGCGCGCGGTGCGTGTCGGCGGCGTCGCAGGCGCCCTGGTGGCGCACGCGGCCACCGGCCACGATCACCATCTGGTCGGCGTGCAGGGCCACGCCGATCTCGTGCAGCACGCTGACCACGGTCTTGCCCTGCCCCACCAGTTCGCGCACCAGTTGCAGCCAGTCGGCCTGGTGCGGCGGGTCCAGGTTGGCCAGGGGTTCGTCCATCAGCAGCACGTCGGCGTTCACCGCGAGCAGGCGCGCCAGCAGCACGCGCTGGCGCTCGCCACCGGAGAGCGCACCGAGCGCGCGCTCGCGCCAGTCCCAGGCCTGGGTGGCGCGCAGGGCCTGCTCCACGGCGGCGCGGTCGGCATCGGACGGCGGTGCCAGCCAGGCCTGGTGCGGCAGGCGGCCGAGCATGGTCACGTCCCACACGCTCAGGTCGTCGGCGCCGCTTTCGCCCTGCCCCAGCCAGGCCAGGGCGCGCGCGCGTTCGCGGCCGCGCCAGGCGGGAAAGGGCCGACCCAGCAGCTCGGCCTGGCCGCTGTGCGGCAGCAGACCGGCCAGGGCCTTGAGCAGGGTGGATTTGCCCGCGCCGTTGGGGCCGACCACGCTGGTCCAGCGCCCGGCGGGCAGGTCGAGGTCGACGGCGTGCAGCACCTCGACGCCGCCGAGCGAAACACCGATGCCCTTGGCTTGCAGTGCCCGGCTCACTTGAAGCCCCCCGGTGCGCCGCGCCGGTGCATCAGCCACAGCAGGTAGCTGCCGCCCAGCACCGCCGTGAGCACGCCCACGGGCAGTTCCTGCGGTGCGACGACCCAGCGCGCGAGCACGTCGGCCGCCATCAGCAGCAGCCCGCCCATGAAAGCCGCCAGCACCACCAGGCGCGCGTGCGTGGTCTTGACGATGGAGCGCACCAGGTGTGGCGAGGCCAGGCCGACGAAGGCGATGAGGCCGGTCTGCGCCACGGCCGCGCCGGTGGCCAGGGCCAGCACGCCCACCAGCACGGCGCGCACGGCGCCCAGCGGCAGTCCCAGGCTGCGCGCGGTGGCTTCGCCCAGGGCCAGGCCGTCGAGCACGCGGCCCAGCGCAGCGGCCACCAGCACGGCGATCAGCAGCATGGCCGCCATCACGCCGCAGGCGGCCCAGCCCACGAAGCCGGTGCTGCCCAGCATGAAGCCCTGCATGGCCTGCAGGGTGTCGGGTTCGGCGATGGTGATGAGGTCGCGCGCGGCGCCCAGCACCACGCCCACGATGACGCCGGCCAGCAGCAGGCGCAGCGTCTGCTGCACGCCCTTGGCCAGCATCAGCGTGAGCGCCACGCCCAGCACCGCGCCCAGGAAGGCCGCGCCGGTGAGGCCCAGGCGCACCACCCATTGGGTGGCCAGGGTAGAGGCGCCGAACAGCATCAGCGCGCCGGCCACGCCCAGCGCCGCGCCCGAGGCGCTGCCCAGCAGGTATGGGTCGGCCAGCGGGTTGCGGAACAGGCCCTGCGCCACCGCGCCCGCCAGCCCCAGCAGCGCGCCCGCGAGCCAGGCGCCCAGGGTGCGCGGCAGGCGGATGTCCCACAGGATCTGCCAGGCCACGGGGTCGTGGCGCGCGTTGAGCACGCGGTCGAAGCCCGTGCTGCCGACACCCGCGCCCAGCACGAGCACCAGCAGTGCGGCGAGCAGCAGCGCCGCGCCGAGCCACAGGCTGTGCGCGCGGCCGTTCACTTCAATCCCTTGTCGGTGATGCACTTCGCCATCAGGCGCGCCGCCTCCGCCATGCGCGGACCGGGCCGCACCAGCACGTCGGACTCGTCGGCGGTGAACACGCACACGCGCCGCTCGCGCAGGGCGCGCATCCCCTGCCAGCCGGGGCGCTGCTCCAGGCCGGCGACGTTGCGCTGGCCGATCATGATCAGGTCCGGGTTGGCGCGCACCACGTACTCGGGGTTGATGCGCGGGAAAGGGCCGAGCTCGGGAGTGACGATGTTCTTCACCCCCAGTCGGTCCATGAGTTCGCCGATGAAGGACTGAGGCCCCGCCGCGTAGCCGCCGTTGCTGACCTCGTAGTACACGCGCAGCGAACGCGCCGCGGGCGGCAGCGACTGCGCCGCGGCCGACACGCCGGCGTCGATGGCGCGCCAGATGCGCTGCGCGTCGGGCACTTCCAGCACCTGGCCCAGCACGCCCATCACGCGCTGCGCGTCGCGCGTGGTGCGCGGCTCCAGCGCCAGCACCTTCAGGCCGAAGGACTCCAGCCGCGGCACGCCGCGCGACGACGTGGCGGCCAGCACCACGTCGGGCCGCAGCGCCACGACGGCCTCGATGTTCGGGTCGACGCCGCCGCCGGTCTGCGGCAAGGCGCGCACGGACGCGGGGTGGTTGGAGTAGCGGTCCACGCCGACCAGGCGGTGGCACTGGCCGAGCTCGCACACGGTTTCGGTGAGCGAGGGCAGCAGCGAGACGATGCGCTGCGGCGAGCGCGGCAGGGTCACGGCGACGCCGCGGTCGTCGGTGACGCGGATCTCGGTGGCTTGCGCGGCGCCCGAGAGCGCGAGCCACAGGCTCAGCACCAAAGAGAACATGAGTCGCGTCATCGCGGCGCTTTCAGGGTGAGTGGCAGGCCAGCGGCCATGAAGGTGACGCGCTCGCAGGCGCGCGCCACGGCCTGGTTCAAACCGCCGAGCGCGTCCACGAAGGCGCGCGTCTCGCGGCCCATGGGAATGACGCCCAGCCCGATTTCGTTGCCGACCAGCACCACGGGACCGCGCGCGGTCTCGATGGCGTGCAGCAGTTGCTGTGTGGGTGCCTGCGGATCGGCCGGCTCGCCCTGCGCGGGCATCAGCAGGTTGGTGAGCCACAGGGTGAGGCAGTCCACCACCACCAGGGTGTCCGGCGCCGTGAGCTCCGCCAGGGTCTCGGCCAAGGCCAACGGCGCCTCGACCGTGGCCATGCCGGGCACGCGCTCGGCGCGGTCGCGCTGGTGGCGGGCGATGCGTTCGCGCATCTCCGCGTCCCAGGGCAAGGCCGTGGCGACCAGCACCGCGCGGTGCGCGGCGTCGGCGTCGAGCCACTGGCGCGCCAGCGCTTCCGCGCGGCGCGACTTGCCGCTGCGCTGGCCGCCGAGGATGAACTCGCTGCGGGCGATGGGCTCGTGCCTGTTGCGTTCTTCAGCCATGGCGTGCGCTCCAGTCCATCACGAGGCGGTGCAGTTGCTCCACGCCATCGGTGAGCGCGGCCGGGCCGGGCTGCAGGATGTCGGCCGACTTGATCTCGTGCAGCTCACCGTCGCGCACCGCCGGCACGCCCTGCCAGCCGGGCCGCGCGGCCACGCGCTCGGGCCGGAACTTCTTGCCGCACCAGGAGCCGACCACCATGTCGGGCGCGCGCTCGACGATGCGCAGGGGCTCGCCGATGATGCGGTCCTTGCCCAGCGGCATGGCCGCCAGCTCGGGAAAACAGTCGTCGCCACCGGCGATGCCGACCAGCTCCGACACCCAGCGGATGCCGCTGATGCAGGGCTCGTCCCATTCCTCGAAGTACACGCGCGGGCGGCGCGGCAGCGCGCGGCCCGCCTCGGCGATCTCGTGCAAGCGCGCCTGCGTGCGCGCGATCCAGGCCCGGCCTTGCTCGACCTCACCCACCATTGCCGCCACTTGATGGAGCATGTCCAGGATCTGCGCCACGCTGCGCTGGTTGAAGACGGTGACCTGCACGCCCGCGCGGATCAGCGCCGACGCGATGTCGGCCTGCAGGTCGGAGAAGCCGAACACGCAGTCCGGCTCCAGCGCGAGGATCTTGTCGATCTTCGCGCTCAGGAAGGCGCTGACCTTGGGCTTCTCCTCGCGCGCGCGGCGCGGGCGCACCGTGTAACCCGAAATGCCCACGATGCGCGCCTCCTGCCCCAGCAGGTAGAGCCACTCGGTGGTCTCCTCGGTGAGGCAGACGATGCGCTGCGGGCCACGGGGCGCGCGGGAGAAGTCCTCGGTCATCCGGCGAATTTACTTCGGCGCCCAGCGCAGCGTCACGAAAACGCCCCGGCCCGGCTGGTTGTAGCCGCGCACGGTCTGGTAGTCCTCATCGGTGATGTTGCGCAACTGGGTCTGCACGGTCCAGTTCTTCGACACCGCGTAGTCGGCGTGCAGGTCCAGCGTGGTGTAGGCGTCGAGCTTGAAGGTGTTGTTGGCGTCGTCGAAGCGGTCGCCCACATGCAGCAGCGTGCCACCGAACGTCCAGGCGCCCACGCCGTAGTCGGCGCCCAACGAGGCCTGCGTCTTGCTGCGGCGCGGCAGCAGGCGGTTGTTGAGCTCGTTGCGGGGGTCGATGGTTTCCAGGTAGGCGCGCAGTGTCCAGGCGCCCACGCTGCCGTCGTAGCCCAGCGTCCAGCCGTCGATGCGCGCGCGCGGCACGTTGGCCGGCAGCGGACCCGAGGGGATGAAGCCGCGGATCTTGTTGTCGAAGTACACGAGCTTGACGGTGTGGCCCGCCTGCGTCCAGCTCAGGCCCACGTCGGTGTTGCGGCCCTCTTCCGGCTGCAGCGTGGGCGTGCCGAAGCCGGGGAAGTAAAGCTGGTTGAACGAGGGCGCCACGAAGCTGGTGCCGTGCGACACGTGCGCGCGCAGCGAGGGCGTGAGGCGGTAGCCGTAGCCCACGAAGCCGGTGCTGCTGTCGCCGAACTGCGAGTTGCGGTCGTTGCGCAGGTTGAGCTGCCAGCTGTGCGAACCGGCCTCGCCATTGAGGCCGAGGAAGGCGGAGTTGATGCTGCGCTCGGTCACGTCGTACCGCGTGGCGCTGTCCACCTTCTGCTCCAGGCGCTCCACGCCGGCCAGCACCACGCCGATGGGTGTGTCGATGTCGTTCTGCCACAGCACCTGGTTCTGCTGGGTGCCGAAGTGGCTGGGCAGGAAGGACGCGACGATGGACCTGGCGTAGTCCTCGCTCTGCGAGACCTGGAACTGCGTCTTCCAGCCGGACAGCACCTGGCCGCTGAGGCCCGCGCGCAGCACCTGCGAGCGGAAATCGTCGCGCGTATCGCGGCCGGGGCCGTCGTCGTAGTGGTTGGTGCCCTCGGAATACAGCACGCCGGCGTCGAGCTTCCAGTCGCGCGTGAGTTCAACGCCCACGGAGCTGTTGAGTGAGCGCTGGCGCAGCGGGTCGCGGTCGGGGTTGTGGTTGCCGAACTGCACCCTGGGGTTGGTGGTGGAGAAGCCCCCGTCGTTGAGCGTGGAGACGTCGATGGCGTACGTCACGCCGCCGCTGCCACCGCTCAGGCCCGCGCCCACCTGCGAGAAGCTCTCGCTGCCCAGCGTGACGAAGGCGCTGGGGTGAAAGCCCTCGCGACCCTTGCGCGTGAAGATCTGCACCACGCCGCCGACCCCGTCGCTGCCGTAGAGCGAGGAGCCCGGGCCCTTGAGCACCTCGATGCGCTCGATGGCGTCCAGCGGCAGGCCGGTCCACACCGGCGTGCCCGCCGTGGCCGAGCCATAGCGCACGCCATCGATCAGCAGGATGGTGTGGCGCGACTCGGCGCCGCGGATGAAGATGTTGCCGCTCTTGCCGCGGCCGCCGTTGGTGGCCATCTGCACGCCAGCGGCGCGCACCAGCACCTCGGTCAGGGTCTGGCCGGCCATCTTCTCGATGTCGGCGCGTTCGATGACGGTGACGTCGCTCACCAGGCTGTCCACCCGCGTGGGTGTGCGGTTGGCGGTGACGACGGTTTCGGAGAGCGCGGGAGCGGTGCCCTGGGCGAAGGCCGGCAAAGCGGCGGACAGGGACAACGTCAGGGCGGCCTGGCGCCAGGACGGAACACGGGATTGCATGGTTGTGGAAACAGAAGGGCTGCCCTCACCGCCTTCCCCGACGGTGCATGGGCGTCACGGCGGCGCGCCTTGCGACGCACCACCACCGTGCTGGCCGGTATCCGGGCTGACAGACCAACCTCCCTCGCCTTCCCAGCCGGCGCGCAAGGCGCCGGCCAGTGGCGGTGTGAGGGGGGCAGAGCATCCGGCGGCTTGAAGCCGCCGGCCATCTCGTCTGCTTACCGTTGCGGGGGCAGCGCAGGTTAGGTTCGCCGCCGCTGGCAGCGCGCCCTCCTGCTTCCCGTTTAACCGCGGCGCGTGAACCACGCCGCGAGCACCAACGCCGGCGATTCTAAGCAAAGCCTTTCGCGACGCCTACAATGCCCAACGCCCTTCGCCACGCAAAGACCATGGCCGCGCCCACGCCCATCGACCAGATCACCGACAAGGTGGAGCGGCTTTTGCTGCGCCACGAAGAGCTCCAGCGCACCAACGCCCTGCTCGTCGAGCAGGTGCATGCGCTGCAGGCCGAGCGCGACCAGCTCAAGTCGCGCCTCATGGCGGCGCGCGCGCGCATCGACGCGCTGCTCGAGCGGCTGCCCGGCGCGGGCGCCGACGAACGCAAGGAGCGCACATGAACCGGCCCGGCTACAAGCAGATCGAAGTACAGATCATGGGACAGAGCTACCTGCTGTCCTGCCCCGACGGCGGCGAAGCCGCACTGCTCGACGCCGTGGAGCGCGTGGACACCGCCATGTGCCGCATCCGCGACGCGGGCAAGGTCAAGGCCCGCGACCGCATCGCCGTGCTGGCCTCGCTCAACCTGGCGTTCGAGCTATCGCAACTGGAGCGCAAGGAAGCCGAGCGCGAGGCCGAGGCCCAGCAGTTCCAGGCTTCGTCCTTCGCGCAGGCGGAAGGCAGCGCCTTCGCCGAAGCCGGCGGCAGTTTCGACCAGGACCCGATCGATCCGCAGACGCTCTCGCGCGTCGAGGACCTCATGCGGCGGCTCGACCAGACCCTGGACAAGGACGGCCGCCTGCTCTGATGAAAACCGCGTGACCGCGTGCCGCCCATCAGCATGCACCAGCGCACCGACCGATGGTCCGCAGGGCTTTCGCGAGGCTTCTAGAATCAACCCCGTCTGCAGTGCGTGCCGGGTTCTCATGTCCTTGAACCAATGCTCATTGAGCCCGGGCTTGGTACATTGCGCGGCTGGTGCGAGCGTCTCGCGTCAGACGAACCCGAAGCCGCGTTGCCCTCGCCCACCTGAACCCCGGTTCAGGCACACGACCCGGCGCCCACTTGCAGACACCTTTTCATGCCACTTGAACCCCTGCTGATCGCCGAGCTCGCGCTGCTCGGCGTGGGGACTGGATTCCTCGCGGGCCTTCTGGGCATCGGCGGCGGAATGCTGATGGTCCCTTTCATCACCCTCATCCTCAACGGCCGCGGCGTGGCGCCCGACCTGTCCGTCAAGATGGCCATCGCCACCTCGATGGCGACCATCATCTTCACCAGCATCTCCAGCGTGCGCGCGCACCACAAGCGCGGCGCGGTGCGCTGGGACATCGTCAAGCGCCTGGCGCCGGGCATCGTGCTGGGCGCCGTGGTGGCGAGCATGGGCGTGTTCGCGCTGCTCAAGGGCTCGTGGCTGGCGCTGTTCTTCGCGCTGTTCGTGGGCTTCTCCGCCACGCAGATGCTGCTGGACAAGAAGCCCAAGCCCACGCGCACCATGCCGGGCACGGCGGGGCAGCTCGGCGCGGGCGGGGCCATCGGCTTCCTGTCGGGCCTGGTGGGCGCGGGCGGCGGCTTCGTGTCGGTGCCCTTCATGACCTGGTGCAACGTGCCGATCCACAACGCGGTGGCCACGAGCGCGGCGCTGGGCTTTCCCATCGCGCTCGCCAACGCGGCGGGCTACGTGGTGTCGGGCCAGGGCGTGGCCAACCTGCCGGCCAACTCGGTGGGCTACATCTACGTGCCGGCGCTGGTGGTCATCGCCTGCGCAAGCGTGCTGATGGCGCCGCTGGGCGTGCGGGCGGCGCACGCGTTGCCCATCGCCTCGCTCAAGCGGGTGTTCGCGGGCATCCTCTATCTGCTGGCGGCGTACATGCTCTGGAAAGGGCTCTCGGGCTGAAGCTTCCTCGGACTGCTGGGCGTTCTTCTCCGGCGGGTTCGGTCATGGGCGGTTCGCATTCTCCGGCGACTCCGGTCATCGGCGCTCGGGTGTCCGGCTCCGCGACTGTCCCCCGGAGCGGATCGCTGACGCGCTCCACTCCTCCGCCTTTATGTCGCTGCGCCGGACACCCGATCACCGACGACCTCGTTGGCACTCGTCTGTTGGCACTCGACCGTGTCTGCGGCTCGCGGACGCTGGGTGCCCTGCGTAGCGAAATAAAGGAGGAGGCCCGGCGCAGC
>NZ_DATIGV010000055.1:0-1992 GCF_035481345.1 Hydrogenophaga sp. | reverse complement strand
GCGACGGACAGGGTGGGGGTGAGGCGTCTGAGGTCCATGGTGCTCCTTCAAGTCGTTCGGGTCTTCGCGCCGAGGCGCTCCAGCGATTCGAACACGGCCATGCCCATGAGCATGGCCAGCACGAAGACAAGACCCTTGGTTTCGCCGGAAGCCATCGACACCAGACCCGGGCCGGGACAGAAGCCCGCCAGGCCCCAGCCCACGCCGAAGGTGAGGCTGCCCAGCACCAGTCGGCGGTCGATCTCGGTGGCCTTGGGCAGGTACATGCCGCCGCCCAGGAAGCTGCGCGTGCGCTGCTTGGCCAGGGCGAAGGCGAAGAAGCCGACGGCGATGGCGCCGCCCATCACGAAGGCGAGCGAGGGATCCCAGGCGCCGGCCAGGTCCAGGAAGCCCTGCACCTTGCCGGGGTCCGTCATGCCAGAGAGCAACAGGCCCAGGCCGAACAGCAGGCCGATGAGGAAGGCGGAGAGTTTCTGCATGACAGCGTCCTCAGATCAGGTGGCGGATGACGAACACGGTGGCGAAGCCCGCGGCCATGAAGGCCAGCGTGGCGACCAGGGAGCGAGGCGAGAGGCGAGACAGCCCGCACACGCCGTGGCCGCTGGTGCAGCCCGATCCATAGCGCGTGCCGATGCCCACCAGCACACCCGCCAGGACCACCAGGCCGGTGCCTGCGTCGATGCGCGGCGCAGTGACGAAGCCCGGGGGTGCCAGCCAGCCGTACACCAGCGGCGACACCAGCAGGCCGGCGACCACGGCGGCACGCCAGCCGACGTCACCGGCTTGCGGCTTCATCAGGCCGCCCAGGATGCCGCTGATGCCCAGCACGCGGCCATTGAGCAGGATGAACAGGGCGGAGGCCACGCCCAGCAGAACGCCCCCGGCCAGTGAGGCCCAGGGGGTGAAATGGGCCCAGTCGATCGTCATGGTGGTACTCCTTCAGCGGGAACAGAACTGTTGGTACAGGGTGCGGATGACGGCCTGCGCGGGCGGGCTGTCGATGCGGTAGAAGACGTGCTTGCCCTCCCGGCGCGTGCTCACCAGGCCTTCGTCGCGCAGCACCGTGAGCTGCTGCGACAGCGTCGGCTGCACGATGCCCAGCGCCGCCTCCAGCTCACCCACGTTGTGCTCGCCTTGCGAGAGCTGGCACAGCAGCATCAGCCGGTCGCGGTTGGACAGCGCCTTCATCAGGCGGCAGGCGTCGGCGGCGGCCGATTGCATGTCGTCGAGGTCGAGCTTGAGGGCGGGCATGGGACACTCCATTCGGGATGCCGTCCATCGCGGCATGGGCATCACTATATTGACTGATAGATTGTTTGTCAATATATTGTTGTTCACTTATTGAAAGGAGCCCACCATGTCCGTCGCCACCACCGTCCGGCCGCAGGTCCAGGGCCTGTTCGATCCCGCCACCTGGACCGTCACCTACGTCGTTCACAGCGGCCCCGGAACGCCCGCGGCCATCATCGATTCGGTGCTCGACTACGACCCCAAATCGGGCCGCACGCGCACGGCTTCGGCCGACAAGGCCATCGACTACGTGCGCGCCAACGACCTCAAGGTCGAGTGGATCCTGGAGACGCACGCCCACGCGGACCACCTCTCGGCCGCGCCCTATCTGAAGAAGCACCTGGGCGGACGCATCGGCATCGGCGGGCGTATCACGCAGGTGCAGAAGGTGTTCAAGGCGGTGTTCCACCTGGAGCCCGAATTCCGTCTCGACGGCTCGCAGTTCGACCACCTGTTCCAGGAGGGCGAGCGATTCCGCATCGGCGGGCTTGAGGCCGAGGTGCTCTACGTGCCTGGCCACACGCCGGCCTGCGCGGCCTACCACGTGGGCGACGCGGTGTTCGTGGGCGACACCCTGTTCATGCCCGACGTGGGCACCGCGCGCTGCGATTTCCCGGGTGGCGACGCCAAGACGCTCTACGCCTCGGTGAAGAAGATCCTCTCGCTGCCGGGCGACACGCGCCTCTTCATGTGCCACGACTA
>NZ_DATIGV010000054.1:0-19294 GCF_035481345.1 Hydrogenophaga sp. | reverse complement strand
GGCCTGCGCTTCGACCACGCCATCGAAACCGGCACCGAGGTGACGCCGCACTACGACGCCATGCTCGGCAAACTCATCGCGCACGCGCCCACGCGCGAGCAGGCCATCGAACGCCTCGCGCACGCGCTGGACGCGACCGTGCTGCTGGGCCTGCCCAGCAACCGCGCCTTTCTGGCGGGCTGCCTGCGCCACCCGGTGTTCGGCGCGGGCGAGGCCTTGATCCCCTTCCTGGCGGAGCAGGGCGATGGCCTGCGCGCCGCTTTGCAGCCGCCGGGTGATGCGGTGCTGGCGGGCGTCCTCAGCGTGACCTACGCCGCGCAGCCCGCGACGGGCGCCTTGCCGTGCCCCTTCGCGCGCCCGCTGCGCTGGCGGCACGGCGACGCGGTGCTCGAACTCACCGTGCTCGAACAGGGCAAGGGGCGCCTGAACGTGAGCATGGGCGAACGCCGGGCCGATGCGCGCCTGGGCGCGGGCGGCGTGAGCGTCGACGGTCAGTACCGCGCCACCTCCGCCGTGCCATTGGGCGAGGGGCGCTGGCAGGTGCAGGTGGGTCCGCACACCTTCGCGCTGGACGACCTGAGCCACACCGCGCGCACCCGGTCGGGCGCCGGCGGCGCCGTGAGCGACCTGCGCGCGCCCTTCAACGGCAAGCTCGTGGCCGTGCACGCGCGGCCCGGCGCGCGCGTGGCCAAGGGCGACACCCTGTTCGCCATCGAGAGCATGAAGATCGAACACCAGATCGCCGCGCCGCGCGACGCCACGGTGGAGGTGGTGTCGGTGTCGGCGGGCCAGCAGGTCACACCGGGTCAATTGCTGGTGAGTTTCTTGGCAGAGGCGGTGGCATGAACTGGGACCGCGCCGACACCGTTGCCCTGCTCGACACCGTGGACCGCTTCGCGCGCGAGGCCCTGGTGCCGCACGTGAACGACTGGGACGCGCAGGCCACGTTCCCGCGCGAGCTGTACCGCGAGGCCGCGCGCATCGGCCTGCCGGGCCTGGGCTACCCCGAACACCTGGGCGGCACGCCCGCGCCCTGGCGCGCGCGCAACGCCGTGTCGCAACTGCTGGCGCGGCGCACCGCCAGCGGCGGCCTGCTGGCCAGCCTGTTCAGCCACAACATCGGCCTGCCGCCGATCCTGAAGCACGGCTCAACCGAGCTGCAGGCCGAGATCATCCCGCCCGTGCTGCGCGGCGAGCGCATCGCCGCGCTCGGCATCACCGAACCCGGCGCCGGCAGCGACGTGGCCAGCCTGCGCACCGTGGCCCGGCGCGATGGCGGCGACTACGTCATCGACGGCGAGAAGACCTTCATCACCTCCGGCGTGCGCTGCGACTGGATCACGCTCGCCGTTCGAACAGACACGCAGAACACTGGTGCCGGCGGCATCAGCCTGATCGCCGTGCCCTGCGACGCCAGGGGCATCAGCCGCACGCCGCTGCACAAGATGGGCTGGCACGCCAGCGACACCGGTCACCTGCGCTTCGATGGCGTGCGCGTGCCGGCGCGCCTGCTCATCGGCGAAGAGCACAAGGGCTTTCGCTACATCATGGGCAACTTCAACGGCGAACGCCTGGGCATGAGCGCGCTGGCGCTGGGTTTCGCCGAGGCCTGCCACGACGAGGCCCTGGCCTGGGCGCGCGAGCGCAAGACCTTCGGCGAGGCGCTCATCCAGCACCAGGTGATCCGCCACAAGTTGATGGACATGCGCATGCGCATCGCCTCGACGCAGGCCTGGCTGGACGCGCTCGGCGAGCGCATCGACGCGGGCGACGAAGGCCCCGACTGGGTGGGCAACGTCTGCCTGCTCAAGAACCACAGCACCCAGGCCATGCAGGCCAACGCCGACGCGGCCGTGCAGATCCTGGGCGGCATGGGCTACATGCGCGGCACCGCTTGCGAGCGCATCTACCGCGAGGTGAAGGTCATGATGATCGGTGGCGGTGCCGAGGAGATCATGAAGGACCTGGCCGCACGCCAGTTCGGCGCCTGAACCCGGACCCGACGGATACCCCCACCATGAGCACCCCCAGCCCCACACCAACCGTGCCGTTCGAACCCGAGTTCGTGCAAGCCATCACCGAGCTCTTCGAACAGAAGATCGTCTTCAACCAGCACATCGGCCTCAAGATCGACGAGGTGCTGCCCGAGCGCGTGAGCGGCCACCTCGACATGCGGCCCGAACTCATCGGCCACTACGCCCACCACCGGCTGCACGGCGGGGTCATCAGCGCCGCGCTGGACGCCATGGGCGGCCTGGCCGTGCTGGCCGGCATGGCCGCGCGCCACATGGACGACAGCATCGAGCAGCGCATGCACCGCTTCGCCAAGCTCGGCACCATCGACCTGCGCATCGACTACCTGCGCCCGGCCGTGGGCAGCGCGCGCTTCACCATTCACGCCGAGGCGCTGCGCCTGGGCTCGCGCGTGGCCAGCACGCGCATGGCGTTCCATGGGGACGACGGCACGCTGCTGGCGGTGGGCGCGGCGGCGTACATCGTGTCTTGAGGGGGCTTGGCGATGAGCGATTTCCAACTGACCTATTCCACGATGTTCGCGCCGCCGCGCGCACTGCACGAACGCTTCGAGGCCGCGCTGCAAACGGTGCGCGCCGGCCTGGGGCAGGACCATGGCCTCTTCATTGATGGCGACTTCGTCCCACGCACCGCGATGCTGGACAAGTACAACCCCGCGCGCCAGAGCGAGTTGCTGGGCCGCTTCGCCCAGGCCTCGACGGCCGACGTGGACCTGGCCGTGGCCGCGGCGCGGCGCGCCCTGCCCGAATGGCGCCGAACCCCCTGGCAGGAGCGCGTGGCCCTGCTGCGCCGCGCCGCGCGCCTGGTGGACGAGCGCCTCTACGAGATGGCCGCCATCGTCTCGCTGGAAGTGGGCAAGACCCGCATGGAAGCGCTGGGCGAGGTGGCCGAGGTCAGCGCCTTCTGCGACATCTACGCGCGGCAGATGGAGGAGAACGGCGGCTACGACCGTGCCCTGCCCGACGACCCGCTGCCCGACATGAAGAGTCGCAACCGCAGTGTGATGAAGCCGTACGGCGTGTGGGCCGTCGTCGCGCCCTTCAACTTCCCCTTCGCGCTGGCGGGCGGGCCCACGGCGGCCGCGCTGGTCACGGGCAACACGGTGGTGCTGAAAGGTTCGGTGGAGACGCCGTGGTCCGGCCTGCTGCTGGCGCAGTGCCTGAAGGACGCGGGCCTGCCCGATGGCGCCTTCAACTGCCTGGTGGGCGACGGCGCGAACGTGGGCGAGGCGCTCATCCAGCACGAGGGCATTGGCGGCGTCACCTTCACCGGCTCGTACGAGGTGGGCATGCACATCCTGCGCGCGCAGGTGAACCGGCGCTGGCCGCGCCCCTGCATCGCCGAGATGGGCGGCAAGAACGCGGCCATCGTCACCGCGCGCGCCAAGCTCGACGTGGCGGCGCAGGGCATCGTGCGCTCGGCCTTCGGCATGTCGGGGCAGAAGTGCTCGGCGCTGTCGCGCGTGTACGTGGACCGCTCGGTGGCCGATGCGCTCATCGAGCGCCTGCGCGCGGCGGTGGCCAAGCTGGCCGTGGGCGAGCCGCAGCGCGAGGCGAGCTGGACCGGCCCCGTGGCCACGCGCGCCGCGCAGGCGCGCCACGCGGACTGCCGGCGGCAACTGGAAGGCGGGGGCGCGCGCATCGTGGCCGAAGGGCCCTTGCCCGCCGACGCGGGCGAGGGCTTCTATTGCGCGCCCCTGGTGGCCGAGGCGCCGCTGGACCACCCGCTGTGGCGCAAGGAAATGTTCGCGCCGCTGGTGATGCTGGGCCGCGTGGACGGCGCCGATCAGGCCATGGCCGAAGCCAACGCCAGCGACTTCGGCCTCACGGCGGGTTTCTTTGGCGCGGAGGACGAGGTCGGATGGTTCCTGGAGCACATCGAGGCCGGCGTCACCTACGTCAACCGGCCCCTGGGCGCCACCACCGGTGCCTGGCCCGGGTACCAGCCGTTTGGTGGGTGGAAGGGCTCGGGCAGCACGGGCAAGGCGCTGGCCTCGTTCCACTATTTGCCGCAGTACATGCGCGAGCAATCGCAGACGCGGATCGAGGGCTGATCCGCCGCGTGGGCCCATGAAAAAGCCCCGCGGCTGCGGGGCTTCCAACGGGCCGACGGGCGAGGCCTCAGTCAGCGCAGGTGTACGAGGCGGCGAGCGCCACGTCGCCCGCCACGTACTGCGGGTGTTGCGGGTACGAGCACATGGGCAGGGACTTGGCGCCGGCCGTCACCGTCGGGTTCTTGCTGGGCGCCTGGTTCTGCTCCACCCAGTCCACCACCATCTGCAGCCCGTTGAACGTGTTGGGAATGGCCACCGAGGGGATGGCATTGCCGTCGCCATCGACGGCCAGGTTCGTGCCGCTGAGGCCATGGCCCGTTTGCGGCAGCACCCACAGGCGCGCGAAGGCGTCCAACACGGGGCGGGTCATCTTGTTCAGCACCGACTGGTAATAGTCCAACTGCGCGCCCGTGGAGGCCAGGCTGTCGTTGCTGCCGATGGTGATGAGCACCTTGCCGCCGCGCTTGTAGAACGTCGTCAGGTCGGGGTTGGTCGCGTCCAGGTGCTGCGAGATCTCCACGCGCCGCGCATTCAGCATGCCGCCTTCCACATAGTCCAGCGGGTTGGCGTTCAGGTCCTTGAACAGGAAGCCCGTCACCCCCAGGATGCCCAGGTGGCTGTGGATGGTGGCGCCGGGGTCGGCCCCTTCCTGTCCCACGTGGCGCGTATTGATCAGCAGGCCCGAGCCGCCCGGATCGGTGGTGGGCGCCCACATGCCGAAGGACGTGGTGCCGTTGGCCAGCGGCGTGGCGAACGCGTAGGGCGAATAGATGAACTTCAGCGTCTCGATCTGGCCGTCGGTGAAGCAGGCGCTGGCCGTGTTGTCCGCCGGGTTGGGGTCGACGTTGCCCGGGCAGCGCTTGTCCAGCCAGGGGTTGCGGCCCGGTGCGCCGGCCTTGACGTTGAAGATGTCGCGGCAGGCCGTGTAGTTGTTGATGATGCCGTCGACCAGGCCGTCGAGCTTGTCGCACTGGCGCATGAACTCGGTTCGGATGGCGGCCACTTTCACCGGCGGCACCCAGTTCGCCAGGGGCTTTTCCTGGATGCGGATCAGCTCGGGCGCCAGCGTCAGCGTGGAGAAGCTGACGATGGGCACGGTGAGTGCGGCGCCGTCGTAGTCCTGCGGGTAGCGCTGCATCACCGTGAGGCCCTCGCGCCCGCCTTGCGAGCCGCCCTGCCAGTAGGTGAAGCGCGGTTTCTCGCCATACATGCGCTGCGTCAGCGTCACACCGACGTCGCGGGTCTTCTTCATCTGCATGAAGCCCAGGTTCTTCATGGCCTCTTCGTTCAGCGCCCAGTTGGTGTCCATGAAGGTGTGGCCCGAATCGCTGCCCCAGGTGGCCGCGCGCAAGCCCAGGATCGCCGCCGAGGGATTGCCCGGCGGAAAGCCGTTCATGCCGCCGCCGCCGGTGTGCACCGCGCGCCGCGCCCAGTTCTCGGGCAGCGACACACGGAAGTTGATGACGGGCGCGCTCGGGTCCACCGCGTAGATGGCGCCGGTGATCGAGCAGTAGGCCTGGTTGCCACCGGCGGCGGCGGTCCAGGTGGGCGCGTTCAGCGTCACCGCGGCCACGGGCTCGCCAATGTCGGCCGGCGCAATGGACGTGCCCAGCTTCGCGGCCGAGCAATCGGCCTGGGCGATCGAGATGTCGCTGGCGGCGGGCAGCAGGGAGCCCGGTGCGGGAATGGACAGGCTGGCTTCGGCCGGCGGAGGAGCGGCGGGCGCGCCGCTCCCCCCACCGTCACCGCCTCCACCCCCACAAGCCGCCAACAGCGCCGCGCTACCGGCCACCGCGAGGGCCGATCGCAAGAAGTGAGTCATGTTTGTCTCCTCGGATGGTTTGAACCGAAATGGGCCGCTTGTCGTTGCGGCCTCAACAAAAGGTTAGTTTGCTTAACTAAATTTCTGGATAGGTGAATACCCGCGAGGCCGACTCGCGCGAGCGGGCAGAATCGGCTCTGCATGGCGGGGCCTTGGTGGCGCCCGCATGGAGGAGTGAGTGCTCATGACGGCGCGCAACGCCACAACGAAACAGAAAACGCCCGCTGCGCCGGCGGCCGCGCGCCGCGCCGCGGCACCCGCGGCGAAAGCGGTCCGCCCCCGGGCCGAGGACGCCAGGCCGGCCGATGTCTCCACGCCGGCGGGCCGCTTGAACGAAGGGGATCTGCAGTGGCTGGTGGGCTACCAGCTCGCGCAGGCGTCCATCGTCACCATCGCGGCCTTCGACGACGTGGCGGGCATACCGCATGGCCTGCGCACGGTCGAATACACCCTGCTGGCCCTGGTGCATGGCAACCCGGGCGTGTCACCCGCGCAGTTGGCCAAGGCCCTCGGCTTGAGCGCGCCCTACATCACCACCGGCCTGGACAAGCTGGTGCGCCGCGGCCTGATCGTTCGTGAAGCGAACGAAAGCGACCGAAGAGGGCAACACCTGCGGGTGACGAAACAGGGCGAGGCGCTGACGGTGGACCTGACGGCCCGCCTGCTGGAAAGCGAGCGCGCGGCCTTCAAGACCCTGAGCGCGGCCGAGCAGATGATGCTGGCCGAGTTGCTGCACAAGCTGGCGCGATCGCGGCACGCGCCGGGGCGTGCGCCGGGCGCGGAGACCTGAGGCGCCGGGTCCTGTGCGCCATGCAACCAAAGCGCGCCATCGGTCACTCACGGCCTCCTTCGGCCGCTGCTGCCTGCACCTCTCCCGCATGAAGATCCGCCCCCCGTCTCTTTCGCTCGCCCAGACCCAGCGCGGCGACCCGATCCGCACCGTCAATGCGGACATCGCCGCGGCCGAGCTGGAACCCGACAGTGAGGAAAGCCGTGCCTTGTACAAGAAGCCCGGCGCCCGCTTGCCGCTGCCGCCGACGCAGAACGGGCCTCAGAACCGCCCGCCGATCGAACTGGCCGATTTCTTTGGGGCACGGATCGCGGCCGAGCAACTGGCCATGGACCCGGACGCCCGCGTCGCCGCCGAACTGTTGAACCAACGCGACGAGGCGCTCGACGTCGGGGACCGGCAGCGCTTGAGGAACGAGCAGCGAAAGCGGCGGTCGGGTCGGTACGGGCGGCGGGGCTGAAAGGACGTCGCAGGACTCGCTCCGTCATCCATCGGCATTCCGGTCGCAGTGAAGCAGGCGTTGTCGCAGCTCTTCTGCTTTCAACGGAGGGCATCAACGGCGCGGTGTCTTGCGCGCCGCGCTGGCTGGGGCCTCGCCAAGGTCGATCAGTCGCTGTTGCAGTTCGGCCACGGGAATCGCCTCGATGTCCGCCGACAGCGGGTAGGCATCGGTGCCTGAATGCACCACGAAGCGCGCGGTCGCATCGATGTCGCCGGCTGCTTGGTGAAAGCCTCGGCCCACGGTGGGCGCGGTGCTGCGCTTGACCTCGATCGCCCAGCGTTGCTTGCGCGGCAGGTCCAGCACGAGGTCGAGCTCCGCGCCCGCGCTGCTGCGATAGAAAAATGATTGCGCGCCCTCGGGCAACACGGCCAGCAGGTTCTCGATCACCCAGCCTTCCCAACTGCCGCCCACCACCGGATGGCTCAACACTTCATCGAGCTGGCCCAGGCCGAGCAGCGCGTGCACCAGGCCGCTGTCGCGCACGTAAACCTTGGGTGCACGCACCAGGCGTTTGCCCCCGTTGTCTGCCCAGGGCAGCAAGCGGCGCACGAGCATCAGATCGCACAGCAGGTCGATGTAGCGTGTCACCGTCTGGCCGCTGACGGCGAGCGAGGTGGCCAGTTTCGAGGCGTTGAGCAACTGCCCCTGTTCGTGAGCCAGCATGGTCCACAGGCGGCGCAGCGTTTCTGCGGGAATGCGGGGGCCCAGCTGCGGGATGTCGCGCTCCAGGTAGGTGCTGATGAATTGCTGGCGCCAGCGCAAGCTGGCCGAGTCGCTGCGCGCCAGCAGCGACTCCGGAAACCCGCCGCGCAGCCAGAGGCGCTGCGCGTCGTCAGAGGGGACTTCGTTGATCGTCAGGGACTGCAGCTCCATGTAGGCGATGCGGCCCGCGAGGCTCTCCGCCGACTGCGCCAGCAAAGCGCCGGTGGCGGAGCCCAGCAGGAGGAACTGGCCCGCACGCTGCCCTTGCCGCCGTCGCTGGTCGATCACGCCACGCAGCACGGGAAACAGGTCGGGCGCGCGCTGCACCTCATCGATCACCACGAGTCGGTCGCGGCGGGATTCGAAGTAGCTCAGCGGATCGGCGAGCTTGGCCGCATCGGCTGGCGATTCCAGGTCGAGGTATTGCGTGGCCCCGTCCATGGCCAGCAACTCCATGGCGAGCGTGGTCTTGCCGACCTGGCGCGGGCCGAGGATGGCCACGGCCGGAAATTCCTGCAGCAGTTGCCGAAGCAGGGGAAGGCGAAAGCGAGGATACATAACCATGCAATTCTTCCACGCTGTGGAGAATTTGCAAGGTTAATTTGCGCGCTTTCGAGGCCGCACCCACCACCACGCCAACCCCACCAGCCCCGCAAAAGCGGTGTAAGCGGCCACAAACACCCACCACGGCGCCTCCCAGTACAGCAGGCGCGAGAGCCAGTGCTCGATGAAGCTCTCGCGGTAGCCGCTCTGGCCGGCCAGGCGGCGCAGATCCTGCTCCCACACGGTCAGCGGGCACAGTTGCCCCAGCCAGGCCTGGGCCGCGATGAAGACCATCAGGCCCAGGTGCGCGGCACGCAGCCGGAAGTGGCGCACCCAGCGCCAGCCCAGCGCGCCGCCGGCCAGCACCAGCGGCAGCAGGCCCACCACGAACAGCACCACGCCCACGTGCAGGGCGAGCAGGGCGTCGGCCAGCCAGAGGGCGGTAGGGGGATTCACTGAACGATCTCCGTGCGGCGCACTGCGTGGCATTGTGCGCAGGGACGCGTGGCGGCGTGACCACCCCTGGTGGCAACCCCCCTGACGAGGCGGTGTCCATCTGTCACACTGCGGCGGTTTCGGGCTCAGGGAAGGCTGATGGACTGGCTCTCGCTGTTCGGCGATCTGCTCTACATGACTGGCGTGCTGGTCGCCTTGTTGGGCGTGATATTCATCGCCTACGCGCACGAGGATTCCTGGCCCTACGTCAGCTGGCTGGCCGGCTCGGCCATGTTGTTCGGCCTGTCGAACGCGGCGCTGCGCCTGGTGCAGATCGGCTTCGACGTCAGCCCCGAAGGCATCAGCCTGCCGGCCTCCGGCGCCGTGGTGGCGGCCGTCTCGGCGCTGCTGATCGGGCTGCACAACTACGTATCGGGCCGGGCCGAGCGGCCCTGGCACCGCTTCTTCGGCCTGTGCCTGCTGGGTTGGGCCGGCGTGGCACTGATGGTGCTGGTGCTGCCCGACGACCCGTTCCGTGGGCCGATGGCCTCGGCCGCCGTGTTGGTGGCCGCGGCGCTGTGGCTGGTCTGGCGCTGGTGGTTCGACCGCTGGGGCGGCCAACTCGCCCTGGCCGCCGCCCTGCTCGGGCAGCCGGTGCTGCTGTTGCTGGCGCTGCGCGGCAGCATGGACCTGACGGCGTTTCGCGACATCACGCCGCTGCCGATCGTGGCGGTCTACTTCTTCGTGCTCACGATGATCCTGCAGCGCGACGCCCACCGCCTGGCGCGCGAGCTGCGGCGCAGCGAACAGGCCGAGGCCGCCCTGCAGCGCCTGGCCGATGGCCTGGACCGCACCGTGCAGGAGCGCACCGCCCAGCTCGAAGCCCTCAACCAAGGCCTGCGCGCCTTCTCCGGCATGGTCTCGCACGACCTGCGCGGCCCGCTGCGCAACATCCACGGCCTGAGCGAGATGGCCCGCGAAGCGATCGAGGAAGGCCAGCCCGTGCAGGCCTTGCCGCTGGTGCGCAAGCTGGGGCAGGAGTCGCTGCGCGCCAGCCGCATGGTGAGCGACCTGCTGGACCTGGCGCGCGTGGAGCAGCAGGCGCTGCAGAAGGCGAAGGTGGATTTCGGCGAGCTGGTGCGCGAGTGCGTGGAGCAGTTGGCCATGGAGTACCCGAGCGCGCGGCACGCGGTGCGCGTGGGCGCGCTGCCCGTGGTGGAGGTGGACCGCGGCCTCATGGCGCACGTGGTGACCAACCTGGTGGGCAACGCGCTCAAGTACGGCCAGGGCCGCCCGGGGCTGGCGGTGGCCGTGGACGCGCAGCGCGAGAACGGCGCCTGGCGTTTTGCCGTGAGCGACAACGGACCGGGCTTCGACGAGGCGCGCGCGGGTGAACTGTTCCAGCCCTTCAACCGCCTGGCCGGCGACGCCGTGCCGGGCACCGGCCTGGGCCTGACGGTGGTGCGCCGCGTGGTGCAGCAGCACGGCGGCGACGTGGGCGCCAGCGGCCGCGTGGGCGAAGGCGCGCGTTTCTGGTGGACGCTGCCCGCCACCTGAGCCACGCAGGCTGGCGCACAAAAAAAAGCCACCGGGGCTTGCAACACCGGCGGCTGCCGCGCATGGCCCGTTGACCGGGCGGCGCGAAGTTTCAGGAAGCTGTCGTTCCTCCAGATCCTGTTGGCGGGCCCTTCACTTGGCCGCGGCCGTGTTGATGTACTCCGTGACCACCTTCCAGCGGTTGTTCTCCAGCATGGACATGCGCGTGGCGTTGCTGCCCAGGCGCTTTTGCGCGGTGAAGGTCATCTCGGCGCTGCCGAAGATGTCGGGCGGAATGGTCATGGTGTCCATGGCCTTGATGAAGCTCTCCGTGTTCAGGTTGGGGCCGGCCTTGGTGGCGGCGCGGATGAAGCTGTCGATGGCCGAGTAGCCGTACACCGAGAACACCGTGGGCTCTTCGTTGAATTTGGTCTGGTACTTGTTGGCCCAGAAGCGGATGGGCTGCGAGGCCGCGTCCAGGTAGGGGTGCTGCACCGTCATGGTGGCGTACAGGCCGTTCATGGCCGGGCCGCCCAGCTTGTGGATGAGGTCGGTGTAGGCGGCGCTGGAGCCAATGAAGGTGGGGTTGAAGCCCAGGCGCTTGGCCGTGGCGATGCCGCCGATGGTCTCGCGGATGATGGTGCCGAGCACGACCATGTCGCACTGCTCGGAGGCCAGCTTCTGCATCTGCGAGGCGAAGTCGGTGGCGCCGCGCTTGTAGCTGGTTTCCACCGCGAGCGACATGCCGGCGGCCTTGAGGCCGTCTTCGGCGCCGCGCTTGACCTCCAGACCGAACTCGTCGTCCTGGTACATGGTGCAGATCTTCTTGGCGTTCTTTTCCTTGGCCAGCTTGGGCACGGCCACGCGCATCTGGTCGTAGTAGGTGGCGGCGAAGCTGTACTTGAGCTTGTGGAAGGGCTCGTACATCTCGCGCGCGGCGGTCACCGGGAAGAAGTTGATGACGTTCTTCTGGAACTGCACGGGCATGGCGGCCATGTTCTGCGCCGTGCCGATGTGGCCCACCATCATGAAGATCTTGTCCTGGTTGACGAGCTTCTGCGCCGCCAGCACGGCGTTGCGCGGGTCGTACTTGGAGTCCTCGACGACGAGCTTGAGCTTGCGGCCATTGACGCCGCCCTGCTCGTTGGCTTCGTCCACGCGCAGCATCATGCCCAGGCGCACCTGCTTGCCGAAGCCGGCGATGGGGCCGGAGAGGTCCTGGATGGAGCCGAGGACGATCTCGTCCTTGCTCACGCCCTGGCTTTGCGCCAGCGCGGCGCCGGCGGTGCCCAGCGCGATGGCCGCGCCGATCAGGCTCAATGTTGTCTTCATCGCTGCTGTCTCCTTCAAGGGTGGAAGAGGCTCGTTCTCGCGGGGATGATGGGCCGTTTCACAGGGGCGGTGATGCGGAAAAACCCTTCCTCGCACCGCCCCGCCGCATCACTGGTTCACGTAGTCGGAGACGACCTTCCAGCGGCCGTCCTGGATCTGAGACAGGCGCATGGCCATGCTGCCGTAGCGCCGCTGCGGGTTGAAGCTGAGCGGCGGCGAACCGAAGATGTCGGTGGGCACGCTCAGGCTGTCCATGGTCTTGACGAAGCTGTCCGTGGTGAGGTTGGCGCCGGTCTTGCCGGCCGCGCGCGCGAAGATGTCGATGGCGTTGTAGCCATAGACCGAGAAGACGTTGGGGTCTTCGTTGAACTTGGTCTTGTACTTGTTGGCCCAGAAGCGGATGGGCTGCGCGGCCTCGTCCAGGTAGGGGTGCTGGGTCGTCATGGTGGCGTACAGGCCGTTCACGGCCGGGCCGCCGAGCTTGTGGATGAGGTCGGTGTAGGCCGCCTGCGAGCCGAAGAAGGTGGGGTTGAAGTCGAGCTTGCGCGCGGTGGCGATGGTGCCGATGGTCTCGCGGATGATGGTGCCGAGCACGATGAAGTCGCAGTTCGACGCTTTCATCTTCGCCACCTGCGACGAGAAATCGGTGGCGCCGCGCTTGAACGAGGTCTTCTCCACCATCTGCAGGTTCACGGCCTTCAGGCCTTCTTCCGCGCCGCGCAGCACCTCCAGGCCGAACTCGTCGTCCTGGTAGATGGCGCAGACCGCCTTGGGCTTCTTCTCCTGCACCATGCGCGGCAGGAAGGTGCGCATCTGCTCGTAGTAAGGGCCGATGTTGGCGAACTTGAGCTTGTGGAAGGGCTCGTACATCTCGCGCGCGGCCGTCACGGGCAGGAAGTTGACGACGTTCTTCTGGAACTGCACCGGCATGGCTGCCATGTTCTGCGCCGTGCCCAGGTGGGCCACCATGGCGAAGATCCTGTCCTGGTTGACGAGCTTCTGCGCCGCCAGCACGGCGTTGCGCGGGTCGTACTTGGCGTCTTCGACGACGAGCCGGAGCTTGCGGCCGTTGATGCCGCCCTGCTCGTTGATCTCGTCCACGCGCAGCACCATGCCCAGCCGCACGGACTTGCCGAAGCCGGCCAGCGGGCCGGAGAGATCCTGGATGGAGCCGAGGACGATTTCGTCCTTGCTCACGCCCTGTGTCTGGGCCAGGGCGGCGCCGGCCGACAGCGCCAGCGCGACGGCGGTGAGGGTGTGCAGTGACTTCATGGCGCGGATCTCCTCGGGGTGGTGTGCCGCGCAGGGCGGCGTCGGTGGCGTCAGTGGTACATGTTCTCGATGCGTTCGGCGTACTTCTTCTGCACCAGCTTGCGCTTGAGCTTCATGGTGGGCGTGAGCTCCTCGTCCTCGGCGGTGAGCTGGGTGTCGAGCAGCCAGAACTTCTTGATCTGCTCGACGCGCGCGAACTTGCGGTTGGTGCTGTCGATCAGGGTCTGGATGAGCTGCTGCACCTCGGGCGCGCGGGTGAGGCTGGCGTAGTTGGAGAAGGGCACGTCGTGGTCCTGCGCGAATTTCTCCACGTTCTCCTGGTCGATCATGATGATCACCGTGAGGTAGGGGCGCTGGTCGCCGATGACGACGGCGTCGGTGACGTAGGGCGAGAACTTCAGCTCGTTCTCGATCTCGCTGGGCGTGATGTTCTTGCCACCGGCCGTGATGATGATGTCCTTCATGCGGTCGGTGATGCGAAAGAAGCCGTCCTCGTCCACCACGCCCACGTCGCCGGTGTGCAGCCAGCCCTCGGCGTCGATGGTCTCGGCGGTCTTCTCGGGCAGGTTCAGGTAGCCCATGAACACGTTGGGTCCGCGCACCAGGATCTCGCCGGTCTGCGGGTCCAGCTTCACCTCGTTGTACTGCGCGGCCGGGCCGATGCTGCCGGGCTTGATGCGCTGCGCCGGCACGCCGGTGGAGGCGCCGCAGGTCTCGGTCATGCCCCAGACCTCGAGCATGGGCACGCCCAGCGCGAGGTACCAGCGCACGAGTTCAGGCGAAATGGGCGCCGCGCCGGTGACGAGGAAGCGCGAGCGGTGGATGCCGATGAGCTTGCGCACGTTGTCCAGCACCAGCACGCGCGCGAGCCGAAAGCGCAGCTTGAGCCCGCCGGGCACCGCCTCGCCCTTGAGCACATGCTCGGCCACCTGGTGGCCCACGCCGATGGCCCAGGCGTAGGCGGCTTGCTGCAGGCGGCTCGCTTCCTTGAGCGCGATCATCACGCCGGAGTAGAACTTCTCCCACACGCGCGGCACGGCGGTGAAGATGGTGGGCGCGATCTCGCGTACGTTCTCGGGCACGGTCTCCGGGTTCTCCACGAAGTTCAGCCGCGCGCCGGTGTAGAGCGAGAAGTACTCGCCACCCATGCGCTCGGCGATGTGGCACAGCGGCAGGAAGCACATGCACTCGTCCGTGTCGTGGCGCGGCAGGATGGCGTTGTAGCCGCGCACGGTGTAGACCAGGCCCTTGTGCGAGTGCATGGCGCCCTTGGGCTTGCCCGTGGTGCCCGAGGTGTAGACCAGGATGGCGAGGTCCTCGGGGCGCACGCCGGCCACGCGCTGCTCCAGCAGCTGCGGGTGCTGCGCCAGGTGCTCGCGGCCCAGGGCGCGCAGGGCGTCCAGGCTCAGCACCTGCTCGTCATGGAAGTCGCGAAGGCCCTCCATGTCGACCACCACGATCTTCTTGAGCAGCGGCAGTTGCTCGCGCACGGCCAGCGCCTTGTCGAGCTGCTCCTCGTCTTCCACGAACAGCACGCTGGTGCGCGAGTCCTCGCAGAGGTAGTGCACCTGCTCGGGCGCGTCGGTGGGGTAGATGCCGTTGGCCACGCCGCCGGCGCTGAGCACGGCCAAGTCGGCCAGCACCCATTCGATGGTGGTGTTGGACAGGATGGAGGCGGTGTCCTTGGGCGCAAAGCCCAGGGCCATGAGGCCGTGGGCGATCTCGCGCACGGCCTGGCCGGTCTGGTCCCAGGTCCAGCTGCGCCACAGGCCCATGTCCTTCTGGCGCATCCACACGTTCGGGCCGCGCGCCTTCACGGCGTTCCAGAACAGCGCGGGAATCGTGTCGCCTTCCAGGACGATCCGGGTCTCGGGCTGGATGTGGGAGAGGTCCCAGAGGGTGCTCATGACGTGTCTCCGTTCAGCGCCAGTTCTTCTTTTTCTTCCAGCGGCGGTCGGCGCGCACGCCGGCTTCCTTCATGCCGAGGTAGAACTCCTTGATGTCGTCCTTCTCGCGCAGGTGGGCGCAGGTGTCTTCCATCACGATGCGGCCGTTCTCCAGCACGTAGCCGTAGTCGGCCGCGTTGAGCGCCATGTTGGCGTTCTGCTCCACCAGCAGGATGGTGGTGCCGCGCTCGCGATTGATGCGCACCACGATCTCGAAGATCTCCTTCGTGAGCTTGGGCGAGAGTCCCAGGCTGGGCTCGTCGAGCAGGATCAGGTCCGGGTTGGCCATGAGCGCACGGCTGATGGCGAGCATCTGCTGCTGGCCACCCGAGAGCAGGCCGGCGTCCTGCGTGGCGCGCTCCTTCAGGATGGGGAAGTAGCCGAACACCATGTCCATGTCGCGCGCCACGCCGTCGCGGTCCTTGCGGGTGTAGGCGCCCATGAGCAGGTTGTCGCGCACGCTGAGCAGGGGGAAGACCTCGCGCCCCTCGGGCACGTGCAGCAGGCCTTGTTGAACGATGTGCGCCGGGTCCAGCGCGGTGATGTTCTCGCCCTTGAACTCCACCGAGCCCTTGCGCGGGTCGATGATGCCGCTGATGGTCTTGAGGATGGTGGTCTTGCCGGCGCCGTTGCTGCCCAGCACGGTGGCGATCTCGCCGCGGCGCACCTGCAGGCTCACGCCGCGGATGGCCTTGATGGGGCCGTAGGCGCTCTCGACGTTGGAGAGCTTGAGGACGGGGGCGTCTGAGGTCGGAACGCTCATGCGGACACCTTGTGGGACGCTGGGTGGTTCTCCCGTCGCAGGCTGGACACGTCGTCCACGCTGCCCAGGTAGGCCTCGATCACGCCGGGGTCGGCCTGCACCTCGGCTGGCGTGCCGGTGGCCAGTTCGGTGCCCATGCTCATGGCCAGCACGCGGTCGGACACCTTGGACACCAGGCTCATGTCGTGCTCCACCATCAGCACCGTGATGCCGAGCTCGTTCTTGATGTCGGTGATCCAGAAAGCCATGTCCTCGGTCTCTTCCACGTTCAGGCCGGAGGAGGGCTCGTCCAGCAGCAGCAGGCGCGGCTCGGTGCACAGGGCGCGCGCCAGTTCCACCACCTTGCGCACGCCGTAGGGCAGGCCGGCGACCAGGCTTTCGCGGTGGTGCTGCAGGTCCAGCAGGTCGATGACGTGTTCGACCTTCTCGCGCGCCTCGATCTCGGCGGCGCGGGTCTTGCCGGTGAAGAAGAGCTCGCTCCACAGCCCGGTGCGGCGGTGCGTGTGGCGCCCGATCAGCAGGTTCTGCAGCACCGTGGCGTGCTCGAACAGCTCGATGTTCTGGAAGGTGCGCGCGATGCCCAGGCGGGCGATGGTGTGCGGCGCCTGGTCCGTCAGGCGCACGGTGCCGCCGTGGCCGGCGTAGTCGATGGCGCCGGTGGTGGGCGTGTAGATGCGGCTGATGAGGTTGAACACCGTGGTCTTGCCCGCGCCGTTGGGGCCGATGAGGGTGAAGACCTCGCCCTTCTTCACGTCGAAGCTCACGTTGTTGACCGCCAGCACGCCGCCGAAGCGCACGCTGAGGTTCTTGGCGGAGAGCAGGGTGTCGTCGTTCATGGCGTTCACTTCAGGCGGTCCGATTTCTGGAACGACTTCTGCCGCTTGAACATGCCCTGGCGGTAGAACGGGAAGAGTTGGAAGTAGGCGCGGATCTTGAGCCAGCGCCCGTACAGGCCCATGGGCTCGAACAGCACGAAGGCGATGAGCACCGCGCCGTACACCGCGCCCTGCAGGCCGGCGGACTGACCGATGGCCTCGGGCAGCACGTCCTTGCCGAGCGCGATGAGCTGCGGCATGACGATGAGGAAGATGGCGCCGAGGAAGGCGCCGTGGATGGAGCCCAGTCCGCCGATGACGACCATGAGCAGCAGGTCGATCGACTGGATGATGGAGAACTGCTCGGGCGAGAGGAACTGGATCTTGTGCGCGTAGAGCGCGCCGCCCAGGCCGGCCAGCGCGGCTGAGAGCGCGAAGGACAGGGTCTTGTAGCGCGCGAGGTGGATGCCCATGCTCTGCGCGGAGATCTCCGAATCGCGGATGGCGACGAAGGCGCGGCCGGTGGACGAGCGCATGAGGTTGACGATGCCCAGGGTGCTGAGAACGCACACCACCAGGCAGAGGAAGTAGAACTCGTTGGTGGAGTCGAGTGCCCAGCCGAAGAGTTCGGGGTAGTTGACCATCAGGCCCTTGTTGCCGCCGGTGACGGACTCCCAGCGCGCCATGCCTTCCTCGACGATGAAGCCGAAGGCCAGCGTGGCCATGCCGAGGTAGATGCCCTTGACGCGCAGGGCCGGCAGGCCCACCACCACGCCCACCGCCGCGGCCAGCAGGCCGGCACACGCGAGCGCGATGGGGAAGGGCACGCCCGCGTTGACCATGACGGCCTGCGTGTACGCGCCCACGCCCAGGAAGGCCGCGTGGCCGAGCGAGAACAGGCCGGTGAAGCCGGCCAGCAGCATCAGGCCCAGGCCCACGATGCCGTAGATCAGCACGAAGGTGAGCTGCGCGAGCCAGTACTCGTCGATGGCCCAGGGCGCCACCAGCAGGAACAGGCACAGCAGGCCGTACCAGAACACGTGGCCGCCGTGCTTGGCGAGGCGGATGTCCTGGTCGTATTGCGTCTTGAAGAGGAATCGCATCGTTCGGCCTCAGACTTTTTTTCTCAGCTTCTCGCCGAACAATCCGTTGGGCTTGAGCACCAGCATGATCAGCACCACGATGTAGGGTGCGATGTCCTTGAAGCCTTCGGGCAGGTAGAAGCCCGCAACGGCCTCGACGATGCCGATGATGAGACCGCCCACGATGGCGCCCGGCAGGCTGCCGAAGCCGCCCACCACCGCCGCCGGGAAGGCCTTGAGGCCGATGAAGCCCATGTTGGCGTGCACGAAGGTGATGGGCGCGAGCAGCAGGCCCGCGATGGCCGCCACCCCCGCCGCCAGGCCCCACACCAGGCCGTTGAGCCGCTTGACCGGAATGCCCATGTAGTAGGCCGCCAACTGGTTCTGCGACGCGGCCTGCATGGCGATGCCCAGCTTGCTGTAGCGGAACATGGCGAACAGGACTGCGCACAGCAGGGCGGTGGCGCCGATCACCACGATCTGCTCGGCGGAGATGACCAGCGCGCCGAGCTTGAGCACCTGGCCCGCGTAGGGCACCGGCAGCGTGTGCGTCTCGGTGCCGATGTTGGGGATCATGGTGATGAGCCCCCGCAGCAGGTAGCCCACGCCGATGGTGAGCATGACGATGGAGAAGGCGGGCTGCCCCAGGATGGGGCGGATGACCAGGCGTTCGAGCGCGATGCCGAACAGGGCCATGCCGGCGATGGCGGCGATGACGGAGAGCCAGAAGGGAAAGCCCAGCAGCGTCATGGTGAGCAGGCCGCCGAAGGCCCCCACCATCATGAGGTCGCCCTGCGCGAAGCTCACGGTCTCGGTCGCCTTGTAGATGAGCACGAAGCCCAGCGCGATGAGGCCGTAGATGCATCCCTGGGCCGCCCCGCTGATCAGCAGTTGCAGCAGTTGCACGGAACTGTCTCCTGTCGTTGTATTGCCGGGGGCCGGTGCGCGCTTGCTGCAAGCTTGGGAGCAGGCCGTGCCGCCAGGGTCGAAGATTTATAGCTGTCCTCCCCGGGACTGCCGCTAGGGGTTCTCCCCCATCGGCAGTCGCGCAGGCGCCAGGAAGATGTCGAGGATGAAGTCAGTACGCATCGGCGCCGGCCTGGGTTTCTACGGTGACGCGTGGGAGCCCATCGCCGCGAGCATCGAACGCGGCGATGTGCAGTTCATCGCCAGCGACCACCTGGCCGAACTGACGCTCGCCATCCTGCAGAAGGACCGCCAGCGCGACCCCGCGCTGGGCTACGCGCGCGACGTGGTGCCGTTGCTGCTGCGCCTGTGGCCGCTGATGCAGCGCCACGGCGTGCGCTTCGTCTGCAACGCCGGCGGGCTGAACCCGCGCGGCGCGGCGCAGGCGGTGCTGGCGGCCTTCGCGGCCAAGGGGCTGAAGGCGCGCATCGGGGTGGTGACGGGTGACGACGTGCTGCCGCGACTGGCTGGCGCGTCAGGTGGTGCGTTCTCCCACCTGTTCACCGGCGCGTCGCTGGAGGCGGTGCGCGAGCGCCTGGTGTTCGCCAACGCCTACCTGGGGGCCGATCCCATCGTGCAGGCGCTGGACGAGGGCGCACAGATCGTCATCACCGGCCGAGTGGCGGACGCGGCCCTGTTCCTGGGGCCGATCGCGCACGCGCACGGCTGGAGCATCGAAGGGGCGCTGGAAGGGGCGGAGC
>NZ_DATIGV010000053.1:0-7543 GCF_035481345.1 Hydrogenophaga sp. | reverse complement strand
GGTCGCGTGATGGTGGCCGCGCCGTGGACCGATGGGACTGACACGCACTCGTTGAGCCTGCTCCCGGATTGTTTGCCGGGAAGGGGCCAGGCCACGCCGGCCGAGCGGATCCAGAAGCACTTGATCGATCCCATGAACGCCGGCCTGCGCAAGCAGCACATGAGCCGCAAGGAGGCCAGCCATTGGCTCAAGACGGTGCTGCGATCGTGCGAACTGGCCGATGGGGCCCCGCTGACGCCCGCCATTGAAGCCGTATTGGAGCGGGCAATGTCCCGTTCAGCAAAGCGCAAGGGCGAGAGGCAGGACGAGTGCCGCTTGAGCGACCTGGTGGTGGCCTTGCGCTGGCTGCTTCGCAGTCGGCGAGCGGAGGAACTGTTCCAGGACAAGGACCCGGCGCGCAATGGTCTGTCGGTGGCCGTGCTCAATCACCTGCCATTCCCGGTGCCAAAAGCCATCTACGCCATCGACGGCTGGGAGCGCCCGGATCGGCTGCGGACCTTCTGCTACTGCCCCCTGGCGCGCGGGATTCGTCACTACAACTGTCAAGCGATCGAAGGGCCCACAGGCGTCAGGGGCCACAGCCTGAGCCACCAGACCCAGGCTTTCCTGTTCTGCTGAGGCGCCCTCGTCAGACTCTCTCGACGATCACCGCAATCCCTTGCCCCACGCCGATGCACATCGTGCACAGCGCGTAGCGGCCACCCGTGGCGTGCAGGCGGTTCACCGCCGTGGTGACCAGGCGCGCGCCGCTGGCGCCCAGCGGGTGGCCCAGGGCGATGGCGCCGCCCCAGGCGTTCACGCGTTCATCGTCGTCCTTCAGGCCCAGCATTCGCAGCACCGCAATGCCCTGCGACGCGAAGGCCTCGTTGAGTTCGATCACGTCCATCTGCTCCAGCGTGAGGCCGGTGAGCGCCAGCACCTTCTGCGTGGCCGGTGCGGGGCCGATGCCCATCACGCGCGGCGCCACGCCGGCCGTGGCCATGCCCACCACGCGCGCCTTGGGCGTGAGGCCGTTCTTCGCGGCGCTGGCCTCATCGGCCAGCAGCAGCGCGCACGAGCCATCGTTCACGCCGCTGGCGTTGCCGGCGGTCACGCTGCCCTCGGGCTTGACCACGCCCTTGAGCTTGGCCAGCGCCTCCAGGCTGGTCTCGCGCGGGTGCTCGTCCTTGTCGACGACCACCGGATCGCCCTTCTTCTGCGGAATCGTCACCGGCACGATCTCGCGCGCCAGGTGGCCCGCCTTTTGCGCGGCCACGGCCTTGAGCTGGCTGGCCAGGGCCATGCGGTCCTGCGCCTCGCGCTCGATGCCGTGGTCCACGGCCACGTTCTCGGCCGTCTCGGGCATGGAGTCCACGCCGTACTGCGCCTTCATCAGCTTGTTGACGAAGCGCCAGCCGATGGTGGTGTCGTACACCGCGTTGGCGCGGCTGAAGGCGCTCTCGGCCTTGGGCATCACGAAGGGCGCGCGGCTCATGCTCTCCACGCCGCCGGCGATCATCAGGCCCGCTTCACCGGCCTTGATGGCGCGCGCCGCGCTGCCCACGGCGTCCATGCCGGAGCCGCACAGGCGGTTGATGGTGGCGCCGGGCACGTCGATGGGCAGGCCCGCCAGCAGCGCGGCCATGCGCGCCACGTTGCGGTTGTCCTCGCCGGCCTGGTTGGCGCAGCCGTAGAGCACGTCGACCACGCTGGCCCAGTCCACGTTCGGGTTGCGTTCCATCAGGGCCTTGATGGGGATGGCGGCGAGGTCGTCGGTGCGCACGCTGGACAGCGCGCCGCCGTAGCGGCCGAAGGGGGTGCGGATGGCGTCGACGATGAAGGCTTGGCGGGTGCTCATGGGTTCTCCGGGAAAGTGAAATCGTTCAGGCGGGTGTGGCCGGTGCGATCGGCAGCCCCACAAGGCGCTGCAGCTCGTCGAGCGACAGGCCCTCGACCGCGTCGATCAGGCGCAGGCCCTGCGGCGTGCATTCGAGCGTGGCCAGGTCGCTGTAGATGCGCTTGACGCAGCCGATGCCGGTGAGCGGGTAGCTGCACTGCTGCACCACCTTGCTCGCGCCCTGCTTGGTCAGCAGGTCCATCATCACCCAGGTCTGCTTGGCGCCGATGGCGAGGTCCATGGCGCCGCCCACGGCGGGAATGCTGCCGGGCTCGCCGGTGCTCCAGTTGGCCAGGTCGCCCGTGGCCGAGACCTGGAAGGCGCCAAGCACGCAGATGTCCAGGTGGCCGCCGCGCATCATGGCGAAGCTGTCGGCGTGGTGGAAGAAGGCGCCACCGGGCAGCAGCGTCACGGGCTGCTTGCCGGCGTTGATGAGGTCGTAGTCCTCTTGCCCGGCGGCGGGCGCCGGGCCCATGCCCAGGATGCCGTTCTCGCTGTGCAGGATCACCTCAATGCCCGGCGGCAGGTGGTTGGCCACGAGCGTGGGTTGGCCGATGCCCAGGTTCACGTAGGCGCCGTCGTGGATGTCCATCGCGACGCGTTTCGCGAGTTCATCCTTGCTTCTTCTTTGGTAGCTCATGCCGCCTCCTTGAAGCCACCGGCTTGCGTGGCCATGCGCGGAATCTTCACGACCGCGCTCACGTGGATGCCCGGCGTGACGATGGTCTCCGGGTCGAGCGTGCCGAGTTCGGCGATGTCGAACACGCTGGCGATGGTGCGCTTCGCGGCGGTGGCCATCACTGGGCCGAAGTTGCGCGCGGCCTTGCGGAACGTGAGGTTGCCCCAGCGGTCGCCGCGTTCGGCCTTGATGAGCGCCACGTCGCCGTGGATCGGGTACTCCAGCACATAGGGCCGGCCACCGATGACCCGCGTTTCCTTGGGGCTGCCGTCGGCGTTCTTCGCCAGTTCGGTGCCGTAGCCCGTGGGCGTGAAGAAGGCGCCGATGCCCGCGCCCGCTGCGCGCAGCCGCTCGGCCAGGTTGCCCTGCGGCACCAGTTCGAGCTCGATCTTCTTCTCGCGGTACAGGCCGTCGAACACGTGGCTGTCGGCCTGGCGCGGAAAGCTGCAGATGATCTTGCGCACGCGCCCGGTCTTGAGCAGCGCGGCCAGGCCGTGGTCGCCGTTGCCGGCGTTGTTGTTCACCACGGTGAGCTCGCGCGCGCCCTGGTCGATCAGGCCGGCTATGAGTTCGTTGGGAATGCCGGCGGTGCCGAAGCCGCCGATGAGCACGGTGGCGCCGTCGCGCACGCCGTGCAGGGCCTCGGCCACCGAGGGGGCGATCTTGTTGATCACGGGGTTTGTCTCCGGGCGGGAAGGGGGCAGGGGAGCTTGCTGCGTCGATCGGAGAATGTTCTAATGACGAACACTTGTTCGATTGACGAATCATTCTAGTCGCCCACCGAAGACCATGGCAACCCACGCCCGTCGCGCACCCGACGCGCCCACGCCCGGCGACGGTTATGTGCAGTCCTTCGCGCGCGGGCTGGAGGTGATCCGTTCCTTCAGTGCCGAGGCGAGCGCGCAGACCCTCTCCGAGGTGGCCGCACGCAGCGGCCTCACGCGCGCCGGGGCGCGGCGCATCCTGCTCACGCTGCAGACGCTGGGCTATGTGGAGGGCGACGGCAAGCTGTACTGGCTGACGCCGCGCATCCTGGACCTGGGCTTTGCCTACCTCACGTCCATGCCGATCTGGAACCTGGCCGAGCCGGTGATGGAGCGCCTGGCCGACGCGGTGGGCGAATCGTGTTCGGCGGCGGTGCTGGACGGCAGCGACATCGTCTATGTGCTGCGTGTGCACACGCACAAGATCGTCTCGCTCAACCTCAACGTGGGCACGCGCTTGCCGGCCTACTGCACCTCGCTGGGGCGCGTGTTGTTGGCGGGCCTGGACGATGCGCAGGTGAAGGCGCGCCTGAAGGCGAGCGCGATCCAGGCGAACACGCGCCACACGGCGGTGGATCCTGCGGAGATCCTTTCGCGTGTGCAGCAGGTGCGGCGGCAGGGGTGGGCGCTGGTGAATCAGGAGCTGGAGGAGGGCCTGATCTCCATCGCCGCGCCGGTGCGCAATCGCGCGGGCGCGGTGATCGCGGCGCTCAACGTGTCGGGACAGGCGAACCGCACCTCGGCCACGGTGATGAAGGAGCAGTTGCTGCCGAAGCTGCGGGCGGCGGCGGACGAGGTGTCGGCGCTGTTGTTGAAGGCAGGGCGGGGGTGAGGCTGGCTTGTCTGGGCGCCGGCTTCGCGCATGTCTGGGTTGGCGGGCCAAGGGTCTCGCTCGTTTCCTGGCTGGCGAGCCGAGGGCTTGGGCTGTGCCGCTGGGGGCTTCAAATGCGCAGCCCTTCGCTTCGCGAAGGGTCCCCTGCGGTGCTCGGGCAGCCGGCCCGCGGCATAACTCACTGCGCGCGCTTCGCGCGCTCCGTTCAGACAGATGCCGCCAGTCAGTTCACGAAGCGCGCTGCGCGCGCGGGCCGGCCACCCTGCGCTCCTCGGCAGCGCATAGGCGCCCCCAGCGGCACAGCCCAAGCCCTCGGCCTGAGGCGGATGGGCGAGTGAGGCGGGATGCGGGGCTGGCGATTGAAGGGCCGGTTTTCGTCGAATAGGATGGCGCCTTGCGGCCAGAAGCGGTCGTCTGCCAATAGCAGCTCTGTAGCGAAACACCGGTGAGAGGGCGTCCGGGGATCGTCGATATGGCCAGAGCGTTCTGAGGCGCGACAAAGGGCCAAGCTGCATCTGAGAAGCTGTGCGGATGCGCTTGAGTGGTGTTCATGGCCTAACGTGTTATGGGGATCAATGTAACGCCACCAATCACCGATAGTGTTCCCCAATCCGTTCAGAAGCAGGCGGGCGCCGTGTACGACCGCTGATGGCCGAAAGCACCATGCTAGCTGAGAAGGGACTGGGCCTGAAGCGGACCTTGAACTACGCTCAAGGCAGCCGAGCTCTCTCTTGCTTTAGCAATGGCCGAACGAGATGAAAGTTCGCAATCAAATCGTCTTCCGACTTGACCGGCACAGGAAACAGAACCTGAACACTCCCCAGCGGTCATCGGTCCACCTGCGATTGCCTCGATGTCCGGTCCATTGCTGATTCCGGCTTGCCAGCCCTCTGGATCGACAACAAACAGATCGCCGCTTAGTTTGGGCCAAGGCCCGGACCGGGGGGATGCCGATGTAGCGAAACATCCAATCGTCCTTCTCTGACTGACGAATTGTGTTGCTCGCGTTGTAGGTGTCGTTCCGCATCACACGTTGAATGTCTGCCGTTGGCCGATGTCCCTCATGCTGTCGCTCGAAGAGCTCCTGTCCGTTCCCCGCCACGCCCCCGAATGACAAGGGCGCCACGCGGGTGCCTGCTTCTTGCCCACAGGCCCTTCCCTGACACCCGCCAACACGGTTCAAGAGCAAAAAAGGGGGGTGAGCGTGGCTCGCCGAGGCGTTCGGCGGGCACCGGCTTCGCGCGCAGGCAGCGCCGAAAGACGACCTCAAGCCAACACGGTCCGTCGGATCAAGTCCCTGACCCACTGCTGCCCCGCGTGCCCATGGCTGCGTTCGTGCCAGACCATGCCCACTTCGAATCCTTCCACGGGAAAGGGCGGCGGTACCTGCAACAGCTGATCGCCGCGGTCCCGTACCAGGCGGCTGGGAACCAGGGCGACAAGGTCGGACTGGGACGCGACTTCGGGGACCATCAGAAAGGACGTGGCCGACAGCACCACGTTGCGGCGCTGACCCAGCCCGGTCAGAGCGTGGTCCACCGGCGTGGCGAAGTCGCCGCCACGCAGCGACACGATCACGTGTTCCATCTGGGCGTACTCCTGCACCGTGAGGCCTTCGCGCAGCAGCGGGTGCCCGCGCCGGCCGATGAGCACGTAGTGCTCGTCGAAGAGCAGCCGCGTGCGCAGGCTGGGCGGGGCCGCCTGCGGCGTCATCAGCGCCAGGTCCACCTCGCCGCGCACCATTTGCGCTTCCAGTTGCGCGATGTCGAGGTTGCGCAGGGCCACGCGGACACCGGGGGCTTCGCGGCGCAGCGCAGACAGCACGGGCTTGACCACGGCGGCCTGCAAGTAATCGGTGCAGGCGATGGACACGACCAGCGTGGCCTTCGCTGGGTCGAAGCCCTGGTGTGTGGAGACCGTGGAGCGCACCTGATCGAGCGCCTGTCGCAGAGGGCCCATCAACTCCAGGGCCTTGGCCGTGGGTGTCATGCCGCGCTGCGCGGGGATCAGCAGCGGATCGTCGAAGACGTCGCGCAGCCGGCTCAACTGCGCGCTCACGGCCGGCTGGCTCAGGTGCAGCCGCTCGGCGGCCTTGGTCACGTTCTGCTCGACCAGCAGCGCCTCCAGCGTGACAAGCAGGTTCAGGTCCAGCCGCTTGGTATCCATGCGATGGATGGTAGCGGAAGGGTTTCGCGATTTCACGGGCGACTCACGGCACCCGAGACTTGCGTTCCATGACTACCTCACCTACCTCATCTACCCCCTCCGACAAACCCTTGATCACCGTGGCCGGCGCGGCCAGCAAGCAGGGCCGTAGCGTGGCCAAGGCCTTGCTGGCCAGCGGCCGGTACCGCGTGCGCGCGCTCACGCGCCGCACCGACAGCCCACCCGTGCGCGAGCTCGCCGCGCTCGGTGCCGAAGTCGTGGTCGCGCCGCTGGAACTCGGCCACCAGGCCGATCTCACCGCCGCCATGCGCGGCTCGTACGGTGCCTTCCTGATGACCCCACCCATCGTGAAGGAGCCACCCGCCGACACCGAGTACACGCTGGGCGTGCAGCTGGCCGACGCCGCGCACGCCGCCGGGGTGGAACACGTGGTGTGGAGCGGCCTCGAAAACGTGGAGGCGCGCACCGGTGGCACCAAGTGGGCGCCGCACTTCACCGACAAGGCGAGGGTGGAGGACCACCTCCGCGGCCTGCCGCTGCGCAGCTCCTTCGTCTATCTGGCGTTCTTCTACAGCAACTTCCTCGAGTACTACGTGCCCCAGCGCGGGCCGGACGGCAGCCTCACCTTTGCCATCTACCTGCCACCCGACGCGCCCATGCCCTTCGTGGACCCGCTCACCGCGACCGGGCCTGCGGTGCTGGAGGTGTTCGACAACCCACGAAAGTACGCCGGCGCGACCTTGCCCGTCGTGGGCGAAGTCCTGACCGCACGCGAGATGGTGGAGACCTTCGTGCGCGTCAGCGGCCAGAAGGCGCGTTATGCCTCGGCCTACACGCGGCAGGAGCTGCTGCAGCACTTTCCGGCGTTCGGCGGCAACGAGTGGCTCGTGCGGGAACTGGTCGGCATGGTGGAGTACGCCGTCGAGTACGGCTACTTCGCGCCGGGGCGCGATCTGCAGTGGAGTCGCCGGATCGACCCGAACGCGCTGAACTGGGAGCAATTCCTCAAGCAAAGCCAGTGGCAGGGCGAACTCATGAGCTTTGGTTCCGCGCCGCAGGCGAAGCCGGTTGAGGCCGATGTCGCGTGAGCGTGCGGTTGCAACACACACAGGAGACTTCACGATGTCCACCCTCGTCATCATCGGCAGCGCCAAGGCCAAGCCCGGCAAGGCCGAGGAATTCCGCCAGGTGCTCAAGGAGCTGCTGCTGCCCACCCTGGCCGAAGA